>NZ_JAGPXP010000035.1:0-53627 GCF_018070485.1 Micromonospora sp. C41 | reverse complement strand
CCGCCCGGACCCGGGTCGCCGAGGCGCGGGAGGCGGCGCGCCGGGCCGGGCGGCCGCGGACCGAGCTGCTCTGCGTCAGCCGGTCGGCGGCGCGGGAGGCGGCCCGGGGCGCGTTGCGGGCGGCCGAGGAACTCGCCGGGGAGGCGCTGGCGATGCCGGCCTGCCAGGGCTGGTCGGCGCGGGCGGACTGCGGCTACGCGTACCTGGCGCTGGCGCTCGTGGCCTGGCACCGGGACCGGCCCGCGGAGGCCGTGGCCCACCTGGCGCTGGCCGGTCCGGCCACCGCGGAGCCGGGGGGAGCGGCGCTGGCCGCGCTCTGCCGGGCCGGGCTGCTGGCCGACGGCGACGACCCGGCGGGCGCGCTGCGCACACTCGCCGGCGCGCGGGCGGTCGCGCCCGGCGCGGAGCTGGGCGGGTGGCTGGCCGCCGAGGAGGCGCAGGTACGCGCGGCGGCCGGTGACGCCGACGGCGCCCGGGCGCTGCTCGACGCCACTGGTGAGGGGCCGGCGCCGGCGCTGGCGTCCGCCCGGTTGCTGCTGCGCGCCGGTGACGCCCGCGCGGCCGAGCGGACGCTGCCCGACTGGGCCGGGCCCGGCGCGGCGGACTGGCCGCTGCCGGTGCGGCTGGGCGCCGGGCTGCTCGACGCGGTGCTGGCCGGAGGGTCCGGTGACGCCCGGCGGGCCGGGCGGGCGCTGGAGGAGGTGCTGGCGCTCGCCGAGCCGGACGGCTACCGGCGCGTCTTCACCCGCACCGACCCGGGGGTACGGGACCTGCTGGCCGCGCACCTGGACTCCGGGACCGCGTACTGGGCCACGGTGAGCGAACTGGTCCGGGGCACGGACGCGCAGCCGGTCACCGGGCCGGCGGACGGCGCGGCGCGCGGGCTGGACGAGCCGCTCACCGAGCGGGAGCTGACCATCCTGCGGTACCTGCAGAGCATCCTGTCCAACGTGGAGATCGCCGCCGAGCTGTCGCTGTCGGTGAACACCGTCAAGACGCACGTGCGCAACATCTACCGCAAGCTCGACGCGACCCGCCGGCGGGACGCCGTCCGGCGGGCGCGCGAGCTGCGGTTGATCTGACTCAGGCGTCGGCGGCGGCGTCCACCGCTGTCAGCAGTTCGGCCAGGTCGTAGCCGCCGTCGTGGCGGACGCCGTTGACGAACAGCGTCGGGGTGCCGTTGACGCCGCTGCGGATGCCGCCGACGAAGTCCTGCCGCACCCGGTCGGCGTACTCCTGGCGGCCGACCTCCGCGGCGATCTCGTCCGGCGACAGTCCGATCTGCTCGACGCCGAGCGACAGGTGCACCGGGTCGAGCTGGTCCTGGTGCTGGAAGAGCCAGTCGTACATCTCCCAGAACCGGCCCCGGGCGGCGGCCGCCTCGGCGGTCTCCGCCGCGCTCTCCGCGTACGGGTGGATGTTGGCGATCGGGAAGTGCCGGTACGCCAGCCGCACCACGTCGGCCCGCTGGCGCAGCACCTCGGTCAGGTTCGGGTACGCGGCGCCGCAGAACCGGCACTGGAAGTCGCCGTACTCGACGATCGTGACCGGCGCGTCCGCCGGCCCGCGGACGTGGTCGTGTTCGGTCACCGGGGTCCGCAGCCGCGCGGTGGTGACCTGAAGTGGCGTGGTCATCGGGCGCTCACCCGCCGTTCCGCGTCCAGCCGCTCCAGCGCGTCGAGGATGCCGTCCACGCCCGGGTTCACCTCGGGCGGCGACAGGTGGCTCCAGGCCACCCGGCCGTCCGGGTCGATCACCACGAGCGCCCGGTCGGACTGCCCACGCGGCGCGTACGCGCCGTACCGGCGCGACACCTCGCCCTTGGGCTCGAAGTCGGCGAGCAGCGGGAACCGGATGCCCTGGCTCTCGGCGAACGCCCGGTGCGAGTCGACGCTGTCCACCGAGATGCCCAGCAGCACCGCGTCGTACCGCTCCAGTTCGGGCAGGGCCGCCTGGTAGAGGGCCATCTGCTCGCCGCAGACCGGTGACCAGTCGGCGGGATAGAAGGCCAGCACCACCGGACGGCCCCGGAACTGCCCGGGACCCACCTGTCGCCCGTCCGGCGCCGCCGGCAGCGTGAACCCGGGGGCGGCCCGCCCGGGTGTGATCAGCCCGTTCGGATCACTCATGCCTCCCACCATGGCGGGCGCCCGGGTGAGGCGGGCTCACCCGGGCGGGGTGGTTCGGCTCAGCGCACGACCAGGTGGTTGTGCACCTCCCGGATGCCGGGGGCGTTCCACACCACCCGCTCGATCTCCGCGCGCTCGCCGGGCGAGTGGACCTGCCCGCCCAGCACGACGGTGTCGCCGTGCACCCGGACGTCGACGCTCTCGGCCTCGGTGGCGGCGTTGCGCGCGAGCGCGTCCACGATCCGTTCGGCCAGGTCGTGGCCGTCGGCGCGGACCGCCGGGCGCACGGCGATCCCGTTGCTCACCCCGCGTACGCCGGTGAGCCGGGCGACCGACCGTTCGGCGGCCCGCCGCTGGTACTCCCACTCGACGTCGCCGTGCAGCGTGACCCAGCCGTCGGAGACCGTCACCTGCAGCGTCTCGACCGGCACGAACGCGTCCCATTCCAGCGCCCGTACGGCCGCGACGGCGATCTCCGGGTCCTCCCGGCCGGCCGCGGTGGCGATCTGGACGGCGAGGTCGTTGGCGACCGCGCGGACCCGGGCGGCCCGGTGCGCGGCCCGCTCGGCAGCCCACTTCTTGGCGTAGCTGTCCACCCGGCCGGTCAGCGTCACCACGCCCTCGGTGACGGTTACGCCGATCTCGTCCGGGCCGACCCGGGGCTCCCAGGTCAGTTCGTCGAGCACCGCGGACTGGATGTCCCGGTCGGTGCGCGTGATCGTGTCGGTGGCCATCCGGCTCTCCCTCCGTCGATGGCGGCGCGGGCACGCGGTCCCGCACCCGCGATCCTGCGCGTGTCCCGGGTGACCGGCCCTCACCCGGTCCGGGTGGGGGAGAGCACCACGCGGCACGGTGGCCGCCCCCGGGAGTGCCGGGAGCGGCCACCGTGCCGGTCGGGTGGGGTTCAGCCGTCCAGGCCGGCCGGGGAGTTCGGGCGGTCCACGTCCACGAACTCGATCTCGTCCGCGGCGCGGTCGCGGCTGCCCGCGGCGCGCGCGGCGGTGCCGGCGGCCCAGCCGATCGCCGCGCCCGCGAGCGCCGCCGCGATCAGCAGCGTCCAGGGCAGGGCGGGCCGGCGTCCGGCCAGCGCGTCGAAGGCGAGCGTGGCCCGCCGGCGCGCCTCCTCGGCGGCGGAGCCGACCAGGTCGGTGGCGTCGTCGGCGAAGCCGGAGGAGTTGCGGCGGGCGCTGCGGGTGGCGTCGCGCACGCTGTCACCGGCGGAGCCGGCCGCGGAGAGCAGGTGCTGCCACGCCTGGTCGGCGACCCGCTCGGCCTTGCCCCGGCGGTCCAGCAGGTTGGATCCGAACATCGTTCTACCTCCTCGGGTGCCGAAGGCCGGCGGCCACTTCGGACTCCGGTGTCCATCCGGCGCGTTCACTGTCTCGGGGCAGTGCCCCACCGGCGCACGCGGCAAACCCTCGCGGTGGTGCCCGGCTCGTGAGCAGCGAACGGGACGAACCACCCGAACGCGCCGGGACCGGTGCCGACGGGACGTGCGCGCGCCCGCTACCCTGGTCGGCGGATCGACGGGTCCGACCGGCCGTACGGCTGGCCGCGGCCCGCGTCGAAGGGGAAACTGGAACCCGGAGGTCCGGATTGGGAGCGCCCAGGTGTGCCCAGTTCGCGAATTGCTCATCCCGGGGGGTGGCGACCGGGCCGTTGGAGGAATACTCTCGGTCGCGGCCCGCGTACTGATGAGGCGCCCGTCAAGGGCGAGTGGAGGTGCTCGCGTGAGCCTGTCGATCGTGAAGTCGGTGCGGCCGGGTGGTGTCGTCCAGATCGCGCCCCGTGGGGAGATCGACGTCGACACCGCGTACGAGGTGCGGGAAGCGATCGCCGAGGTGCTCGCGAAGGGCCGTCCCTCGCGCATCGAGCTGAACATGCGGCTCGTCACGTTCATCGACTCGGTCGGCATCAGCGCCATGGTGGCCGGCTTCCAGACCTGCGAGGTCAGCGGCGTCAAGCTCGTGGTCACCGAGCCGAGCCGGTTCGTGCACCGGCAGCTCTGGGTGACCGGCCTGCTCGGCCTCTTCGGCGCTCCCGAGCCGTGGTTCGCCGACGACACCCCCGAGGTGCTGCCCGGCGCCTGAGCGCCGTTCGCACCCCCTGCGGCCAGGGGACCTTCTACCCGTTGCCAGCCCGGCGTCGGTACGGGACGATCGTCGCGACGTACGACGGCGAGGGGGCCCGCTTGCAGAGCAGCGACAGCTTCAGCTACACCGTGCAGGCCCGGTGCAGCCGGGCCGACGCGGTGGCACTGCTGGGTGACCTGAGTCGCCAGGGCGAGCTGCATCCGCTGATCGTCCGGGTCCGGCAGCTGCCGGCCCGGCCGGGCGCGCTGGCCAGCTACGCGATCACCGACCGGCTGCAACTGGGCCCGCTGCACTTCCCGGTCACGTACCAGGCGGACGTGCTGGTCGCGAGCGAGGACGAGGTGGTCACTGTCGCCCGGCAGCAGCCGGCGACGACGGTGCGCAACCACACCCGGCTGCGCGACGAGCCCGACGGCACCGTGCGCATCGACGTGGAGATCACGCTCACCGCGCCGGCGCCGCTGTTCGGGTACGCGTTCCGCCAGGCCCGGGCGGCTCACCTGAGCCTGGCGGCCCGTCTCGGCGCGACGCTGGAGGGCCGGCCCGATCCGGCCGGCCCCCCGGGAGCGCGCTAGTACACCGACAGGTGCACGTGGTTGGTGTGGTCGCTGGACGGGTCGCCGTTGCCGCCGCTGTACGACTTCCACCCGCTGCTGGGCAGCCAGATCTGCTTGAACCAGATCACGTAGAGCACGGCGAGCGGGTCGGCGTTGCGCACGAAGTACGCGGCCAGGTTGTTGCCGTACGTCCGGTCACCGCCGCTGGCCACGCCGCCGAAGCCGTTCTTCTGGGCGGCGAAGTCGCAGGCCCGCCCCTTCGGGTGCTCGCCCGAGCCGCTGGGCCGGTGGCACGAGACGTACCTGGTGAAACCGGCCGCCTTGGCCTGCTGCAGCGCGTGCAGCGTCCGCGGGGTGATGCAGCCGTTGGCCGGGGTCGGGTCGTTGACGCTGCACGACTCCGACGGCCACGAGCCGTCCGAGTTGCGTGGCGCGGGCTTCGCGTTCTTGCTTGAGGTGCCCTGGACGCTGCCGCCGCCGCTGCTGTTGTTGCGGGCGGAACGTTCGTTCGCCACTTCGAGCGCGCGCTCGGCCTGCTCCTTGCGCTTGCCCATCACCTCGACCTGCTTGCGCTGCTCGCGGATCTCGGTGTCGAGCGCGGCCCGGGTGCGGGTGGCCTCGTCCCGGGTGGTGATCAGCTCGCGCACCGTGCGGTCCTCGTGCGCGGCGACCTGTTCCAGCGTGGCGGCCCGGTCCATGAAGCCCGCCGGGCTGCTGCTGTCGAGCAGCGCGGCGGCGGTGCCGAGCCGCCCGGCGCGGTACGCCACCCCGGCGATCTCACCGACCTTGGCGTCACGTACGGCCAGCTCGGCGCCGACCTTCGCGAGCTGGTCGTTGAGCTGCTTCTGGCGGTTCACCGACCGGTTCAGCGCGGCCTTCGCCTCCAGCCAGCCCTTGCTGGCCGCGTCGAGTTGGGCGCGCAGCTCGGGCGTGCCGCCCTCGTCGTCGCCGGGCGCGGCGGCGAGCAGGGCGGTCCGGGGCGCCGCCGAGGCGGGGGAGGCCGGAACGGTCGCGACGCCGACAGTCAGCGTCGCGACGAGCAGGGCCGCCAACCGGGCGGCCGTCCGTCGTACAGGTGCCACTGGGGGCATTCACATGTCCTTCCGTCAACCGCCGACCGGGTTAGCTGACGGGTTCGGGACGGAAGATCCCTACCGCTGACGCGGATGCACCCCACGTACGTGGTTCCCCGGCTCGCCCCTTCGGGCGATTAGGCGACGGCCACCCCACCTGCGCCGGTGACGCCGGTGGCTGCGGCCGCGACCGAGCCTACCGGCGCGGCCCGGGCGTGGCTCCGTTGCGCAGTGCCGCATGGTGGGGCAAAACCGACATAAGTGTACAGCAGTCACGGTGATTTAAGTCTGCCCTAATCACCACTCGGTCTTTCCGCACACTCCGGCTGACGCTCCGGGTTCGACCTGCAACGTGGCGTGATCGATGGAGAAGTCCTCGTGCAGCGCCGTCCGCGCGGCGGCCAGCACCCCGGCCGGGTCCACGCCCGGGTCGGTGGTCAGGTGCGCCGAGGCCACCTCCATGCCCGAGGTGAGCGTCCAGACGTGCAGGTCGTGCACCTCGGCCACGCCGGGGACCGCGGCCAGCCGGTCGTGCACGGCGGTCACCTGGAGGTGCTCCGGCGCCGCCTGCACCAGGATGCGCACCGCGGCCCGGCCGAGCCGCCAGGTGCGCGGCAGGATGAACAGGCCGATCCCGACGGCGACCAGTGGGTCCGCCCACCACCAGTCGGTCACCGCGATGACCAGCGCCGCGGCGATCACGCCGAGCGAGCCGAGCAGGTCGCCGAGCACCTCCAGGTACGCGCCGCGCAGGTTGATGCTCTCCTTCGCCCCGGCGCGCAGCAGCGCGAAGGCGACGATGTTGGCGAGCAGGCCGAGCACCGCCACCACGAGCATCGGGCCGGCCAGCACCTCCGGCGGCTCGCCGAAGCGGCGTACCGCCTCGATCAGGACGTAGACCGCGACGGCGCCGAGCAGCACGGCGTTGGCGAGGGCGGCGAGCACCTCCAGCCGGTAGAGGCCGAACGTGCGCTGCGGGTCGGTGCCGGCGCGCCGGGTGGCGGTGATCGCCGCGAGGGCCATGCCGATGCCGAGCACGTCGGTGAACATGTGCCCGGCGTCGGAGAGCAGGGCGAGCGAGCCGGTGGTGAAGGCGGCCACCGCCTCGACCACCATCAGGACGGCGAGCAGCGCGAACGCGGCCCAGAGCCGGCCTGCGTGGCGGTGTGCCGCGTTGGCCACCGCGCTGCTGTGGTCATGACCTGCGCCCACGCCAACACCCTCCCTGCCGCGTACCGGCCGGGCCCAATGTATGCTCACATCGCTATGTATGCAAGTGAACTGTGGGTGGCGCGGGCGTGGCCCCTCACCCCACCGGGTCGAGCGTGGTGAGGCGCTGGGTCGCCCGGGACAGCGCCACGTAGAGCGTGCGCACCCCCGAGCCCGGATCGGCCCGGATCTCGCTCGGCGCCACCAGCACCACGCCGTCGTACTCCATGCCCTTGGCCTGGAGGCTGGTCACCACCTGGAGCCGGCCCGCGCCGAGCGCGCCCAGCCAGCCGGCCACCTCGTCCCGGCGCGGCACCGGCGTGATCACGCCGACGGTGCCCTCCACCTGGCCGAGCAGCGCCTCGGCCGCCTCGACGGTGGCCGCCGGCAGCTCGGCGGCGGGCACCGTGCGCTCGACCGGCGGAACGCCGGTGGACCGGACCGCGTCGGGCAGCGGCAGATCCGGGTAGAGCCGGCGGATCTCCGCCGCCGCCACCGCGAAGATCTCCGCCGAGTTGCGGTAGTTGGTGGTCAGCTCGTAGCGGTGCCGCTTGCGCCGGCCCAGCGCCTGGTCCCGGGCCCGGTCCAGCTCCTGCGGGTCGCCGGTCCAGGCCGTCTGCGCCGGGTCACCGACAACGGTCCAGGACGCCAGCCGCCCGCGCCGGCCGATCATCCGCCACTGCATCGGCGAGACGTCCTGCGACTCGTCCACCACCACGTGCGCGTAGTCGCGGTAGTCGGCCGGACGCTCCCGCGCCGCCGCGCGGGCGGCGCGCTGCCGATCGGCGTACGTGCTCAGCTCGCGCACGCCACCGGCGAGCTGGTACGGGTCGCGCTTGGGCCGGGCCCGCTGCACCGGCTTGCCCAGCAGCGCGTCCAGCTCGTCCAGCAGCGCGATGTCGGCCACCGTCAGCCCGTCGGTCGCGAGCGTGCGGTACGCCTGCCCGAGCAACCGGATCTCGGCCGAGGAGAGGATCCCCCCGGCGTAGCGGCGCAGCCGGTCCGGGCGGGCCAGCCAGTCCAGCACGTGCCGGGGGTGCAGCCGGGGCCACCACGCCTTGAGGAACTCGCGGAACTCCGGCCGCTCGATGATCTCGTCCTCGAAGGCGGGCTGCTCCGGCAGCCGTCCCACCCGCAGCGTGCGGGCCTGCGCGTAGAGCGCGGCGAGCACCGCGTCGAACGCCGCCCGGCGTACCTCGTTGCGGCGCGCGCCCCGGGCCAGCGTCCGGTCCCGGATCGCGTCCAGCGCGGGGCGCTCCAGGCGCAGCAGCTCACCCCGGTACAGCAGGCGCAGCTCGGCGGGGGAGTCCGGCACCGCGTCGCGGACCGCGCGTTCCAGCACCCGGCGCATCCGCAGCGAGCCCTTCACCGCCGCCACGTCCGGCGGGTCGGTCCGCGACGCGGACAGGCCGGGGAAGAGCGAGCCGAGCGAGTGCAGCGTGGCGGTCTCCTCGCCCAGTGAGGGCAACACCGAGGCGATGTACTCGACGAACACGCCGGACGGGCCGACCACCAGGATGCCGCCGCCGGCGTACCGGGCCCGGTCGGAGTAGAGCAGGTACGCGGCCCGGTGCAGCGCCACCGCCGTCTTGCCGGTCCCCGGGCCGCCGGAGACGATAGTGACGCCGTTGCCGGGGGAGCGGATCGCCTCGTCCTGCTCGCGCTGGATGGTGGCGACGATGTCGCGCATGCCCCGGCCGGTGGCCCGGGACAGCGTGGCCAGCAGCGCCCCGTCACCGACCACCGCCATGTCCGGCGGCGCGGCCTCCGGGTCCAGCAGGTCGTCCTCGATCCGGGTGACCTTCTCCGAGGCCGACTGGATCGTGCGCCGGCGTACCACGCCGCGCGGCTCGGCGGGCGTGGCCTGGTAGAACGCGGCGGCGGCCGGGGCCCGCCAGTCCACCACCAGCGTCTCCGCGTCCACGCCCCGCACGCCCAGGCGGCCGACGTGCAGCACCTGCCCGGTACGCAGGTCCAGCCGCCCGAACACCAGCCCCTCGTGCTCGGCGTCCAGCACGTGCCGGCGCTGGGCGGCGTGGAAGACCATCGCATCCCGCTCGACCAGCGCGCCGAAGTTGCCGACCCGGGCCAGCCGGTAGCCCTCCCGCTCGGCGTCGGCCGCCGACCGGCGCAGTTCGGCCAGCCGGGCGTACACCCGGTCGAGGTGGCGCTGCTCGGCGGCGATCTCCCGGTCCAGCGTGGTCTGGTCGGTCAACGCGGATGCTCCTGTGGTCGGACGGCACGACGGGCTGAATGAGGGTACGGGCCCCCGGCAACCGCAGCGCCGGGGCATGCCGTCCGCGTGGCGTACGTCAGTGCCGTTCCGGAGCGGGAGACGCTCAGAGGCGGGCCGCCGGACGGCCGGTCAGCACCCGGTCCAGCACCCCGGCCACGGCGTCGTTCACCTGGTCCGGGCGCTCCATCATCAGCATGTGACCGGCGCCCGGGCAGACGGTCAGCTCCGTGGTGGGCAGCGCCGCCGCGATCGACTCGGCGCACGGCGGCGGGGTGAGCCGGTCCCGGTCCCCGACCAGCGCGGCGGCCGGCAGCCCGCCCAGCGCGGCGAGCGTCTCCAGCCGGTGCTGCGCCCCGATCGAGGCGCGGAACCCGCCGATCGAGCGCAGCGTGGCCCGGGCCACCGCCGAGGTGACCAGCCGGATGTCCGCCGGGTCGCAGCGGTCGCCGAACAGCATCCAGCGGATGCTCGGGCGCAGCGCGCGCAGCAGGGCGTGCGGTGGCCGCCAGCCGCCGCACCGGGCCAGCACCCCGGCGCCGGTGGTCTCGGCGAGCCGGATCAACCTCGTGATGCGGGGGGACAGGCCGTAGACGGTGTGCGTGTGCCCCTCGGCAGTGGTCGAGACGAAGACCAGCCCGGCGGTACGCGCCGCGAACCGGTCGGCGTGGCGGTGGGCGTACTCCATCACCGTCATTCCGCCCATCGAGTGCCCGACCAGCACGATCGGCCCGGACGGGGCGATCTCGTCGACCACGGTGGCGAGGTCGTCGCCGAGCTGGGCGAGCGTGGCGTCGCGCAGCGCCAGGCAGCTCGACCGGCCGTGGCCGCGCGCGTCGTAGGTGACCAGGCGGACCCGGTCGCCGAACCGTTCCCGCAGCTCGGCGACCTGACGGTGCCAGCTGCGGCCGTCGAGCGTCCAGCCGTGCAGCATCAGCACGGTGACCTCGGCGTCGACCGGCCCGGTGACCGTCACGTGCAGGCGTACGCCGTCCGGAAGCCGCAGTTCCATGTCGCCACCCCCGAGCCCGTCCGGTTTGCGTCCACCGGGTGTCCCGGCGGTGACACCGGCGTTACCCGTCATGACACCACGGCAACCGGGGCGGGGAGAAGATTCGCGTCCGGCCCGTGGACGAGCCGGACGCGCATCCGCCGGCGATCCGCCACCGGTGAGGTGACGCTGCTGCCGCAGGAGCAGACGCGAAACCGCCCGCCGGGGTGATCCCGGCGGGCGGTCGCGGTGGTGCGGGTGAAGGGTGCTCAGCCCTCGAAGACGCCGGCCTCGACCAGGCGCTTCTCGGTGGCCTCCCAGCCGTGGTCCGGGTGGGCGGCGGCGAGGCCGTTGATCTCAGCCCGGATCTTGGCGGCGTGGCCGGCGGCGGCCAGCACCCGGATCTCCTCGACGAAGGCCTCGGAGTCGGTGCGCAGGTGCGCGGTCTTGCCGTTGGTCAGGTTGCGCACGTAGGCGTGCTTGCCGCCGTTGAGCGGGATCAGGTACTTGAACTCGCCCAGCACGCTGAGGGCGCCACCCTGGCCAGCCTGGCCGGCCCGGACTGACGCGCGCGCGGTCTTAGAGGTGTTGCTCGCCACGGAGGTACTCCTTGCAGACGTACGGTGGGGACGGAAAGCCGTCCGGGGGCTGTGCGAGTGACGCCCGGGTTGAGCGCCTGCCCGCGAAGATGTACGGCGGCACACAGAACCGCCCAGAGAACTGTACACGACCGCGACACCTGGCTGGTCGTCGCGGCGTCAGAGGGCACAACCGGCTCCACCTCCCGGGTATTTCCCGCCGGCTGGGACCGGCGAATTTTCCGATTCGCTGGCGCACCACCAGTCACACGGGTCATCATGTGTGTCCAGGTACCACTCGGTAGGACGAGGTCGTAGGGGAAGACGCACCTCGGCTCACCGGGAGGTCACCGTGCCAACGCGTGGCGTCGTATACGTCCACTCGACCCCGCTCGCCGTGTGCTCGCACGTCGAGTGGGCGATCGCGCGCGTCCTCGCCGCGCCGGTCAACCTGCACTGGACGGCGCAGCCCGCCGATCCGGGCGCTCGTCGCGCCGAGTGCGGCTGGACCGGCAGCCCGGGGACCGGCGCGGAGCTGGCCGCTGCCCTCCGGCAGTGGCCCATGATCCGTTTCGAGGTCACCGAGGAACCCAGTCCCGGCGTCGACGGCGAGCGTTTCATGTACGTACCGGGCCGGGGCCTGTTCCGGGCCGCCGTCGGCGCGGCCGGTGACATCCAGCTCGGCGAGGACCGGCTGCGCAGCCTGATGGCCGCCGCGCGCAGCCCGGAGGCGCTCGCCCACGCGCTGGACAAGGCGCTGGGCACCGCCTGGGACGCCGAACTGGAGCCCTACCGTTACGCCGGCGACGGCGCCCCGGTGACGCTGCTCACCCGGGTCGGGTGACGGCGGCCGAGTTGCCCCGATACGGTGGGCCGCGTGTCGATTTCCCCGCGGCGCTCCGCCGTCGCGCTCGCCGCACTGACCGCGCTGCTCGTCTCCGGGTGCTCGGACGGGCCGGACCGGCCCCGTCCCACCCCGACGAGTCCGGCGCCGTCGTCGGCCGCGCCCGCGCCGAGCGAGTCGCCGGCCGCTGACCCGGCCGCCCGCGCCGCCGCGCTGGTCGGCACGCTGAGCGACGAGGACCTGGTCGGGCAGGTGCTGATGCCGTACGCCTACGGCAGCTCGGCCACCGAGGTCTCGGCCGGCTCGGCAGCCGGCAACCGCGCGCTGGCCGGCGTCGACACCCCCGCCGAGATGGTGGCGAAGTACCGGCTCGGCGGCGTCATCCTGGTCGGCTTCAGCGCCGACGACCCCACCTCCGGCAACCAGGCCACCACGAACGTCGACAACCCGAAGCAGGTCCGGGCGCTCACCGACGGGCTGCGCGCCGCCGCCGGCAAGCTGCCCGCCGGCGCCGCGCCGTTCCTGATCGGCACCGACCAGGAGTACGGCGTGGTCACCCGGATCACCGACGGCGTGACGCTGCTGCCCAGCCCGCTCGCGGCCGGCGCCGCCGGGAACCCGGCGCTGACCGAGGCCGCCTGGCGGGCCGCCGGGGCCGAGCTGGCCGCGATGGGCATCAACCTCGACTTCGCCCCGGTCGCCGACGTGCTCGTCACCCGCAGCACGGTGATCGGCTCCCGGTCCTTCGGCGCGGACCCGGCGACCGCGTCCCCCCAGGTGGCCGGCGCGGTACGCGGCCTGCAGGCCGAGGGCGTCGGCGCGGCGGTCAAGCACTTCCCCGGGCACGGCCTGAGCGCCGAGGACTCGCACACCGAGCTGCCCGTGATCAAGCAGTCCCGCGCCGACCTGGACCGGATCGCGTTCCCGCCGTTCCGGGCCGGGATCGGCGCCGGGGCCATGGCGGTGATGTCGGCCCACCTGGACGTCAAGGCGGTCGACCCGGGCACCCCCGCCACGTTCTCCCGCAAGCTGCTCACCGACGTGCTGCGCGGCCAGCTCGGCTTCCAGGGCGTGGTGATCACCGACGGGATGAACATGGCCCCGGCCAAGAAGTGGTCACCCGGTGAGGCGGCCGTGCGCGCGCTCAACGCCGGCAACGACCTCATCCTGATGACGCCGAACGTCACCCAGGCGTACGACGGGCTGCGCGCCGCGCTCAAGGACGGCTCGCTGCCCCGCGCCCGCCTGGTCGAGGCGGTCACCCGGGTGCTCACCATGAAGTTCCGGCTGGCCGGGCGGGACACGCCAGCGCTGTCCACGCTCGACGGCGCCGACCACCGCAAGGCCGCCGACGACCTCGCCACCGCCGCGGTGACTGTGCTGCGCGGCAAGTGCGGCGGCGCGGTGACCGGACCGGTCAGCGTGACCTCCTCCGGTGGCCGGGAGCGCACCCGCAAGCTGCTGACCGAGGCGCTCACCGCGGCCGGCGTCAAGGTGGTGCCCTCCGGCGGCACGGTGGTGCACCTGGTCGGGTACGGCGACGGCGCGAAGGACCTGCGCGCCGACGCCGCCGTGACGGTGGCGATGGACACGCCGTACGTGCTGTCCGGGGCGAAGTCCCCGACGCTGATGGCGACCTACTCGTCCACCCGGGCCTCGATGAACGGCCTCGCCGCGGTGCTCGCCGGCAAGGCCCGCCCGGGCGGCCGCTCCCCGGTGCCGGTCTCCGGCCTGCCCGCCACCACCTGCCGCACCTGACCGCCGCCGCCGGTAACTCGGGTGCGGCCCGGGGCGGCCGGCTGGCAGGGTGGCGCCATGGGAGAGGCAGCACAGGGATTCCGGTACGTCGAGCGCGCCGACGGCACGGTGGTGATCACGCATCACGGCCGGGTCGCGAGCACGCTTCGCGGCGGCCGGGCGGCGCAGTTCCTGGCCGAGGTCGACGACGATCCGCAGCTGGCCATGGCCCGGTGGACCGGCAACTACCGGCGGGGCAACGAGCGCACCGCCCGCCTACACCCCCGCAACCGCTGAGGTGTAAGGAAGGGCCCCTTCTTAACGCCTGTGGTAGAGGAAGGGCCCCTTCTTAACAGGGCAGTCGCCTGTTAAGAAGGGGCCCTTCCTTACGTCAGGGGCGGGTGAAGACCAGCGCCACGTTGTGCCCGCCGAAGCCGAACGCGTTGTTCAGCGCCGCCGGGATCTCCATGTGCCGCGCCTTGTGCGCGGCGACGTCCAGGGTGAGGCCCTCGTCCGGGTCGTCCAGGTTGATCGTCGGCGGGATCACGCCGTCCCGGATGGCCAGGATGGTGGCGATCGACTCCAGCGCGCCTGCCGCGCCGAGCAGGTGCCCGGTCATCGACTTGGTGGCGGTGAGCACCGGGTGGTCGCCGACCGCCTGGCGCAGCGCGCCGATCTCCAGCATGTCCCCGACCGGGGTCGAGGTGGCGTGCGCGTTGACGTGCACGATGTCGGTACGGGCCACGTCCGCGTCGGCGACCGCCCGGGCGATGGCCCGGATCGCGCCCTCGCCCTCGGCGTGCGGCTGCACGATGTCGTACGCGTCCGAGGTGATCCCCGCGCCGGCCAGGCGCGCGTACACCCGGGCGCCCCGGGCGGCGGCGTGGTCGGCGCGCTCCAGGATCACCACGCCCGCGCCCTCACCGAGGACGAAGCCGTCGCGACCGGAGTCCCACGGCCGGGAGGCCCGCTCCGGCTCGTCGTTGCGGGTCGACATGGCCCGCATCGAGCTGAAGCCGGCGATCGGCAGCGGGTGGATGACCGCCTCGGTGCCGCCGGCCACCACCACGTCGGCCCGGCCGGCGCGGATGATGTCCAGACCCAGCGCGATCGCCTCCGCGCCGGTCGCGCAGGCGCTGGCCACGGTGTGCACGCCGGCCTTGGCGCCCAGCTCCAGCCCGACCCAGGCGGCCGGACCGTTCGGCATCAGCATCGGGATGGTGTGCGGGGAGACCCGCCGGGGGCCCGACTTCTCCAGGATGTCGTCCTGGGCGAGCAGGGTGGTGGCGCCGCCGATGCCCGAGCCGACGCTGACCGCCAGGCGCTCCGGGTCCGGCCCGGCCTCGGCCAGCCCGGCGTCGGCCCACGCCTGCCGGGCGGCGATGATGGCGATGGCCTCCGAGCGGTCCAGCCGGCGCAGCTTCACCCGGTCCAGCACCTCGGACGGGTCCACCGCCAGCTGGGCGGCGATCCGGACGGGCAGGTCCGCCGCCCACTCCTGGGTGAGCGCACTCACCCCGGAGCGGCCGGCGAGCATGGCGTCCCAGGTCGACGCGACGTCCCCGCCGAGCGGGGTCGTCGCGCCGAGCCCGGTGACGACGACGTCGGGACGACTCATGATCAGGACTGCGCCTCGATGTAGCTGACCGCGTCACCGACCGTCTTGAGGTTCTGCACCTCGTTGTCCGGGATCTTGACGCCGAACTTCTCCTCGGCCGCCACCACGACCTCCACCATGGAGAGCGAGTCGACGTCGAGGTCGTCGGTGAAGGACTTCCCCTCGGCCACGTCGTCCGGGTTCACCCCGGCAACCTCTTCGAGGATCTCGGCGAGGCCAGCGGTGATCTCGTCACGGGTCATTGCGGTTGGTTCCTCTCATCGGGGGTTACCGGTGACCGGCGTCGCCGGTCACGCGCCTCGGCGCGTTCGCGCCCGAGGGGGTCTCAGGGGCAGCGCACGACCTGACCGGCGTAGGTCAGGCCGCCGCCGAAGCCGAACAGCAGGACCGGGGCGCCCGAGGGCACCTCGCGCCGCTCGACCAGCTTCGACAGGGCCAGCGGGATGCTCGCCGCCGACGTGTTGCCGGACTCGACGATGTCCTTGGCGATGATCGCGTCCGGAATGTTCAGCCGCTTCGCGATGCCGTCGATGATCCGGCCGTTGGCCTGGTGCGGCACGAACGCGGCCAGCTCCGACGGGGCCACGCCGGCCCGCTCGCAGGCCTGCAGCGCGAGCGGGGCCAGCGCGGTGGTGGCCCAGCGGAACACCGACTGCCCCTCCTGCGCGATGTACGGCTGCCAGCCCTCGATGCGTACCGCGTCGCTCTTCTCCGGCGCGGAGCCCCAGACCACCGGCCCGATCCCGGCCGGCTCGTCGTCGGCGGTCGCGGTCACCACGGCCGCCCCGGCGCCGTCGGCGAAGATGATGCAGGTCGAGCGGTCGGTCCAGTCGGTGAAGTCGGAGAGCTTCTCGGCGCCGACGACGATCGCGTTGCGCGCCGCGCCGGCCCGGATCGCGTGGTCCACGGTGCCCAGCCCGTACGCGAAGCCGGAGCAGGCGGTGTTGAGGTCGTACGCGGCGGGCGCGGTGACGCCGAGCTTCGCCGCGACCCGGCAGGCCACGTTGGGACTGCGGTCCACCGACGAGCAGGTGGCCACCACGACCATGTCGATGTCGGCGGCGGTGAGGCCGGAGTTGGCGAGCGCCTTGCCGGCGGCGGCGGTGGCCATGTCGGCGACCGTCTCGTCGCCCGCGATCCGCCGGGTGGCGATGCCGACCCGGTCCCGGATCCATTCGTCGCTGGTGTCCACCATCTGCGCGATCTCGTCGTTCGTGACGACGCGGGAGGGCTGGTAGTGCCCCATCGCGACGATCCGGCTGCCGGCCATTTAGTGCGTTCCTCCGATGCGGACGAGGGGCTGGCCCGGGGCGACCGGGTCGTCGTGGTGCGCGAGCCACTCGGTGAGCAGCCCGTTGTCGTGTGCGGTCACCTCGACCGGCCCCTGCGCTCCGGTGACGTGGCCGAGGACCTGGCCGGCGCGTACCTCGGCGCCCACCGTCGCCTCGGCCGCCCGGGCGAGGCGGCCGGCGGCGGGGGAGACGACCACCCGGAACCACGGCGTGTACGGGCGGGCGGGACCGGCGTGCCGGGCGACCAGCCGCCGCGCGGCGGGCAGGTCGGCGGGGGTGTTCAGGGTGACGATCTCGGGCGCGCCCTCGCCCTTGAGTTCCCGCTTGACCAGTCCGGCGAGGGTGCCGGCGGGCGGCAGCTCGATCACGCCGGTGACCCCGAGGTCGGCCAGCGTACGCATGCACAGGTCCCAGCGGACCGGGGCGGTGACCTGCCGGACCAGCCGCTGCAGCGTCTCCGGGCCGTGCCCGACCGGCGCGCCGTCGAGGTTGGACAGCAGGATCCGGGCCGGGGCGGAGGCGGTGACACCGGCGGCGACGGCGGCCAGCGCGGCCTCGGCCGGCGCCATGTACGGCGTGTGGAACGCGCCGGCCACCTGGAGCCGGATGATCCGGGTGCGGGCCGGCGGTTCGGCGGCGAGCTTGTCCAGCCCGTCGATCGCGCCGGCGGCCACGATCTGACCGGCGCCGTTGCGGTTGGCCGGGTGCAGCCCGTGGGACTGGAGCGCGGCGAGCACCTCGTCCGGGTCGCCGCCGAGCACCGCGGCCATCCCGGTGGGTTCCAGCGCGCAGGCCGCGGCCATCTCGTGTCCGCGTACGCCGGCGAGCGTCACGGCGGCCTCGGCCGGCAGTACCCCGGCCAGGGCGGCGGCGCCCAGCTCACCCACGCTGTGCCCGGCGACCAGCGCGACGTCGTGCATCGGCAGGTGCTCGGCGGCGAGCAGCGCGGCGGCGACCAGCAGCGGCTGGGTACGGGCGGTGTCCTTGATCTCGTCTGCGTCCGCCCGGGTGCCCAAATGGATCAGGTCCACCCCGGCCAGGGCCGACCACCAGCGCAGGCGCGCCTCGACACCGTCGAGGTCGAGCCACGGAGCGAGGAAGCCGGGCTTCTGCGAACCCTGTCCCGGAGAGAGTACGGCGAGCACGTGTACGACTCTGACGGATACTCGCGGGTCGCGCTGTAACGCACGGCACGAAACCGCACTAGAACCTTTGGAGGAAACCTACAAAAATCGGTGGGCGGTCATCGCCGGTCGGAGACCCCCGGTACCACCGGGTCGAGCCTACCCACAGTCAGTGCCACCTGCAGCGCGAAGGCGTCGCGCGGGGCCAGCGGCGAGAAGGCGGTCACCTCGGCGATCCGCTTCAGGCGGTAGCGCACGGTGTTCGGGTGCACGAAGAGCGCCCGGGCGGCGCTCTCCAGCGTGCCACCGGCGGCGAAGAACGCGTCCAGCGTCTCCAGCAGCTCGCCGCCGGAGCGGGCCAGTGCCGCGTACACGTCGTGGCGCAACCGGCGGCGGGCCTCGGTGTCGCCGGCCAGCGCCCGTTCCGGCAGCAACTCGTCCGCGGCGACCGGGCACGGCGCGGTCGGCCAGGCCGGCGCGGCCCGGAAGCCGGCCAGCGCGGCCCGCGCCGACTCGGTGGCCTCGTCCAGGCTGGGCACCGCCGGGCCGACCACCACCGGCCCCTCACCGAAGGCGGTACGCAGCTTCTCCGTGGCCGCCACCGGGTCGGCGGCCCCGCCCAGCACGATGACCAGCCGGTCGCCGTGCACGCCGCCGATCACCTCGACGCCGATGCGCCGGGCCTGCCGGTAGACGGTGTGCAGCACGGCGGCCACCTCGCCGCCGGGGGAACGGCCGACCGCCACCGCGACCGGTGGGGCGTCCGTCCAGCCGAGCGCGGCGGCCCGGCTGGCCAGCACGTCCGGGGAGTCGCCGCGCAGCAACGCGTCGACCAGCAGCGCCTGCAACCGGGCGTCCCAGGAGCCGCGGCTCTCGGCGGCCCGGGCGTAGACCCGCGCGGCGGCGAACGCGATCTCCCGGGAGAAGCGCAGCACCGCCTCCCGCAGCGACTGCTCCTCGCCCGGCACGGCCAGCTCCGACACCTGCTCCTCGACCACGTCGATGGTCACCTTGATCAGCGCCACGGTCTGCTGGAGGCTGATCGAGCGGGCCAGCGCCTGCGGCGCGGCGGCGAAGACCTCGTCCGACACCTCCTGGGTGCGGTCGGTGGCGCCGCCACCCTGGCGCAGCCACTGCACCAGTGACCGCACGCCGGCCTGGGCCACGAGCATGACCCAGGAGCGCTGGTCGGCGGGCAGGTCGCGGAACCAGGGCAGTGTCTCGTCCATCCGGGCCACGCTGGCGGTGGCCAGGCCGCCCGCCGCCCGTTCGATACGGCGCAGCGTCGCCGACGTCTCCGTGCCGCCCGGTTCGCTCACCGCACCAGCCTGACATGCGCTGAGCAGCGGTTCCACTCCGAGGTGGCGGCTTCGCCGTGGCGTGACGATCTCCACCGGTACGCGCTGGCGATCTTGTCCGGGTGGGCCAGTACGGTGTCAGGGCGCGCCCGGGCTGTTCCGGCGGGCGCGCGAGGGCGACGGTGAGGAGGCCGGGATGGCGCAGGGGGAGGCCGAGCACGGTTGCGCCCAGGGCGAGCCGTGCCGGCGTGGCCACGACCAGCCGGTCACGGCCACGCACCCGCGTCGGCCGTGCCTGCACCACCAGGGCGAGCAGGCCGTCGGCCGGGCCGCGGAGCGCGCCGAGGACGAGCCGGCGGTGCCCCGTCAGCGGGCCGTCGAGCCGGCGCATCTCGCGGACGAGGCGTCGCCGGAGCAGGGTTGTCGCAGCGACCTGGCGGGCTGGGCGGGCGCCCACCGCCACGGCGCGGTACGCCCGCGCAACCGTACGGTCCGCCGCGAGCGCCCGCCGCGTCGCTGGTGCTGATGCGGAGCCGGGCGGGTTGACGCCGACGCGGTGTCGGGCCGGGCTCAGCGGGTGCGGCGGCGCACCAGCAGCGCGATGCCGGCGAGCCCGGCGGTGATGACCAGCACGACGCCCACGTTGAGCAGCAGCAGCCGCTGGAGTTCGCCGAGGGCGGTGTCGAGTTCGCCCACCGGGTCGAGCGCCTCCTCCGGCAGTACCCGCTCGCCGCCGCCGATGCCACCGGCGAGCGTGTCGAACTGCGCCGGCAACGGCACGCCTACCGAGCGCAGCGTCTCCGGCATGTTGAGCCGCCCGAGGAACCAGCCCGCGCGGAGGTTGCTCCGGTCCGGCTGCTTCGCCGGCCGGTAGACCCGCGGGCCGCCCTTGGCCAGGGGAAAGAGGTCGTAGGTGCGCTGCGGACCGGCGGCGACGTGCACCACCACCGTGTACTTCGGACCGAGGTCCGCGGCGGCCGGGCCGCGCAGCTGGCCGGTCGCGCCCAGCCACTTGATCTGGTCGATCACCAGGTGGACGTCGGCCGACCGGCTGTCGGTGCGCAGCCGCAGCGGCTCGTCGAGCTTGTCGCCGGTGATGTCGACGCCGGTCGGGGCGGGCGCGGGCGTCGGTTTCGGGGCGGCGTGGGCCGCCGTCGCGCCGGTCAGAGCCAGTGTGCACGCGAGGGCCGCCATCGTCCCGGTCACGGCGATCAGCAGCCGTCTCACCTTCCGGATCATCGCCGCCTCCTCGCCCCGTTCGATGGCTGGCTTCCGCTGCAGTCACACTGGACCGGTGTCCACCACAAAGACTCCGCAGAACGGCGCTCGGTTGCAGCAGGTGGAAGAGTATTTGGAACTATTTGCGAGCTGAGACCGACCAACGAGCGGTCGATGATCATCGGCCGGATCTTACCCGGACGGAGGGAACCATGGGGGGCAGGGTCGCCCGTACGGCGCGTACCTGGGTGGTGGTGCTCGGGGTGGTGGCGGCGTTCGCGCTGCTGCCGGCCGCGCCGGCCGCCGCGCACAACTCGCTGACCGGCAGCGATCCGCGCGACGGGGCCCGGCTGGCCGCCGCGCCGGAGCGGATCGAGCTGCGGTTCCTGGCCACGCCGAAGGAAGCCACGACCGAGGTCACCGTCACCGGGCCGGACAACGTGGCCGCTGCCGGCGGCGCGCCGACCTTCTCCGGCAAGCGGGTGACCGTGCCGTTCCGGCCGGGCGCGGCCGGGCTCTACATCGTCACCTACCGGCTGGCCTCCGACGACGGCCATCCGATCAAGGGGGAGATCCGGTTCACCCTGACCACCGGCACCCCCGCCGAGGCGCCGTCGGCGAGCGCGCCGCCCACGAGTGCCGCGCCCGCCGCGCCTACCAGCGCGGCGCCGAGCCCGACCCCGGCCGCCGCCGAGGCGGACGACGACGGGGGTACGGGCTGGCTGTGGGCGGCCGGCGCGGTGGTGGTGCTGGCCGCGCTGGGCGGCGGGCTGCTGCTGCGCCGCCGGGCTGCCCGCCGCTGACGCCGGCCGGTCAGCGGGAGCCGGCTCGCGGGGAACACTCCGCGTGACGCGGCCGGCGCAACGATCGCCGAAAACGCATATGCCTCTGAGTCATAATCATGACTCAGAGGCATATCGCTCGACAGGGTCACCTTCTCCCGGCCACGACACGCCCGGGCCGTCGGCGGGCCTGCCGCTCAGACCAGGCGTACGCGGGCGGCGCGCAGCCGGGTCAGCGTACGGTCGCGGCCGAGCACCTCCAGCGACTCGAACAGCGGCAGCCCGACGGTGCGGCCGGTGACCGCGACCCGTACCGGCGCCTGCGCCTTGCCGAGCTTCAGCCCGCGCTCCGCGCCGACCGCCTCCAGCGTGGCCTTCAACGACTCGGCGTCCCAGGACTCCAGCGCCTCGAACGCGACGATCGCCGCGTCCAGCAGGTCGGCCGCGCCCTCCTTCATCGCCTTCGCCCACGCCGCCTCGTCGATCAGCGGGTCGGCCAGGAAGAGGAAGTCGACGTTCGGCACGATCTCGCTGAGCACCGCGATCCGGGTCTGCGCCAGCGGAGCCACCGCCGCGAACGCGGCCGGGTCGAACTCCTCGGGCTGCCACGGCGGCGGGGCGATGGTGTCGGTGCCGGTGAGCCACGGCTGGCAGGCGGCGACGAAGTCCTCCACCGGCAGCGCCCGGATGTAGTCGCCGTTGAACGCGCGCAGCTTCTTCTCGTCGAAGAACGCCGGGGACGGGTTGACCTCGTCCAGCCGGAACTCCTCCTCGATCACCGACCAGGGCACGATCTCCCGGTCGCCCGACGGCGCCCAGCCCAGCAGCATCAGGTAGTTGCGCATCGCGTCGGCGAGGTAGCCCTCGTCCCGGTACGCCTCCAGCGCGACCTTGTCCCGCCGCTTGGACAGCTTCTGCCGCTTCTCGTTCACCACCACCGGCACGTGCGCCCAGATCGGCGGCTTGACCCCGAGCGCGTCCCACAGCAGCTGCTGCTTCGGGGTGTTCGGCAGGTGCTCCTCGGCCCGGATCACGTGGGTGATCCCCATCGACATGTCGTCCACGACGTTGGCCAGCAGGAACACCGGGGAGCCGTCGCCGCGGGCGATGACGAAGTCCTCGATCAGCTTGTTCTCGAACGTCGGCTCGCCGCGCACCAGGTCGACCACCACGGTCTCGCCCTCGTCCGGCGTACGGAAGCGCAGCGCCCGGCCCTCGCCCGGCCCCAGTCCGCGGTCGCGGCAGAAGCCGTCGTAGCCGCGCTGCTGCGGCCCGGTACGCGCCTGCACGTCCTCGCGGGTGCAGTCGCAGTAGTAGGCCCGGCCGCCCTCGTACAGCCGCTGCGCGGCGGCCCGGTGCTCACCGGCGTACGAGGACTGGAAGTACGGACCCTCGTAGCTGCCCCGCGCGATGCCGATCCACTCCAGCGCGGACAGGATGCCCTCGGTCCACTCGGGCTTGTTGCGGGCCGCGTCGGTGTCCTCGATGCGCAGCACGAACACCCCGCCCTGCTGCTTGGCGAAGATCCAGTTCTGCAGCGCCGAGCGGGCGCCGCCGACGTGGAACATACCGGTCGGGGAGGGGGCGAAGCGTACACGTACCGTCACGTCCCCCAGCCTACGGCGGGCCGCCACCGAGAAAGGAAGGGCCCCTTCTTAACGCCTCCGGAGGTGAAGGGGCCCCTTCTTAACAAGCGCGGCAGCCGGCGGGCGTCACGGCACGGAGCGGATCTTCACGACCAGGGCGCTGCCGAGCAGCGTGACCGCCGCGGTCACCGCGTACAGCGTCGGGTAGCCGCCGAGGTGCACGACGATCGGTGCGGACAGCGCCGGACCGAGCACCTGCGGCGCCGAGTTGGCAATGTTGATCACGCCGAGGTCCTTGGCCCGGTCGGTGGCGGCGGGCAGCACCTGCGTGATCAGCGCGGCGTCCACCGACAGGTAGACGCCGTACCCGGCGCCGAGCAGCAGCGCCGCGACGATCGCCATCGGCCAGGTGGGTGCCACCGCCAGTAGCGTCGCCGCCACCGCCATGATCAGCCCGGAGGCGATCACGAAGACCTTGCGCCGGCCGGAGCGGTCGGACATGCGCCCGGCGACCACGGCGGTCAGCATCATGCCGACCGTGTAGAGCAGGATCAGGATCAGCAGCGAGCCCTCGGGGTCGGCCACCCGTACCCCGTCGGTGAGGAAGTAGAGCAGGTAGAGCGTGCCCAGCGCGTTGCCGGTCTGCACCAGGAACCTGGTGAACCACGCCCAGGCGAAGTCGGGGTGGCGGCGCGGGCTGATCCACATCGAGGAGAACAGCGAGCGCAGCCGCAGCGGCGAGCGGTGCTCCCGGGGCAGGTGGTCGTCCTGGGTCAGCAGCGCGAACGGCAGCGACAGCAGCAGCACGGCGAGCGCGATCGCGGCGTACCCGGCGGCGTTGCCGGTCACCACGGCCGTCACCAGCACCGCGCCCAGCACCAGGCCCAGCGCCTGCGGGATGCCCACCCAGCCGGACACGCCGCCACGCTGCGCCACCGGCACCCGATCGGGGATCGCCGCGGTGAGGCTGGCCAGCATTGCGTTGAAGCAGACCTGCGCGGCCACCCAGGCCACCGCCACCCCGGCGATCGTGTTCTGCCGGGCCAGCAGCACCAGGGCGAGCGCGCCGATCACCGCGCCGAACGCGGTCCAGACGTGCCGGCGGCCGAAGTGGCGGTTGGCCAGCCGCAGCGAGGTGCGGTCGGACAGCGCGCCGGCGAGCGGGTTCGCCAGCACCGCGGCGAGCGCGCCGATGCCGGTGACCACCGCCAGCATCGCCTCCTTGTCGGCCGGCGCGATCCGTTCCACCTGCTGCGGCAACAGCACCTGGATCGGGGTGAAGAACGCCATCCAGACGCCCAGGTTGGCCGCGAAGATCAGCGCGATCCAGCTCCGCCGTACCGGCACCGTCGGTTCGGCGAGCGCCGCCGGCAGCGAGGCCGGCGTCGGGTTCACAGTGGTCACCGCCGGACCAGGTCCCGGAACCAGGCGTACGACGACTTCGGCGTCCGCCGCTGCGTGTCGAAGTCGACGTGCACCAGGCCGAACCGCTTGGTGAAGCCCTCGGCCCACTCCCAGTTGTCCAGCAGCGACCAGACGAAGTACCCGGTCACCGGCACGCCCTCGGCCATCGCCCCGCGCACCGCGCGGATGTGCCCGTCCAGGTACGCGATCCGCTCCGGGTCGTGCACCCGGCCGTCGGCGTCCGGCGCGTCGTCGTACGCGCAGCCGCTCTCGGTGATCTGGATCGGCGGCAGCGCGTCGCCGTACCGCCGGTGCAGTTGGAGCAGCAGGTCGCGCAGGCCGTCCGGGGCCACCGGCCAGTCGAACGCGGTACGCGGGTAGCCCTCCAGCGGCACGATGTCGAACGGCAGCGGAGAGCCCGCCTCGGGCGCCCGGATGGCGGTCGGGTTGTAGTAGTTGACCCCCAGCACGTCGATCGGCGCGGCCAGCACGTCCAGGTCGCCGTCACGGATCACCGCCGGGTCGAGGCCGGGAGCGTCCGGGTAGCCGCGCCCGAGCAGCGGATCGGTGAACAGGAGGTTGTGCAGCGCGTCGTACGCCGCGGCGGCGGCCCGGTCGGCGTCGGTGTCGCCGGCGACCCGCACCGGGGAGTAGTTGTTGGCGATCGCCACCGGGGACGTGGTGCGGGCGCGCAGCGCGGAGACCGCGAGACCGTGCCCGAGAAGCTGGTGGTGGGCCACCGGGAAGGCGTCGAACAGCAGCATCCGGCCGGGGGCGTGCACGCCCATGCCGTAGCCCATGCTCATGTGGATGAACGGCTCGTTGAGCGTGATCCAGAGCTTCACCCGGTCGCCGAGCCGGGCGGCGGCCAGGTCGGCGTACTCGGCGAAGCGCGCGGCGGTGTCCCGGTTCAGCCAGCCGCCGGCGTCCTCCAGCGGCTGCGGCAGGTCCCAGTGGAACAGCGTGGCGACCGGGTCCACCCCGGCGGCGAGCAGGCCGTCCACCAGCCGGTCGTAGAAGTCCAGCCCGGCGGCGTTGGCCGGGCCCGTGCCGTCCGGCTGGATCCGGGGCCAGGCGAGCGAGAACCGGTACGCGGACACCCCCAGCCCGGCCAGCAGCGCGGTGTCCTCGGCGTACCTGTGGAAGTGGTCGCAGGCCCGGTCGCCGCTGCTGGCGTCGGCGACCCGGCCCGGCTCGTGCGCGAACCTGTCCCAGATGGACGGACCGCGACCGTCGGCAGTGGTCGCGCCCTCGATCTGGTACGCGGAGGTGGAGACCCCCCAGCGGAAGCCGGCGGGGAACTCGGGCATCGGCGCGGTCGTCAAGGCACCCTCCAAGACATGAAGCGTGCTCGCGACTCTAGGGCTCGGCGGACCGCCGCGCCATAGGCCGAGATGACTGGGTGGCGCAAGGGAGTTCGGCGTGTCTTTTCCGAACCCGTCCGCTTAAGTCCGATTTACACATAGAGTGCCAAATATCGCGGATGTGATTTAAGTGGGGGAAAGATACTCATGATCCTCGTGGAACGAAGCGCGCACGTGGCGGCGCCGGTGGATGTGGTCTGGGACGTGGTGCAGCGCGCCGAGCAGCTGCCGGCCTGGCTGGCGGGAGTCCGCGCGGCCGAGGTCCTGTCCGGGGAGGGATTCGGGCGGCGGCAGCTGGTCCAGGCCGGACGCGGCGCCGCGCACGAGGCCGAGGTGATCGCCTTCCAGGAGCCGACCCTGATCGGCTGGCGCGAACGCGCGAAGGGTGCCGGCGCCCGAGCCGAGGCGCGCACCGAGATCTACGTCCAGCTGACCCCGGACGAGGAGGCCGGCGGCACCGTCGTACGGCTGATCGTCGTGCGGTGGCCCGCCGGACCCGTCAAGGCGGCCCTGCTCCGGCTCGGCCTGCGCCGGGTCGGCGCCGACCTGGAGGACTCGCTGGCCCGGCTGACCGACCTGGCCGCCGTCGGCTGACCGAGCCCAGTCCCGGCGTCGCCCGCGATGGTGACGGCCCGGCGTTCCCGCCAGGGACGCCGGGCCGTCGTTCTACCCGAGGTTGTTAAGAAGGGGCCCCTCCTCTACCGGAGGCGTTAAGAAGGGGCCCTTCCTTTCAGCTGTCGCCGCCGGTCTCGCCGACCGGGGCGGCGTTGACGTCGTCCAGCGCGTACTTGCGGGCCGCGTCGGCCGGCACGTGCGCCGGCACCACACCGCGCAGCGCGAGCTGGCGCAGCGTGGCCACCGCCACCGACTCGGCGTCCACGTGGAAGTGGCGGCGCAGCGCGTGCCGGGTGTCCGACATGCCGAACCCGTCGGTGCCGAGCGAGGTGTAGTCGCCGGGTACCCAGCGGGCGATCAGGTCCGGTACCGCGCGCATCCAGTCGCTGACCGCGACCTTCGGCCCGTCGGCGTCGGCCAGCTTCCGCGCGATGTACGGCACCCGCGGCTCCTCGCCCGGGTTGAGCAGGTTGTGCTCCTCGCACTGGACCGCGTCGCGGCGCAGCTCGGTCCAGGACGTCACCGACCACACGTCGGCGGCCACGCCCCAGTCCTCGGCGAGCAGCTGCTGGGCCTTGAGCGCCCACTGCATGCCGGTGCCGGAGGCGAGGATGTTCGCCTTCGGCGCGTCGTCGCCGACCTGCGGCGCGGGGGAGTAGCGGTGGATGCCCTTGACGATGCCCTCGACGTCCACGCCCTCCGGCTCGGCCGGCTGGAAGATCGGCTCGTTGTAGACGGTGAGGTAGTAGAAGATGTTCTCCTGCGCCTCGCCGTACATCCGGTGCAGGCCGTTCTCCACGATGTGCGCCAGCTCGAAGGCGAACGCCGCGTCGTAGGAGACCACCGCCGGGTTGGTGGCGGCGAGCAGCAGCGAGTGGCCGTCCTCGTGCTGCAGGCCCTCACCGTTGAGCGTGGTCCGGCCGGCGGTCGCGCCGAGCACGAAGCCCCGCGCCATCTGGTCCGCCGCCGCCCAGAACCCGTCGCCGGTGCGCTGGAAGCCGAACATCGAGTAGAAGATGTACAGCGGGATCATCGGCTCGCCGTGCGTCGCGTACGCCGTGCCGGCGGCGGTGAACGAGGCCACCGAACCGGCCTCGTTGATCCCCTCGTGCAGGATCTGGCCGGTGGTCGACTCCTTGTAGGACAGGAACAGGTCCCGGTCGACCGCGGTGTAGCGCTGGCCGTGCGGCGAGTAGATCTTCTGCGTCGGGAACAGCGAGTCCATACCGAACGTACGGGCCTCGTCCGGGATGATCGGCACCCAGCGCTTGCCGAACTCCTTGTCCTTCATGATGTCCTTGAGCAGGCGGACGAACGCCATCGTGGTGGCGACCTTCTGCTTGCCCGACCCGCGCTTGACGTCGGAGAACCGCTCGCTGCCCGGGATGGCCAGCGTCTTGCGGGCGGTGCTGCGCGTGGGCAGGTAGCCGCCGAGCTGCTGACGCCGGTCCTTCAGGTAGGTGATCTCGTCCGACTTCTCGCCCGGCGTGTAGTACGGCGGGAGGTACGGGTTCTCCTCCAGCTGCTTGTCCGGGATGTCCAGGTAGAGGCGGTCGCGGAAGAGCTTCAGGTCCTCCAGCGTCAGCTTCTTCATCTGGTGCGTGGCGTTGCGGCCCTCGAAGTGCGAGCCGAGCGTCCAGCCCTTGATCGTCTTGGCGAGGATCACCGTCGGCTGGCCGGTGTGCTCCATCGCCGCCTTGTAGGCCGCGTAGAGCTTGCGGTAGTCGTGGCCACCCCGCTTGAGGTTCCAGATCTCGTCGTCGGACAGGTGCTCGACCATCTTGCGGGTCCGCGGGTCGCGGCCGAAGAAGTGCTCCCGCACGTACGCCCCGGACTCCGCCTTGTAGGTCTGGTAGTCGCCGTCGGGCGTGGTGTTCATCAGGTTGACCAGCGCGCCGTCGGTGTCCGCGGCGAGCAGCGGGTCCCACTCCCGGCCCCAGACGACCTTGATGACGTTCCAGCCGGCGCCCCGGAAGAACGCCTCCAGCTCCTGCATGATCTTGCCGTTGCCGCGGACCGGTCCGTCCAGGCGCTGCAGGTTGCAGTTGATCACGAAGGTGAGGTTGTCCAGCTCCTCGCGGGCGGCCACGCCGATCGCGCCGAGCGACTCGACCTCGTCCATCTCGCCGTCGCCGAGGAACGCCCAGACGTGCTGCTGGGAGGTGTCCTTGATGCCCCGGTGCTGCAGGTAGCGGTTGAACCGCGCCTGGTAGATGGCGTTCAGCGGCCCGAGACCCATGGAGACGGTCGGGAACTCCCAGAAGTCCGGCATCAGCCGCGGGTGCGGGTACGACGGCAGCCCGCCACCGGGGTGCGACAGCTCCTGCCGGAACCCGTCGAGCTGGTTCTCGCTGAGCCGGCCCTCCAGGAACGCCCGCGCGTACATGCCGGGGGAGGCGTGGCCCTGGTAGAAGATCTGGTCGCCGCCGCCCGGGTGGTTCTTGCCCCGGAAGAAGTGGTTGAAGCCCACCTCGTAGAGCGACGCGGAGCTGGCGAACGTGGAGATGTGGCCACCGACGCCGATCTCCGGGCGCTGCGCCCGGTGCACCAGCATCGCGGCGTTCCACCTGATGTACGCCCGCAGCCGCCGCTCGACGTGCTCGTCACCCGGGAACCACGGTTCGCGCTCCGGCGGGATCGTGTTGATGTAGTCGGTGGTGGTCAGGGACGGCACCCCGACCTGCCGCTCGCGGGCCCGCTCCAGCAGGCGCAGCATGACGTACCGGGCTCGCTTTGTCCCGCGCTCGTCGATGACACCGTCGAGCGACTCGACCCATTCGCTGGTCTCTTCAGGGTCGATGTCCGGAAGCTGGCTCGGCAGACCAGCGGTGATCACCGGGCGCTTGCGTTCCGTAGCCACAGGCGTTCCCTCGGTTTCGTGTGGGATAGGTCTCTAGCGCCATCCTGCCCCCTGGTGGCGCGTGCCGTCACCTCTCCCACCCTCAGACGCGACGCTGAACACAGGTACCCATCAGTAACTTTGCGCGATCACCGGATGCGCTATCGGCGGGCGGGGCGGGGAACCGGGCACTGCGGCAGAATGCGCCGTATGCGCAGTGAGGTGATCACCGTCCGGACCGGCTCCCGGCCGACCGTCCGGGACATCACGAGCGAGGCCGAACGTTTCGTGTCCGGCGCCGGCGACGGCCTGCTGCACGTCTTCGTCCCGCACGCCACCGCCGGGCTGGCGATCATCGAGACCGGCGCCGGATCCGACGACGACCTGCTGCGGGCCCTGGACGACCTGCTTCCCACCGACGACAGGTGGCGGCACCGGCACGGCTCGCCCGGGCACGGACGCGACCACGTGCTGCCGGCGTTCGTGCCGCCGTACGCGACACTGCCGGTGCTCGACGGGCGGATCCAGCTCGGCACCTGGCAGTCGATCTGCCTGGTCGACACCAACGGCGACAACCCCGACCGCCAGGTGCGCTTCTCGTTCCTGCCCGGCTGACCGACGGCGCAGATAGTGGAGTACGTCAATTGTTGACTGGTCAAGTACAATCGACTGATGGCGCACTCCACTGTCTCCGCTGAGCAGCCCGGCCCGGGTGACCGGCCGGGCCTGGCCGGGGACACCGTGCGCCGGATCCTGCACGTCGCCGCCGCGCTGCGCCACCACCAGGACGAGGCGTTCGCCGACCTGGGGCTCACTCCGGCGGCCGCCCGCGCGCTGCACCAACTGGACCCGGACCGCCCGCTGCCGGCCCGCGACCTCGCCGAGCAGCTCGGCTGCGACAGGTCGAACGTCACCGGCCTGGCCGACCGGCTGGAGCGGGCCGGGCTGGTGGAACGACGCACCGACCCGGCCGACCGGCGGCAGAAGGCGCTCGTGGTCACCGAGCGCGGCCGGGAGGTCCGCGAGCGGGTCGCCCACGTCATGTCCGACCCCCGGCTGCTCGACGACCTGAGCACCGCCGAACTGGCCGCGCTACGTGAACTCGTCTTCAAGGTCTCCGACGGCGGCTGCCCGGAGGAGTGCGGCGAGGTCTGAGCCACGCCGGGCGGAACGTGTCCGACTGGGCGCGGCGGGCCCGAGTCGGTAATGCTGTCCGACGTGACCACCCCGCACGATCTCGACGACCGGCTCCGGGCCGAACTGGCCGCGCTCGGGGCGCCCGAGAAGCGGCGCGACCTGGGCGAGCGACTGCCCGACGGCGGGCCGCTGACCGGGGCGCAAGCGCTGGCCCTGTTCGACGCGCAACTGACCAGCCGGCTGCTCGACCTGGCCGGGCAGTGGCTGCACGGCTTCGGTGAGGGGTACCACACCATCGAGTCGGCGGGGCACGAGGGCAACGCCGCCGTGGCCGCCGCGCTGCGGCCGACCGACCCCGCGCTGCTGCACCACCGCTCCGGGGCGTTCTACTGCCTGCGCGCCGCCCAGGCCGCCGGCGCCTTCCCCACCGCCCCGCCGCCGGCCGTCCCGCCGACACCCGCCCCGGAGGCCGATCCCGACGCCGCCGTGGACGCCTCGCCCGATGCTGGTCCCGGCACCGTCGTCAACGGCTCGCCCAGTGCTGCTCCGCCGGCTGCCGCCGGCTCGCCCGGCAGCGCCGTTGACGGCTCGCCCGCCGCCGACGGCTCGCCCGGCACCGCTGCCCGCGCCGAGGTCCACGGCTCGTCCGGTGCCGTCCCCGGCACCTCGAGCGGCGTCTCGCCCGACGAGCCGGCCGCATCCTCCGCGCAGCGGGCCACCCCCGCCTCCTCGGCTGTCGCCCCCGCTCCGTCTGCTGTCATCCCGGACCCGGCGGCCGCCCCGGCCCTGCCGGCCGCCGTGCACGAATCGCACGACCTGCCCGCCCAGCGCGGCACCGGCCAGGATGCGCACATCAATCCCACCTCCCAGGAGCAACGTTCCACCCTCCGGGAGCCGGAGAGATCTTGGAACGAAAGTGCCCCTATAGGGGCCGTTTCGTACCAAGATCTCGAACGGCCGGGGGCGGGCGGCGAGGCGGGCAGCCTTCCCGTGGGAGCCTCGATCATGGTGGACGCGGACGGTGGCGCGACTGTCGGCGTACCCGATCTGCCGCCGCCTGCCCCCGACGACGCGTTCGCGGCGGCGGCGCGCGACGTGCTGCGCGGCATTGTCGCGTCCGTGGAGGAACCGGCCGCCGGAGGCCGGCAGAAGCTCTTCGGCCGCGCCGACCTCGCGGTCGTGCCGACCGCCGCGAACGCCGGCTCGCACCTGCCCCGCGCGGTCGGTCTGGGGCTGGCGCTGGAGCGGCTGCGCCGGGGCGCCCGGCCCGCGGACGGCGAGCCGGAAGCGGCGGCCTGGCCCGCGGACTCCGTGGTGGTCTGCTCCTTCGGCGACGCCTCGGTCAACCACGCCACGGTGACCGCCGCGCTCAACACGGCCGGCTGGTACGACCACACCGGCCTGCGTATCCCGGTGCTGTTCGTCTGCGAGGACAGCGGTGGCTCCGCCGACGGGTGGGTGGCGACGACGCTGCGGTCCCGGCCCGGCATCCGCTACTTCGCGGCCGACGGCACGGACGTGGCCGAGAGCTACCGGGTGGCGGCGGAGGCGGCGGCCTGGGTGCGCCGGCACCGCCGGCCCGCCGTGCTGCACCTGGGCGCGGTCCGGCTGATGGGCCAGGGTGACGCGGCCCGCGACCCGCTGCTGGCCACCGCGCGGCTGCTGGTCACCTCCGGGTACGCCGGGGGCGAGGAGCTGCTCAGCCGGTACGACGAGCGGGGCTGGCAGCTGCGCCGCATCGCCGAGGAGGCGCTGGACGAGCCGAAACTGGCGTCCGCTGTCGACGTCGTGCGGGAGCTGGCGCCGCGGCGGCCGGTCCGGGTGGCCCGGGCGGTGGCCGAGGCGGCGGAGCGGGCGGCCGGGCCGGGCGCCGGGGCGCGGGCGGAGGCGTTCGGCGGCAAACCGCCGGAGCTGACCGGGCCGCTGACGCTGGCGCAGAGCATCAACGCGGCGCTCGCCGACGGCATGCTCGACCACCCTCGGATGGCGGTGTTCGGCCGGGACGTGGCCGCCGGCGGCGGGGCGCACGGGGTGACCGAGGGGCTGCGGGACCGGTTCGGGGCGGCCCGGGTGTTCGACACGCCACGGGACGAGACCTCGATCCTCGGACTCGGGCTGGGCGCCGGCCTGGCCGGGATGCTGCCGGTGCCGGAGATCCGGTACCTGGCGTATCTGCACAGCGCCGAGGACCAGTTGCGCAGCGAGGCGGCCACCATGCGGTTCTTCTCCCGGGGCGCGTTCCGCAACCCGATGGTGGTGCGGGTGGCCGCGCTGGCGGGTGAGGACGGGCTCGGCGGCCACGCGCGCAACGACAACTCGGTGGCGGTGCTGCGGGACGTGCCGGGGCTCGTGGTCGCCGTGCCGGCGCGGCCGGACGACGCCGCGCCGATGCTGCGTACGTGCCTGGCCGCGGCCCGGGTGGACGGCAGCGTCTGCGTCTTCCTGGAGCCGGCCGCGCTCTATGACGCCCGTGACCTCTACGCCGACGGCGACGGCGAGTGGACGGCCGAGTACGCCGAGCCGGGCGCCTGGGCGGACCGGCACGTGCCGATCGGGCGGGCCCGCGTCTACGGGATCGGCTCGGCCGAGGACCTCACCATCATCACCTTCGGTAGCGGGGTGCGGATGTCGCTGCGCGCGGCGGCCACCCTCGCCGCGGAGGGCGTGGGCAGCCGGGTGGTGGATCTGCGCTGGCTGGCCCCGCTGCCGGTGGCCGACATCATCCGGGAGGCCTCGGCGACCGGCCGGGTGCTGGTGGTGGACGAGACGCGACGCTCCGGCGGGGTGGGCGAGGGCGTGGTGTCCGCGCTCGTCGACACCGGGTACGTCGGCGCCGCGCGCCGTGTGGCCGGACTTGACTCGTTTGTACCATTAGGTCCGGCCGCTCGTCAGGTTCTGGTCTCCGAGGAAGCCATCACCCAGGGTGCCCGTACGCTGCTGGCACGGTAAATTCCGTTCCACCCGGTGCGCCACTTGCGCGGCGAGCCGCAACTGTGTGGACTGGGCCCGACGGTGTCACCCGACGCCACGAGCAGGGATAGATGAGGAGGCACGCGACAGTGAGCGCGACCGCTGGCCAGGCCGACGGGGTACGCAGCCTGGCGGACCGGTTCGGTATCGAGCCGGGCATGGTCGTCATGGAGATGGGCTACGACGACGACGTCGACACCGATCTCCGGGACGCCCTGACCGACCGCTGTGGGGAACTCGTCGACGAGGACACCGACGAGGTGGTCGACGCGGTTCTGGTCTGGCACCGCGACGGCGACGGTGACCTCTTCGAGCTCCTCGTGGACGCCCTCGGGCCGCTCGCCGACAACGGCGTGGTCTGGCTCCTGACCCCGAAGGCCGGCCGCGACGGCCACGTCGAGCCGAGCGAGGTCGCGGAGAGCGCGCAGACCGCCGGCCTCCAGCAGACCTCCACCATCAACGCCGGCCGCGACTGGAGCGGAGCCCGCCTGGTCATGCGGCGCGGCTCCAAGAGCAAGAAGTAGGAGCGCACATGCCCGTCGAGGTTGGCGCCGAAGCGCCCGACTTCCTGCTCAAGGACCAGAACAACCAGGAGGTACGGCTCGCCGACTTCCGTGGCCGCAAGACCGTGCTGCTCGTCTTCTACCCGCTCGCCTTCACTGGCGTCTGCCAGGGCGAGCTGTCCGAGGTGCGGGACAACCTCGACGAGTACGCCAACGACGACGTCCAGGTGCTGACCGTCAGCGTCGACTCCGTGTACGCCCACAAGATCTGGGCCGAGCAGGAGGGCTTCCAGTTCCCGCTGCTCGCCGACTTCTGGCCGCACGGCGCGGTCGCCCAGGCGTACGGCGTCTTCAACGACGTCGCGGGCATCGCCAACCGGGGCACCTTCGTCATCGACAAGGCCGGTGTGGTCCGCTTCGCGGAGATGAACATGCCCGGCGAGGCGCGCGATCAGCAGGGCTGGCGCAAGGCGCTGGCCGAGGCCGCCGCTGCCTGAGTCCCACACCCAGGTACGTCGTTCGACCGGGCCGGAGGCGGGCAGGTAAGCTGGCCGCTCCGGCCCGCCGTACGGGCGTTCCGGGCGCGTAGCTCAGTGGGAGAGCACTCGCCTTACAAGCGAGGGGTCGCAGGTTCGAAACCTGCCGCGCCCACCTTTCACATCAGCGGGAACCGTCCCGAGAAGATCACTCCCCGGGGCGGTGACTCGACGGGCTCCACGTGTTAGATCCGTTGCCATTGATGCCGGGACCAGGGCGGCTGGGGTCCGGGAGAATGAGCCTGTGGCCTCTGACCAGGAAGCGCTTCCGCGCCTGCGGGAATGCCCTACCGGGCCGGCGCTGCATTACGCTGCCAGGCCACACCTCGCAGGACCGCTACCTCCCCCGAGCGGTTGCCGCAGACGTAACCCTCGCCTGCACTGCTCCTCGGAGGTGAGACGTGGCTACCGTGGACCCGGGTTTGCGGCCAGAGATGGTGCAACGAGAAGGCCGGGAAGCTTTCGAGCGGCTTCGCACGTACTCCATAATCGCTGTTCAGGCGGGTGTGGCCGCTGGATTGTCCTGGTTCATCGCCAGCGACGTGCTGCACAATCCACAGGCGTTGTTCGCCCCCGCCGCCTCGATCGGCACGGTCGCAGCAGCCCTCGGCAATCGGATCAGGCGAGCGGCGGAACTCATCGCCGGGGTGATCCTCGGGGTGGCGGCCGGGCAGTTGATCATCTTCGCCATCGGGACGGGGCCGATACAGATCGCCGTGATCGTGGCATTCGCGATCTCGTCGGTAGCCGTGATTCGCGGAGGCGGCGCCGTGATGGTGCACGCAGGAAGCACCGCGGTGCTGCTGGGGACGCTGACTGCGCAGCAATCCCACCTGGCTGTGGCGCGGACGGTCAACGCGTTGATCGGGGGTGCGACGGCCATCGCCGTGGCGTTGCTGATCCTGCCGGCCAACCCTGTGCGCGTCGTGCACCGCTCTGCCGGTCCGTCGCTGGATGTTTTCGCCCGTGCTCTCACGGCTGTCGCCGAGGCGTTGGATCGGCGTGAGGTTCAACAGGCCGACGACGCCTTGCAGCGCCTGATCGCGGTAGAGCAGGAAAGAGACAAGACGATCGAGATGGTCGCCGCGGCGGGGGAGATCGCGCTTCTCTCACCCTGGCGGTGGCGACGATTGGGCATCCTGCGCCGGTATCAGCGCGCCTCCGAGCACCTCCAATCCGCCTACTCCAACAGCCGCGAATTGGCGCACTGGGTCGTATCGGCGGTACGGCTGCGTGAACCCGTACCCGCCGGCCTCTCAGCGTCGATCGAGCACCTCGGCCAAGCGGTGCGGCTGCTGCATCGCGATTTCGTCGCCGGCCGAGAGCCCGACCTTGCACGCGCGCGGGCGCAACAGGCCATCGAGGAGGTCAACCAGGCCTGCGCCGAAAAGATCGGATTCTGCGAGATGGTCCTCATTTCCCGGCTGCGCCTTGCCATCAGCGACGTGCTTCAAGCGTCCGGACTGCCAAAGGCAGAGGCAAATCAGCAGGCGGGGTTGGCCGCCGACTCGAGCTGATTCAACAACAGGTGTTCTTGCCGCGTTGCGGAAGCCGCAGCCGCGACTAGCGGCGGACGACACGGGAGAGCAAGCGACAGCTCGCAGCTCCGAACCGGCCGCACCCGCCGCTCACGCCAGCCAAACCGCCGGTGCGGTGACGGCACGAGTAGCCCGTTGACGACCTGCAATGAGGTCAGGCGCTCCAGCCACCGACGCCACCGCTGCCGGTGTTGCCGCCGTCCGTCCGGTTCCGATGGTCGTCGAGCCTGCGGCGGGCCTCGGCGGATGCCTGGAGGTCACGCACCTGGCCGCCGTCGACTGGTGTCTTCCGGCTATGGCGCCACAGTGCGACCGCAGCGACGGCCGCCGCGATGATGATCAGAACGATGAGCCAGCGCACTTCGACCTCCCTGGGTGAGATGCCTGCCCCCACTGTGAGGCAGCCGGTCAAGGCTGGTTCCAGGGCGCCTCGACAACGAATGAGCCGCCGGAGATCAGGCTCGGAGCCGTACCCTCCGGGGCTGTGGAACTGGACGATGCATCGTGGGGCAGGGCACTGGTCCTCGTTCGGGAACTGCGCGACCCCGCCATTCCTGACGTCGAGGGGTTCGGGGCGACCGACCTGCGCCCTGTTGACCTTCATGCGAGGATCTGAGGTGTGATTCTCCACCGAAGGGGCAGTGCCTCGTAGGCAGCCCCAGCCCCGATCACTTCGCCGCCGCGTGCGCATCACGCGAAGCCCGTGGGCCCGTTATCGGGATGTTCCTGGACTCTCCGGTTCCGCGAACGCTGCCATCCGTCTGGTGGAAGGGCGGCGGTGGCTCCCGGGCACGGTGGCCGCCGCCATCAGGATCTGGGGCGCGCATGCGTACGGCAGCCGGCATCGGTGGAAGCCGTGGGAAGCGGAGTTCGCCTGTTCCTGCTGTGGCGAAGCCTGGGCACGACTGCGCTTGGAAGAGGCAATCGTCTCGCTGCCAAGCCATGCCGGGCGAGAGCTTCAGGTAGTTGTCGACCGCCTGGACGACGCATTGTTGAGGCGTACCCATCACGATCCTCAAACGCCCGGTCACGACCCCTGGTGGCTGCGCCGCTGTTGATCAAGCGGAAACGCTCTTACTACGTCGTTTTCGTCGGGTGGAACCGCCGGTAGATGGCAGGTAGGAACAGCAGAATCAGGACGACGATCGCTGCTCCCACGAGTAACGGTGGCCCCAGCGAGTCAGCGAGGCGGATCCCGCTCGGTGCCGAGGTGTGCTGAGGCGCGTTCGGGTTGTCAGGGCTTCCGGCGAACGAGCCCCGATTTGCGATGAACGCCTGGCCGCAGCAGAGGGCCATTGGAATGGTCAGGATGCAGGTCATCGCATGTGCCCACGCTCTGCCTCGCACGAGACCCACCAGCGACAGGAGCAGGCCGGCCATAGCGAGACCGGACAGGACCACCGTCAGCCGGCCGACGACCTCGGTCCCCAGGTCGGCAAGCCCGTTCCGGTTCGCTGCCTCCTCCGGCGACACGTGGTACACGACGTCCCAGTGCGTGAGGTCATAGAGGACTGTTACGGCGTTGAGCGTCAACCCGAGCACCAGTAGGCCGACCGCGACGGCCGGTGCGAACAGCGGCCATCGAGACGTCGACCCTCGCCGGCGGTTGGCCCTCTTGATGATCACTCGGCGGACCATACACAAGCTGATCTGGCGTCAGGGGCACATCGCTCTTGGGGTGACAGCAACGCCGATAGCAAGAGGCCCGGCGAGCGGCGGATGGCTGGAGATCAGGCTTGGAGCCGTACCCTTCGGGCTGCGGATCCTGCGCTGCCCGGACGTCATCACCCTGATGTTCTTCAACCAGCCCGAGTTGACGGACGAGGAGGTGATAGATGGTCGTGCAGGAACGACCGCGCCGCCTCCTTCATGGCCGCCACCGCCTCCTCCGTCTGATCCGGCGCTGCGCCGCAATCGGCGTACAGGTGTAGGAAGCGGTAGCCCACCTCGCGCAGCTCCGCAGAGGGAAAGTAGGACGACTGCCAGTAGATCTCGTGCGCCAGGTCCTCGGGATCGCCCTCTCCGTCGATGATGCTCGCCGCTGCCGCCCGCATGAGGTGCAGCCGGGCGCCGCTCTCGTCCGGGACCGGCGAGCCGAGTTCCTCCATCGCCTGCCGGAACAGGTCGACGGCTTCCCGGGACTGGCCCTTCGACAGACCGGCGAGCTCACGCAGGCTCGGCGAGTCGACACCACGGGCCAGAGCGTGCGCGGCCGCCATCGCCAGGTCGTCGCCGACCGGCTCGTCCATCGCCAGCCGGACGGCAAGGTCGCGCAGTCGCTCCATCCCCGAGAGGCTAGGCGGTACGTGGGGCCGTGTCCGCCCATGGGGACGCGATTGCGCGACGGGTCAGCGAATGCCCGCGTCGTGGAGCCGCCGGGTGGCACCCGGATCGATGGTGGTCCGCACGAGCGAACCGGGCGCGTCTGAGGATCCGGTACTGAACGCGGTCACCACCAGCACGACGACCAGCACCGGCATCAACAGCGTCCGGACCAGCATGGCCCAGCACGCCTTGAGGCCGACCCGGCCGCCGTCCTTGGCCCTGACGAGTTGGGTGCCGGTGAGCAGCGCGCCGAGCGCCCGGCCGTTGCCGTAGCAGAGGCCGTAGAGCAGCGGCACCACCACGAGCAACGAGAGGCTTGTCCCGGCGGCGAGGTTGTCGGACAGGGTGACCGCGCGGTCTACCAGGGACAGGGCGACGACGCCCGCCCCGACACCGAACAGGAACACCGTGAAGTCGACGAGCCAGGCCAAGGCCTGCGCCCCGGTGCCGGCCCGGACGTACAGGCCGCCGTTGCCGAACGTCGCGATCCGCTTTGCCTTCCGGGGGCCGAGTACGTGCTCCGCCTGCGCCTGGGCGGCTTCCAGCCGGGTCAGTGGGTGGCCCGTGGCGCGGACTGTCACAGCGCTCTCCTGTTGTGTCGTGGGCACCGGGCGTTTCGCTGGATCCGGACGCCGTGCCGTGTCGTACCCCGAGTGCAGAGTAGTCGGCGCCAGAACAAGGCCACGGCGCTATGTCGCTGAGGTGTTGTACCGGTCCAGCGTCGCCTTGGAGGTCGACGCGTCGCGGAAGACGAGCTCCCACGGGCCGGTGTTCACATCCATGTCTTGCCGAACCCGACCCACTTACCGGCCATCCGTCGCCCCGTCGGCTCGGCCAGAAGCTGGATCGCCCCGTGATAGCGGGCACCTCGGTAGTAGCCGGCCGGGTCGGTCTGCTCCACCCAGGTGCCGGTGACAACGGCCCCGTCCACGGTCAGGTCCAGCGACAGAGATGAGGACGCCGACCCGGGCAGGCTGCGCGCGGTCAGCCTGTCGCCGTGCTGCAGCAGGACGACGAAGTGCTGTCCGGCGAAGGACTCCTCCCGTCCGCTGGAGTAGTACTGGTAGCGGCTGAGCCACACGCCCTCGTACGACCTGTGCGCCGTGCTGGGCTTGGCAGCCGGCGTCGGCGTGGCCAGGTTCGATACGGGTGAGGTCAGGTCGTGGCCACCCTGCTGGTCGTCGGCCACGTGCCCACCGGGCACCGCGGCGAAGCCGAGCAGTGAGATGGGCAGGCCGGTGACGACCTCCAGCGCGCGTGCGAAGTCGTCCTGGTTCATGCGCATCCCGTTATGGAGGGCGCCCAGGGCCGTGTCGGGAGCGGCCATGAGCGACACGATAGCGCTGTGTCGCAGTGGTGTCACCGTTGGTGCGTGGCTCGTAGGTCATCGACGAGCGGCGTTTCGGGGTACGGTCGACAGAATGGCGGCCGGGTGAGTTCGCCGGGCCTCTTGAGCTTGGAGCTGGGCTATGGCTTCCTCCGTCGATCCGCGCTTCGGGGCAGCTCTGCGCGAGTTTCGGGAGCGGCGTGGTCTGTCGCTTCGGTCCCTCGGGCAGCTCGCCCATCGAAGCAAGAGCCATCTGCACGAGCTGGAAGCAGGGCTCAAGGCTCCGACTGTCGACACGGCGCGCCACTTGGACCGGATTCTCGACGCCGGAGGTGTGCTTGCTCGGCTGGTCGATGCGCCGATCGACCATGCGGCCGAGGCGGGCGAGTTGCGGGCGAGGGTTGCCGCCAGTGATGTCAGCGGTGAGGTGCTCGAACGGATCGAGCAGGGCGTCGACGACCTCGCCAGCTCCTATCCGACTATGGCGCCGGCGGATCTGTTGCCGCTGGTGCGGCGACATCTGGCCTATGTGGTGCGGCTGCTGGACGGACGGGTCACGCTTGCTCAGCAGCGTCGGCTGTTGGTTGCGGGCGGTTGGTTGGCGGTGCTGCGGGCCACCGTTCACATCGACCTGCGGCAGCGCGGTGCGGCGGCTGCTCATCTGCGTGCTGCTCGTGAGCTTGCCGAACACGCCGAGCATGCGGAGATCCAGGCGTGGTGTCTGGAGACCCGGGCCTGGGACGTGTTGACGCAAGGTGACTACCGGACGGCACTCGATCTGTCTCATCAAGCACAGCGGGTCGCGCCGAAAGGCAGCTCGGCCAGGATTCAGTCGACTGCCCAGGAAGCTCGCGCGTGGGCGCGGATCGGTGATGTGGCCGCCACCCGGCGAGCGCTGGAGCGGGTGGAGCGTTTGACGGCGAATCTGCCCGTTCCGGAACGGGCCGAGCATCACTACCGCTACGACCCCGCGAAGGCCGCCGCCTATATGGCCACGACGTTGGCGTGGGCCGGTGACCCGGCTGCCGAGCAGGTGGCGCGGGCGGTACTGACCGATCTGGACCCGCACGGTGATGGGGGAGCGCGTCCTCGCCGTTCCGCGTCGGCGCGTCTCGACCTCGGACTTGCCCTGGTCGCCGCCGACCAGCCGGATGAGGCGGTTGCGCTCGGGGCGCAGGCGGTGGCGTCCGGGCGGGTGGTGCCGTCGAACTGGTGGCGAGCCGCGGAACTGCTCGCGAAGGTGGAGCAGTCGGGCGTGCCGGAGGCCGCGATGTTGCGTGACCTGTGCGTCGAGTACGCCCCCGCCCGCCGATTGACAGCGGGCAGCACACCTGGTTAGCGGACAGTCACCTCCTGGATCGTGGACGCGCTCGGCGTGACGCTGGATCTCCACCGGGCGCGGATAGGCACATCAGCAGGTGTCCTCCGTGCCCTCACCACGGAGGGCCGGACAGATGACGGTGACCATTGGGCTCCTGCGACGGCTCGTCGGTCGGTACCTTCCGCCGTCGACGGTGTCCGGCTTTGGCGAGCGCATCCAGGCGATGGAGCAGGAGATCGCCAGACGCCGTTTGCTGGACCAGGCGCGAGGCGGGCAACGGTCCCCGGACGGCGACGCCTCGCGGGAACGCCGCGTCTCGTACGACACGTACCTGTCGGCCGCCGCGTTGACGTTCGCCCGGCGGCATCGGCCGGTGTGGTGCTGGCGGCGGTGGAGACGGGTTTGCTGGTGCGGAGCCGAGCTGCCCTGTCATTCGCGGCATCGGCTTCCGATCAATCGTGGTCACTGGCCACAGGCGAGCGACAAGTGATCGCCGGGCCGGAGGAGATGATCCTCGCGGTACACGTGCGGGGACTCGACGGCATGTGTGCCGGGCGCCGGGCGTGGTGGGCACGGCTCACGCCGTACCCGTGCTGGCAGGCGGAATGGGCGACGAGTCGGCAGGCGCGGGCGATCACCGCGCGGTTCCTGGAGGGTGCGCGGTGACCACCCACGGTCCGGTCATGCCGGTCTGGAGCTGCGGCGGCTGCGACCTGCCGTGGCCGTGCCCCACTCGCAGGCGTGAGCTGCGGGCGGAGTACGCCGGCGCGCCGGTGTCACTGGCTCTGTATCTCGGCGCCTATCTCGTGCAAGCCTCCGAGGACATGCCCTGGGCGCCTGCCGGTGCGCTGCACCGCCGCTTCGTCGGGTGGACCCGGGAGGCCGGTCCGCGGGGGCGGTGACTGCTCAAACTCGCCGCTCCCGCAGCCGCCGCCGGAACCGCATCCACTCGGCCGGTACGACGAGGCAGCCCGCCACCGCGGGCGGCACGGTCACCAGGAAGTCCGGCCACCGCCAGATGGGCGCGTCCGCTTCCCTCAGGTGGGTGGGGTGCCGGGGGTCGTACCGGACCGCTATCACGTCGCCCGCGGCCGGCCGGTGCACCGGGTTCTCCAGGATCGCCGTCGCGCCCACCGGCCCTGACAGGTAGACGACGTTCAGGGACTTGCCGGGCCCTTCGTAGTTGGCGCGCACCACCTGGGCGTCGCCGATCCGGCCTCTGGTCTCCAGCATGCGGTTCTCCCACACCTGCCACCCGGCGAAGGTCAGGAACAGCGCGGTGAACAGGGACGTGACGAGCAGCCAGAGACCGGCTGTCAGCACGGTCGCCCCCTCGCCCCGTAGCAGGCCGAGGACGACCTCCTCGTAGCGCGAGGGGCGGCTGACGGGGCCGGCGCCCGCTCCGTCGACAGACATCCCGCCGCTCCTTCGCCGACTGCCCCCGGACATCCACGGTAGCCAGCGCGCCCAGCCCGGTGGGGTATAGGTGACGAGAAGTCGATATGACTGAGAGGCATGAATATGCCTCTCAGTCATATCGCTCGAAGCACTCAGTCTTCCGGCCGGGCATCACCCTCCGTGACCAAACGGCCTGGCACCGCCGGGGCGGTGAGCGACAGCGTGGGCCACGCCGCCAGGTCGTGGAGCATCTGCCGGTCGTGGGTGGCGACCACCACCGCGGCCCTCGTCGTCAGCAGGGCGGCGGTGAGGTCGTCGACCAGCGGCGCGGACAGGTGGTTGGTGGGTTCGTCGAGGATCAGCAGGTCGGGACGTTCGGCCAGGCGCAGCGCCAGGTTCAGCCGCCGTTGCTGTCCGTGCGACATCCGGCCGACGGGGGTACGCCGGGCCTCGGCGTCGAGCAGGTTCGTCGCGCTCAGCGGCAGGGCCGTGCCGGAGCCGACGCGCCCGGCGGAGCGCAACCGGCCCACGTGCTGCTCGTACAGGTCGTGGGCGAGCAGCGCCGGTGGCCAGTCGGGCACCTCCTGACCGAGGTACGCGACGCGCGCGCCGGACAGGTGCCGGACCTCCCCGGTCGACGGCGTGAGGTCACCGGCCAGCGCGGAGAGCAGCGTCGACTTGCCCGCGCCGTTGGGTCCGGTCACCAGCAGGCGGTCCCCGCCGTCGAGCGTGAGCGTGACCGGGGTACGCAGGCGCCCGGCCACCGTCACGTCGTGGCAGCGCAGGGTCGGCAGTCCGGGACGGGTGTCCAGCGGTGGCCAGCGCAGCGGCTGCGGTGGCTCCGGCACGGTGACGCGGTGCGCGTCGAGCGCCTCCTGCCGGCGGCGCAGCGCCTGGACCAGTCCGGGCGCGCGGGACTGGCGCTGGTGCTTGCCGTGTCCCTTCTCCGGCCGCCAGCCGGTGCTGAGGCGGTCCTGCGCCTGCCGTACCCCGTCGGCCAGCCGCTGGTGCTCGGCCTGCTGCGCCTCGTGGTCGCGTACCCAGTGCGCGAAGTCGCGGCGGCGCCCGTCCTGCCAGGCGGCGTAGTCCCCGGCGTAGCGGCGCGGGCGCCCGTCCGCGCTGGGGTCGAGGTCCAGGAACTCCGTGGCGACGTCCCGCAGCAGGGCGCGGTCGTGGGTCACCAGCACGACGCCGCCCGGGTGGTCGCGTAGCCGGGCGGTGAGGAAGGCCAGGCTGTCCGCGTCGAGGTGGTTGGTCGGCTCGTCCAGCATCAGCAGGTCCACCCGCGCTCCCAGCAGGCATGCCAGCCGGACCCGGTAGCGCTGGCCGACGGACAGCGTGGCCAGTTCCCGGTCCCGGTCCGGGCAGGCGTCGAGGCCGGCCAGCGCCACGTCGACGCGCCGCTGCGCGTCCCAGGCGTCCAGCCGGGTCGCCGCGTCCAGGGCGGCGGCGTACGCGTCGTCCGCGCCCGCCCGGCCCTCGGTGAGCGCGATCGCGGCCTCGTCGAACGCCCGCAGCGCGCGTTCGGACTCCCGGATCGCCTCCCGGACGAGCGTGCCCACGGTCTCGCCGTGGCGCGACTCCAGGTTCTGCCGGGCGACGCCGATCGCGCCCAGCCGTTCCACCACGCCCTGGTCGGGAGCGATGAGGCCGGCCAGCACGTGCAGCAGGGTGGTCTTGCCGCGGCCGTTCTCGCCGACGACCGCCAGGCGGGAACCGGCGGAGACGGTCACGCTGACGTCGGACAGCACGACCCGGCCGCCGAGTACGACGCGGACGCCGTCGGCCCGCACGTGCGCCCGGTGCCCGGCGGGCAGCGAACCGCCCGAGGTGGATGGGAAGGAAGGAATGTTGTCGAGGTTGTGCACAGTCCGCTCTTCGGCTCGTCGTGGAGCCGGGCAGCGCGAGGACACCGCCCGGCGGGAACGCCGGGACGGCGGAGCAGAGCTGGTACGTCAGAAGAAGCCGGTCACCCTGCCGCCGTCAGCGGAGGGACCAGGGCTTCATGACAGCGGCGAAGAACCTCATGCGGTAAACAGTACCCGGCTCCGGGCCGGAGATCACCGGAGTTACCGGCGGAGGCGGGCGGAGGCCTCGGCGTCGAGCAGGTCGTTCACCGCCAGCGCCGAGTTGATCAGGGCGAGGTGGCTGAACGCCTGCGGATAGTTGCCGATCTGCTCACCGGTGGAGGCGATCTCCTCGGCGTAGAGCCCGAGGTGGTTGCTGAAGGTGAACATCTTCTCCAGGGTGAGCCGGGCGTCGTCCAGCCGGCCGGAGCGGGCCAGCGCCTCGACGTACCAGAACGTGCACATGTTGAACGTGCCCTCGTGACCAGGGAGCCCGTCGGGGGAGTGGACCGGGTCGTACCGGTGGACCAGGCTGTCCGAGACCAGGTCCCGCTCGATCGACTCGAGGGTGGACAGCCACAGCGGGTCGGTGGGCGTGACGAAGCCGACCGCCGGCATGTAGAGGAGGGCGGCGTCGAGCACGTTCTCGTCGTACGCCTGCACGAAGCTGCCGCGTTCCCGGTGGAAACCGCGGGCCATGACCTGGTTGTAGATCCGGTTGCGTTGTTCGGTCCAGCAGTGCATGTCGCCGGGCCGGCCGGTGCGGGTGGCCAGCCGGATGGCGCGGTCCAGCGCCACCCACGACATCACCCGGCCGAACGTGTAGTTGCGGGGGTGGTGGCGGCTCTCCCAGATGCCGGCGTCGCGCTGGTCCCAGTTGTGGCAGAGCCAGTCGATCAGCCGCACGGTGCTCTTCCACACCTGGTGCGACACCCGGATGCCCTGCTCGTCGGCGAGGTGCATGGCGTAGAGCGCCTCGCCGTGGATGTCGAGCTGGAGCTGGTCGGCGGCGCCGTTGCCGATCCGCACCGGACGGGAGCCGCGGTAGCCCTCCAGGTGGTCGAGCACCTCCTCGTGCAGGTCCGAGGACCCGTCCACCCGGTACATGATCTTCAGTGGGTCCTGGTGGTCGCCGGCCTCGCGGATGCGCTCGTCCAGCCAGTCCATGTACCGGCTGACCTCCTCGGTGAACCCGAGGCCGAGCAGCGCGTGCACGGAAAACGAGGTGTCGCGTACCCAGGTGTAGCGGTAGTCCCAGTTGCGGGAGCCGCCGACCAGCTCGGGCAGCGCGGCGGTCGGCGCGGCGATCATCGCGCCGGTCGGCGCGTACGTCATGAGCTTGAGCGTGATGGCCGAGCGCTCGACCATCTCCCGCCAGCGCCCGGTGTAGCGGGAGCGCTCGACCCAGCGCCGCCAGTAGTCCCGGGTCCACTCGAACATGCCCTGGACCTCTTCCGGCGGAATGATCCTGGGCTCGTCGATGCCGGTCTCCAGGACCACCCCGCCGGTGTCGCCCTCCTGCAACGTGCCGTAGGCGATCAGGTCGCCGTCCTCCATGCGGATCTCGCCGGTCTTGGCCCAGAGCTGCCGCACCGGATCGATCGGGTTGAAGGCGAGCGTCGCCGACCGGCTCCGGAACAGGTAACCGTTGCGGTGCCGCTCCAGCTCGTGGCTCTCCCGGGCGAAGTCGAAACGCGGCCGGCACTCCACCCGGAACCGCATGCTGCCGCGCACCATGTTGACCATGCGCACGATGCGGTGCGAGTCGGTGACCCGCTCGCCGGTCACCGGCATGAAGTCCATCACCTCGGCGACGCCGTCCGCGCTGATGAACCGGGTGATCAGGATCGGCGTGCCGGGGAGGTAGAGCTGCTTCGTGACGTACCGGACGTCGTGCGGGGCGATCTGGAAGAAGCCGCCCTTGTCCTTGTCCAGCAACGCGCAGAAGACGCTGGGCGAGTCGAAGCGCGGCGCGCAGAACCAGTCGATCGTCCCGTCACAGGTCACCAGCGCCGCGGTCTGAAGGTCGCCGATGAGCCCGTGATCCTCGATCGCCGGATAGCTCTTCACGTCGCCCCCCAGGTTCCGACTGCCCTCTCCGACTCAACCTAGGGGAAGAATTGTCAGGTTAGAGGGGATTCGTGGTCACCCACCCTCGCGCGTCACGCCGCGCCTCGACCGCCCGGCGGGTCTCCTCGTTCACCAGTTCCGCGTTGATCATCGCCGCGGTCCGGGCACCAGCCGCGGCAGCGGCCCCGACCTGCGCCGACAGGTCGGTCACGTTGCCCGCGACCCACACCCCGGGCACCTCGGTACGCCCCGACTCGTCGGCCGGCAGGTACTCGCCCATCCCGCTGGGGTGCGGTTGCGGGCGCAGGCCCAGTCCGGCCAGGAACCCGGTGCGCGCCACCATCCGGGGCGCGACGGTCAGCACCTCCCGGTCGACGGTGCGGCCGTCGCGCAGGCGTACCCCGGTCACCCGGTCCGCGGCCGTCTCGACGGCCGCGACCTCGCCCTCGACCACCGGCACGCCGCGGGCGGCGAGCTGCTCGGCCTGCTCGTCGGTCAGCGGCGGCGCGGTGTGCCGCAGGTAGACCACGTCGTCGCTCCACTGCCGGAACAGCAGCGTCTGGTGCACCGACATCGGGCCGCTGCCGATCACCCCGATCGGCCGGTCCCGCACCTCCCAGCCGTGGCAGTACGGGCAGTGCACCAGGTCCCGGCCCCAGCGCTCGCGCAGGCCGGGCACCTCGGGCAGCTCGTCGACCAGGCCGGTGGCGACCAGCACATGACCGGCGCGTACCCGCCGGCCGTCGGCGAGCGTCACCTCGAAGCCGTCGCCGTCGCGGCTCACCGACTCGACCCGGCCCTCGGTCAGGTGCCCGCCGTAGCGGTGGACCTCGTCCCGACCGCGTGCCAGCAGTTCGGCCGGCGGTACGCCGTCGTGGCCCAGCAGCGCGTGCACGCCGTCGGCGGGCGCGTTGCGCGGTTCGCCGCCGTCCACCACGAGCACCGACCGGCGTGCCCGGGCCAGCATCAGCGCGCCGCTCAGCCCGGCCGCGCCGCCGCCGATCACCAGTACCTCGTAGTCCTCACGTAGCTCGGTCATCGTGACCACCTCCGCGACCAGACTGCGGCGGGGAAGCGCAGAACCGCAAACTCTCTTGCTGATGTGGCAAACTGGGGGCATGGATGTCGACCTCGACCAGGCCCTCGACGCGGTCGGTCCCCGGCTGCGCGCGCTGCGGCGTGAGCGGGAGACCACGCTCACCGACCTCTCCGCCACCACCGGCATCTCGGTGAGCACGCTGTCCCGGCTGGAGTCCGGCGGCCGCAAGCCCACCCTCGAACTGCTGCTCCCGCTCGCCCGCGCGCACGGCGTGACGCTGGACGAGCTGGTCGGCGCCCCGCCCACCGGCGACCCGCGCGTCCACCTGCGGCCGGTCGCCGCGTTCGGGATGACCATGCTGCCGCTCACCCGCCGCGCCGGCGGCATCCAGGCGTACAAGCTGATCATCCCGGCCGGCGGCCGGTCCGAGCCCGAGCCGAAGACCCACGAGGGGTACGAGTGGGTCTACGTGCTCAACGGGCGACTGCGGCTCGTGCTCGGCGAGCACGACCTGGTGATGGTCCCCGGTGAGGCGGCCGAGTTCGACACCCGCGTACCGCACTGGTTCGGGCGTGCCGACAGCGAGGGGGTGGAGTTCCTCAGCCTCTTCGGCAGCCAGGGCGAACGCGCCCACCTGCGGGCCCGCCCCCGCGCGTCGAGCTGAGCGGCGACCGCAAACACGCCCGCGGCGGCATCGGCGGCGCGACGATCGGCGGGTGAGCTATGCGGAGGTCGGCGGACTGCGGATCTGGTACGAGGAGCACGGGGCCGGCAAGCCGCTGGTCCTGCTGCACGGCGAGTACGGCTCGACGGAGACGTTCGCGCCGATCCGCCCGGCGCTGGCCACGCGCCGGCGGCTGATCGCCGTCGACCTGCAGGGCCACGGCCGCACCGCCGACGTGGACCGGCCGCTGCGGTACGAGTCGATGGCCGACGACGTCGCCGGGCTGCTGCGGCACCTCGGCCTGCCCCGGGCCGACGTGCTCGGCTACTCCCTCGGCGGCGGGGTGGCCCTGCGTACCGCGATCCAGCACCCCGACCTGGTCCGGCGCCTGGTGCTGGTCTCCACGCCGTTCCGGCGGCGCGGCTGGTACCCGGAGACGCTCGCCGCGATGTCCGCCCACGACGAGCGCGTCGCACAACGGATGCGCGGCACCCCGCTCCACGAGCGGTACGCGCGGGTGGCGCCCCGTCCGCAGGACTGGCAGGCGCTCTGGGCCCGCGGCGGCGAGCTGCTGCGGCGGGACTACGACTGGTCCGCCGAGGTGGCCGCGCTGCCGATGCCGGTGCTGCTGGTCTTCGCCGACGCGGACGAGATCCCGGTGAGCCACGCGGCGGAGTTCTTCGGCCTGCTCGGCGGCGGCCGCCGGGACGCGGGCGGCGACGGAACCGGCCGCCCCGCGTCCCGGCTGGCGGTGCTGCCCGGGCTGACCCACTACGACGTGCTGACCTCGCCCGCGCTGCCGGCGGCGGTGCTGCCGTTCCTCACCCATCCGGCGCGCGCCCCGGGCTGACTCAGCCCACCAGCGCCGGGGTGTCCGCGCCCGCCGTCGTGCGCGGGCGCAGCAGCGCGTACGCGAGCCCGACGGCGACCACGAGCAGCCCCGCGCCGATCGCGAACGCCAGGTGGAACCCGCTGGTCAGCGCGGTGGCCCGGTCGTCGCCGAGCGCGAGGCGGTCCGCGGTACGGGCGGCGGCCAGCGTGGACAGCACCGCTACGCCGAACGCCATGCCGAGCTGCTGGGTGGTGTTGAACAGCCCGGAGGCGAGACCGGCGTCGTCGGGGCGGGCGGCGGACATGCCGAGCGCGGTCAGCGCCGGCAGCACCAGCCCGAACCCGCCGGCGAGCAGCATCACCGGGAGCACGTCGGGCAGGTAGCGGCCGTCCACCGGTATGCGGGCCAGCCACGCGAACATGGCGACGAGCAGGACGAGCCCGGCCAGCAGCACCGCCCGCTCGCCGAACCGGGCGTTGAGCCGGGCGGAGACGCCCAGCGACACCGCGCCGATGACGACTGCCGCCGGGAGCAGGGCCAGCCCGGTGCCTGTGGCGTCGTAGCCGAGCACCTGCTGGAGGTAGAGCGTGACGAGCACCTGGAACGCGAACGTCGACGCCACGGTGAGGATCTGGACCACGTTCGCCACCGCCACGCCGCGCGAGCGCAGGATCCGCAGCGGCATGAGCGGGCGGCGTGCGGTCGCCTGCCGGACGACGAACCCGGCGACCAGCGCGACGGCGAGCGCGCCGAGGCCGAGCGTGCGCGCCGACGTCGCCCCGTACCGCTCGATCGTGACCACCGTGTAGATGCCGAGCACCAGTCCGGCGGTGACCAGCAGCGCGCCCGCCACGTCGGCCCCGGCGGCCAGGCCCAGGCCCCGGTCGGCGGGCAGCGTACGGACCGCGAGCGCGATCGTGGCCAGGCCGATCGGCAGGTTGATCAGGAAGATCCAGTGCCAGCCCAGCGCGTCGGTGAGCAGGCCGCCGGCGACCTGGCCGATGGCCGCCCCGGCCGCGCCGGTGAAGGCGAACACGGCGATCGCCCGGCCCCGCTCGGCGGCGTCGGGAAAGAGCGTGACCAGGATGCCGAGGCTCACCGCGACCGCCGCCGCGCTGCCGACACCCTGGAGGAAGCGGGCCGCGACGAGCGTGGCGCTGTTCGCCGCCACCCCGGCCAGCACCGAGGCGGCGGTGAACAGCGCGGTGCCGCCGAGGAACATCGCCCGGCGTCCGACCAGGTCGCCCAGGCGGCCGGCGAGCAGGAGCAGGCTGCCGAACGCGATCAGGTACGCGTTCACCACCCAGCTCAGGCCGGCCGGGGAGAAGCGCAGGTCGCGCTGGATGGCCGGCATCGCCACGGTGACGATGCTGCCGTCGAGGATGGTCATCAGGGCGCTGGTGGCGAGTACGCCGAGCGCGACCCGATGCGAGCGGGGAGCGGACATGGAGTCCTCCTGTCGAGAGGTGCGACAGGAAGGACCGTAACGGATAGTCCCGTTGCAGACAATCTATTGAGGGACTATTGGCGGGCTCGGCGGGCCGGCTTCGGGCTCTGCACCGGCGTGGCCAAATGGCCGGCGGCCAGGCGCTCCAGCGCGCGCAGGAAGACCGCCCGCTCGTCCGCCGGCAGGCTCGCCAGCGCCTCGGCGTGCACCCGGTCGACGATCTCCTGGCTGCGCGCGGCCACCCGGGCGCCCTCCTCGGTGACCGCGATGATCCGGGCCCGCCGGTCGGTACGCGACGGACGCCGCACCGCCAGCCCGGCCTGCTCCAACGCGTCCACCGTCACCACCATCGTCGTCTTGTCCATGTCGCCCATCTCGGCGAGCTGGATCTGCGTACGCTCCTCGGGCAGCGCGTGCGCGAGCACGCAGTGCATCCGCGCGGTCAGCCCGATCTCGGCCAGGGCCGCCGCCACCCGGGTGCGCAGCACGTGACTGGTGTGGTCGAGCAGGTACGACAGGTCCGGGGTGCTCATCCGCCCAGCGTACCGATGGGTTCGTGGCGGATGATCCGGCGCGGACCCGGTCGGACCGCGGATACGATCTTGTGAGATGTCGTCGGCAGGAGAGGTTCGGTGCGGTGAGCGACGTGCACGGCAGGCAAGTGATGGTGGGTTACGACGGGTCCCCGGCCGCGAGCGCCGCCATCGAGGCGGGCGCGTTGCTGTTCCCCGGCGCGCACGCATGGATCGGGCATCTGTGGACGCCACCGTTCGCCAGCGAGGAACTGCGCAAGCGGCTCTGGACCGGCAAGCGCAACATCAACGCGTTCGTGGAGGCGATCGAGCGCGAGGGCGGCCGGGAGGCCGACCGGCTCACCTCCGTCGGCGTGATGCTGGCCCGCGCGGCCGGCTGGGACGCCGAGCCGCTCGTGTGCCGCAGCTACGGCGGGGAAGGGCTCCGGCTCGCCGAACTGGCCGACGAGAAGCAGACCGACGTGCTGCTGCTCGGCTCACGCGGGCTGGGCGGCGCCCGGGCCGTGCTCGGCAGCGTCTCGGACATGGCTGTGCACTACAGCCCGCGACCAGTCCTGGTGGTGCCGCACCCGCTGCTCACCGACGAGCACGACGCGCTCGCCGCCGGCCCGGTGGTGGTCGGCTGGGACGCCTCCGCCGGCGCCGAGGCGGCGCTCGACTCCACCCGGCGTCTCTTCCCCGAGCGGGACGTCGTCCTGGTCGCCGTCGACGGCGACGAGGGGGAGACGCCCACCCCGGACACGGCCGGCGGTTCGGTCACCGTCGTGCGGGTCAGCGCCGGACGCGGCGCCCAGGGACGCGCGGTGGCCGACGCGCTCTCCGCAGTCGCCACCGAGCACAAGGCGAGCGCGGTGGTGGTCGGCTCGCGCGGACGGACGGCGATGCGCAAGATCCTGCTCGGCAGTGTCGCCATGGCCACCCTGCACCGTGCCCACCGGCCGGTGATGGTGGTGCCGCAGAGCCCGGTCCGCGAAGCGGAGTAACCCGGCGGCGCACGGGTGCCTCCCCGGCCGAGTGAGGCACCCGCTTCGTCACCGCTGCCCGCGGCGCGCCGGTCGGGCCCGCCATGGTTGAGGCAGCCGTCCCCGGAGGCGGGCGCTGGCACCCGTCGATGCGCGGCAACTATTCTCGGGTCACAAGCCAAGTCGCCGTCTGACGGAGTGGTCGATGCGGAAGGGCCTGGTCGCGGACCGGCATGCGCAGGGGGACGGCCGCAGAGCCAACCTCGGCGCGCTGCTCCGGCGCGTCCACCTGACCGGCCCGGTCACCCGCGTCGAGCTGGCCGAGTGGATGGGCGTCAACCGCAGCACGGTCATGGCGCTCACCGCGGAACTGGCGTCGGCCGGTCTGGTCCGGGAGGTGGCGGCCGGCGGCAGCGGACGGGCGGGCCGACCCTCGCTTGTGGTCCGCCCGGCCTCGGACGCCTTCTACGTTCTCGCCTTCGACATCGCCGTGGACCGGCTCGTGGCCGCCCGCGTCGGGCTCGGCGGCGTGGTGTCGGCCCGTCTGGAGGCGGAACGCCCACGGGCCGGGGCCGACCTCGACTCGGTGGTCTCGGTGCTCGCCGACTTCGGGCGGGCGCTGCACCACGCCGCGCCGCCCGGATCGGTGTGCGTGGGCGTCGGCGCGTCGTACTGCGGGATGATCCGGCCCGGCGACGGCATGGTCCGCTTCGGACCGGACATGGGGTGGGTGGACCAGGCGTTCGGCGCCGAGCTGGCCGGGCGGCTGGACCTGGGCCTGCCGGTCCTGGTCGGCAACGAGGCGCACCTGGGCGCGCTGGCGGAGCACCAGCGGGGCGCCGGAGTCGGCGTGCAGAACGTCGTCTACCTGCACGGTGACGTGGGCGTCGGCGGCGGGATCATCGTCGGCGGTGAGCTGCTCGACGGCGACGGCGGGTACGCCTCCGAGGTCGGGCACATGCTCGTGAACCCGTACCAGGGGCGGCCCTGCGGCTGCGGCTCGCGCGGGTGCCTGGAGGCCGAGGTCGGCGAGCGGGCACTGCTCGACGCCGCCGGCCGCCCGGCGGGGGAGAAGGGGCGCGAGGCGGTACGGGCCGTGGTGGCAGCCGCGTCGCGGGGCGAGCCGGCCGCCCGGGACGCGCTGCGGCACATCGGTGACTGGCTGGGCATCGGCGTGGCGAACGTGATCAATCTGTTCAACCCCGGCGTGGTGATCTTCGGGGGCACGCTCAGCGAGGTCTTTCCGGTCTGCGCCGACCACGTCCGCAGCCGGATCGCCGCCAACGTGCTGCCGATCTCCCGCGACAAGGCCCGCCTGCGCGTGTCCGCGCTCGGCTACGACGCCACCTTGATCGGCGCCGCCGAACGGGGCTTCACCCCGTTGTTCGCCGACCCCTTCGGCACCCTCACCCGCGCCTCGGCGCTTCGCTGATCTTGGAGTTGTGGCGCCTGGGATGTCGCTTTGGTGAGCCTCGTGAGGAGCCACAACTCCAAGATCGACGGCGGCACGCGCCCGGCGGCGGGTCAGGGGGTCAGGCGGTGGGTCAGCCAAGGGAGGAGAGCCTCGCCCTGTTGGCGCTGGAACGCTCGGACCGTGGGGATGCCGGGGGGTGGGGGCTGGCGGGCGCCGTCCAGGAAGAACCCCGTGAGGCCGGCCAGCACACCCGTCAGGTCGGTCGGGTCGACATTCGCGGTCAGCGGTCGGGCGGCGAGCAGCGCGTTCGGGTCGTGTCCGCCGTACACCTGGACGTTGACGACGGTGAACAGGGTGTCCAGCCAGGCCGGCCCGCGACAGGCCCACGGCCAGTCGACCACGGTGACCGATCCGTCCGGGCCGAGCAGCAGGTTGTCCGCGCGGACGTCGACGTGGCAGAGCGTGTCACCGGCGAGCGCGGCCAGGCCCCGGTCGGCGGCGGCGCACAGCTCGGGCAGGTGGGACCGGGCCCACGGGTCGAGGTCGGCCGGCGGGTCGGCGGCGAGGCGCCGCCAGCCGCCGAAGTCGTACGCGAGGTGTTCGGCGGCGGTGGTGGTTCCGGCGGCGGCGGGCGCCGGGGTGAGCGTCGCCGCCATCGCCTCCAGCGTGGACAGCACGGCGGCCAGCTCACCGGTACGCCACGGGGTGGCCGGATGCCGGCCCTCGACGTCGGTGAAGACGAGCGCGATCCAGTGGCCGTCGTCGTAGCTGCCGAGCAGCCGGGGCGCGGGCGCGTCCGGGGGCAGGGCGGCGGCGATCCGGGCCTCGGCGCGGTGCAGGTGGGGACTGCGGTCGTTCTGCGCCGGGCTGACCGCCTTGACGAAGGCCCGGCCGCCACCTGCGGTACGGACGCGGTCGGCGGTGCCGGGGGAGAAGCCGCCCGGCTGCGAGTGCGCCGCCACCACCCGGTCGCCGAGGACGCCCTCGATGCCGTCGCGTACGTGCCCGGGCAGTTCGTGCCAGTGCAGCCGAGTCTTCGTCACGGTCCCACGGTGCGTGCCGCCCGCCGTCCGGGGCAACCGGGTTACTCGTTGCGCGTGTAGTGCAGGACGACCACGCCGGCGTCGAACGGGCGCGCCGAGGTGAGCGTGAGCCGGCGCGGGTCGAAGCCGCTGTCGAC
>NZ_JAGPXP010000034.1:0-56645 GCF_018070485.1 Micromonospora sp. C41 | reverse complement strand
CGGCTTCCGCACCGGCGGAGGTGAGTGCGGCGGCCAGGTCCGCCAGGGCCGGGGCGGGCGTCGCGCCAGTGGGCCGCAGCCGCAGCCGGCGGGCGCGGTGCGCGGCGACGAGGTGCCGGGCCAGCGCGGCGCCGGTCGGTCCGTCGGCGCCGGTGACCAGGACGGGGCGCTCCGGGTCGGCCACGGTCACCGGCCGTCCCGGCACGGTCGCCGGGGCGGGCACGAGGGCCGCGTGCCGGGCCGCCCCGGCCCGCAGGGCGACCTGCGCGGCGCCGGCGTCCACGACGGCGGGCAGCAGGGCGAGCGAGCGGTCCGCGGCGTCGTGGTCGACCAGCACGATCCGGTCCGGGTACGCGGCCTGCAGGCTGCGCCCGACCGCCCAGACGGCGCCGGCCGCCGGATCGGGCCCGGCCCACCCGGCGGCGTCGCCCCCGGCGGCGGCTCCCCCGGCGGCGGCTCCCCCGGCGACGTCTCCCGCAGTGGCCTCGCCTGCGGCGGCGTCTTGCGCGGGGGCGTCGCCCGCGCTGCCGGCACCGCTCGTGCCGGGGCCGTTGGCCGCGTCGCCGGCCGGGCCGGTCAGCAGCATCAGCCGGGTGCCGGCGAAGCGGTCGTCGTCGAGCCAGCCACGCAACCGGTCGGCGAGGTCCGCCGCGTCGGCGTCGGCCGGCCCGGCCAGCAGCACCGTCAGGTCGGGCGCGTCGGGAGTCTCGCGCAGGGTGGCCAGATCCCGGTGGGCCCGGAACCGCTCCCCCGGCGACGCCGCGCGCAGCGGCTCCACCAGCGGCTCGCTCCCGGCGCCGACGAGCGCCCAGCGGCGGGCCGGGGCGGCGGCGTCCTGCGCGGCCGCCGGGACGGGCGCCGCCACCGGCGGTACGGCGGCCAGGTCCAGCGGTCGCCAGGCGAGCAGGCTGAGCGCCTCGTGGTGGCTGCCGTTGACCGCCCGCAGCCGGGCCGGCCCGTCGAGCAGGAGCCGGCGGGTGACCTTGCCGGACGCGGTGCGGGGCACCTGCCCGATCTCGTACAGCGCCTCGGGGACCTTGTGGTAGCTGAGCCTCTCCCGGCAGGCCGCGTACCCGGCACGGGGGTCGAAGCCCTCCGGCCCCGGCACCACGAACGCCACCGGCACCTCGCCGAGCACCTCGTGCGGCCGGCCGGTCACCGCCACGTCGGCGACGCCGGGCACCGCGCGCAGCGCCTCCTCCACCTCGCCCGGGTGGATCTTCTCCCCGCCCCGGATGATCAGCTCCTGGTGGCGGCCGGTGACGAAGATGTTGCCGTCGGCGTCGCGGCGGGCCAGGTCGCCGGTGCGGTACCAGCCGTCGCGCAGGGCGGCGGCGGTGACCTCCGGCAGGCCGTGGTAGCCGAGCATGACGCTCGGACCGCTGACCCAGACCTCCCCCTCGGCGCCGGTCGGCACGTCCAGACCCGTCTGCGGGCTGACCAGGCGCACCTCGACGCCGGGCACCGGGCGCCCGCAGGAGCCCTCGACCCGGGGCTGCTCCGGCCGGGTGACGGCGATCGAGCCGCAGGTCTCCGTGCTGCCGTACGCGTCGAGCAACGGCGCGTCGAAGACCTCGTCGAACGCCCGCCGCAGCGCGCCGGTGGTGATCGCCCCGCCGACCAGGCAGACCCGCAGGGCCGGGGCGCGGAAGCCGGTCTCCCGGGCGGCGGTGACCAGGTGGTGGTACATGGCCGGCACACCGGCGAGCACTGTGGCCTCGTCCTCGTCGACCGCGCGCAGCACGTCGTCGGCGGAGAAGCCGTCGATGAGCCGGGCCGTGGCCCCGACCGCCGTCACGCTGAGCACGCACCCGATGTGGGAGAGGCTGTGGAACAGCGGCAGTGGCCAGACCACCCGGTCGGCGGCGGTGAGCCCGGGGATCGGCACGTAACAGGCGGCGACCGACCAGAGGCAGGTGCGCTGGGTGGAAAGGACACCCTTGGGCCGGCCGGTGGTGCCGGAGGTGTAGAGCATCCAGGCCACCTCGTCGAGGCCCAGGTCGTCGCGGGCCCCCACGGACGGCTCGGTGTCGACCAGGTCGCGCCAGGCGACGACCCCGTCCGGAACCGGGTCGTCCCCGGTGACCACGATCCGCAGGGCCGGCCGGCCGGTACGCAGCCGCAGCATCTGGTCGAGGTGACGCGGGTCGGTGACCACCAGCACCGCGCCGGAGTCGTCCAGCAGATGGGCCAGTTCCGCGTCGGTGCTGTGCGGATTCACCGGCACGCCGACCGCGGCGGCCCGCGTGACGGCCAGCCAGGTCTCCACCGTCTCCACCCGGTTGCCGAGGCAGAAGGCCACCCGGTCGCCCCGGGCGACCCCGGCCGCCGCCAGGTGACCGGCCAGCCGACGGGTCCGCGCCGCCAGATCGGCGTATCCGACCGCCCGGCGGTCGTCGCGGAATGCGACCTTGTTCCCCGACCTGGCGGCGTGCGCCTCGATCAGATCGGACAACGGCTGGATCAGGTCGCTCCGAAGCATGTCACCACATCCATCCGTCGGCGAGACTCCTCATCCGCGGCGTAGACCTCGCTCGCCGTAGCGGCCCAAGTCTTCCGAGCACCCTGCCGGTGTCCTACCCCTGTCACCCCCTAAGTCGTCCCCAGTTCGGAGCGCCGATCGGGTGGTGGAACGGGCCCGCGGGCCGATGATGGGGCGACCCCCGCGGACCGTCGAATCCCGTGCTCCACCCGCCCGTCAGCCGAGGTGCCGTCGTTGGAACGCTGCTGGTTGTTCGCCCGTTCGGCCGTACCGGCCGGCGGCTGCCCGGGCACGCGGCTGACCGAGCTGGTCGGCACCGTCCTGACCGGGCTGGTCGCCGCCGCCCGCCGGGCCGATCCCGGCATGGACTGGTTCTTCGACCCGGAGGACTCCCCCGCCGGGCGGCTGAGCCTCGGCTTCCATGCCGCCCCCGCCGCGCTCGACGCGGTACGGGCGGGACTGCTCGCGTACGACCCGGGAGCGTCCCTCGCCGAGGACCGGTACGTCGTGCGCGACCCCGCGCGGGGCGGCCCGCTCGCGTTCGCGGGCAGCGAACTGGCCCTCACCCTGCTCGGCGGCGACGTGCCCTGGCTGGCCGGCGGCGAGTTGCCGCTGGCCGTGGCGCACCTGCGGCACCTGACCGGGCTGATGCCGGCGGCCGACCGCCTGGCGTTCCTGTTCCTGCACTGGCAGGAACGCAGCCAGCGGCTCACCGGCGCGCAGCGGCGGGACCTGGCCGCGCAGGCCGACGCCGGGGCGGAGAAGATCGTCCTGTCGGCCGGTGACCTACCGCTGGGCGGGGACGTGGCAGTGGCGTGGCAGCGCTACCTGGACCGGGTGACCGACGTGGTGGGCCACGACCACCCGACGGCGCCTCCCGGGTTCCTGCTGGCGCACCACGCGCAGCTCACCCACGATCGGTGGGGCATCCGGCCGGAGGTCGACTCGCTGGCCGCGCTGGCGCTGCGCCTGTCGATGGTGCGGGGCAGCCCGGCCGCGACCGCGCCGGCCCGCGTTCCGCAGAGGAGGCAGCAACCACATGCACACGCCGGTACCTGACCGTCCCGCCAGCGAGCCGGCCCGCGTCGAGGTGGCACTCGGGGAACGGTCGTACCCGGTGCTGATCGGTCCCGGCGTACGCCACCGGCTCCCGGCGGAGGTGGCGCGGATCGGCGCCCAGCGGGTCGTGGTGGTCTCGGCCCGGCCACCGGAGTGGACGCCCGACCCGGGCGTGCCGCACCGGGTGGTGCCGGCCCGCGACGGCGAGCACGACAAGAACCTGACCACTGTGGAACAGCTCTGCCGGGCGTTCGCCGAGTTCGGGCTGAGCCGGACGGACGCGGTGGTCTCGTGCGGCGGCGGCACCACCACGGACGTGGTCGGGCTGGCCGCCGGCCTCTACCACCGGGGCGTACCGGTGATCCACCTGCCGACCTCGCTGCTGGCCCAGGTGGACGCCAGCGTCGGTGGGAAGACCGCCGTCAACCTGCCGGAGGGCAAGAACCTCGTGGGCGTGTACTGGCAGCCCCGGGCGGTGCTCTGCGACACCGAGCACCTGGGGACGCTGCCGCAGCGGGAGTGGCGCAACGGGTACGGGGAGATCGCCCGGGCGCACTTCATCGGCGCCGGTGATCTGCGTGACCGGCCGGTGGCGGAGCAGATCGCCGCGTCGGTGGCGTTGAAGGCCCGGGTGGTGGCCGCGGACGAGCGGGACTCCGGCCTGCGGCACATCCTCAACTACGGCCACACGCTCGGGCACGCGTTGGAGCGGGCCACCGACTTCGGCCTGCGCCACGGTGAGGCGGTCGGCGTCGGCACGGTCTTCGCGGGCCGGCTGGCCGGCGTCCTCGGCCGGATACCGGCCGACCGGGTGGCCGAGCACCACGACGTGGTGGCGGGCTACGGGCTCGACACCACGCTGCCCGGCGGCCTCGACCACGACGAGCTGATCACGCTGATGCGCCGGGACAAGAAGGCCACCTCGGGCCTGTCCTTCGTCCTGGACGGACCGGGCGGAGTCGAACTGGTCGCCCGCGTCCCCGAGGACGCTGTGCGTACCGCACTTTCCGGCATGTGAGGCCGACACCGCCGGGTGCCCGTTCGCCGGCCGGCGCCGCGGGGGCGGCCGGGCCGGCGAACGGATGACGAGCCGCCGGAGCCGAGCCCCGGACCGGCGCGTCAGGTGCCCAGGGCCCGCTGGATCTGCGCCACCAGCACGCCGCAGGCGTACCGGTCCGCGGCCCCGACCATGCCGACGATGGTCGCCGGCAGCGGGCCGTTGTCCGTCTCCGCCGGGTCGTGGTGCATGAACACGACGAACTGCCCCCGGTCGATGAACGGCGCGAGGATCGGTTCGGCGTCGACGCCGGGGGCCAGTGAGAAGAACGTGGTCATGGCGCACGGATGCCGGCCCAGCAGCGAGCTGCGGTGCAGCAGCGAGGTGGTGGCCCCGCTGACCCGGAAGTTCGGGTCGATGACCCGCAGGGCGCCGTCGCGGCCGATCCCGGCGTCGAAGGAGCAGTAGCCCCGGTACCCGAGCGCGCTGGCCTTTCGGACCCCTACGGTCAGCGCTTCGACCAGCTCCTCCGGGGGCTGGTCGTCGTCCATCACACAACCGACCCACGTCGAGGTGGGCTGCGGCAGGTGTACCGACGATCCGAAGTAGTGCACCGATCCGCTCTCGGTCACGCCGAACTGGATACCCCAGATCGTCTGGAAGGGCACCTCCTCCTCGACGATCCACTGCTCGCTCACCTGTTCCAACTGGTTGAACAGGGAACGGTTCCGCCGGTCCGCCAACCGACGGGTGAAGATCGCAATTCCGCTGGACACCTCGACCCCGGCCGGTTTGATGACCGCCGGCCGGCGGTCCCGCGCCACGATCCGGCGCACTTCGGCGGGGGTGGCGACCTGCCGGCGGGGCAGGTACTCCGGCGCGACCAGAGTCTCCAGCACGGTCTTGTTGTTGAGGCGGGCGACCAGATCCGCGGGCACCCGGGCGCGAGCGGCCCGCAGCAGCGGGTCATGCGGAGGAAACTGGAACTCCAGCGTCTCGCCCCGCTCGACGGCTTCCCGCGCGTACCGCACCGCCTGCGCGCCGGAACGGAACTTCCGCAGGTCGCTGGGCGTCTTCAGACCACTCCGGCTGAGCAGACGCAGCGACTTGTCCGCGCTGGAGCCGGTGCTGCAGATCGCCGCCGACTGGTGCGGAAGGGTCAGGTGCAGACCCGTGATCATGTCCAGGCCGTTGTGGAGAGCGGCGCCCGCGCCGGCGAGATAGGGGCTGTCGGCGGTGGCCGACGGGTCGGGCGGTCGGGCCAGGACCACCCCGTCGTGTGCGAACACCTGTACCTGGATGGGCGCCTGCATCTAGTCTCCTGACATGCCGGCCCGGTGCGGGCCTCGGGGTGGCGGTGAAACCGGTGCGCCACAGCCACGAACAGCGGAGAACGTGGCCGAAGGGGTGGGCTCCCGGTCCTGATGCGGCCGCTCGGCCGCGAGAGCCGGGCGTGCCGCGTGCACCGACCGGACGGTCGTGAGCTGGACCGGCCGGGAAGCCGGCTGGCTCATGGCCAGCGTTGCGGCGGCGAGGTGCACACCGCCGGTCAGCGGTCGAGTTTCCAGCCACCGACCGGCGTCATGATCGAAAGATCATAGTCACTATGCACTGCCCCGGGATGGGCCAGACAGGCGAACGCGGACGGCTCTTTCGCCGCCGAGGCCGCCGATACTCCTAGCGGGACCATCGACTCGGGCTGACCGAAAAGCTGTTCTTCAGAAGGGCTGGAGTCGCCGGACGGCGCTGTCGCAGCCCGCGCTGTCGAGTGCCCGGATTCCGACGGCCACGCCCCCTGCCAGCTCACATCGCCGGCCCGGCCCCGACGCGGCCGGCGGGCACCGCCGAAACGTCCCGGGCCTGCCCGGGGAGGAGATCTCCGGCTGATGCGCTAGGGGTCGACGTGCCGATCTCTAGGGGTGTACGTCACTGCACAGCGCTTCGTATGGTCGGGCCCCGTCGGCTCGTCGTTGCCACTCTCAGCGCACCGGATCGGGTGGCCCGCGAGCGGTGCCGCCCGTCGACGCGCCTCGCGCCAACCCCCGCCGTCCGGCGTACGGCATCCCGGCTGACCGATCGTCGCGGCCCTGAGCCTTTCGGTCGTCCCCTTTCGATCGGAGGTCGAGCTGTTGTCTGTCGGGTTCGATGGCGCCCAGGCCGCGGACGGCGCGGTTGCTCTGGAACTCGTGGGGGACCTGCGGAGGCCGGCGGTGTGGCCCGCGCGGGCGGCCTCGGTGCACCGGGTGCTTCCCGCCTGGCCGTCGCGCGTGACACCGGCCGGGCACGTCGTGGTGGCGGGGCTCGTGGCGGTCCTGGCCCGCTGGACCGGCCAGGACGAGGTGGTGCTCGGGCTTGCCCCGGCCGGCGGGTCGGTGGCGCGGGTGGACGTCTCGGGCGACCCGGGATTCGGGGAGTTGGCGGCGCGGGTGGGACTGGCGTGGACGGCGCCGGTGGCGGGCCCGGACCGGCCGGACCCGGTGGCGGTGGAGTTCACCGACGGTCCGGTGGCGGAGACGGGACCGGCCGTGGTGGACGTCGACATGGTGGTGCGCGTGGCGGCGGACGGGTCCGTGCTGCGGGTGGACTACGCGGTGGAGGGATTCTCCGCGCAGTTCGTGCGGGGACTCGTGGATCAGGTAGTGGTGCTCGTCTCCGCCGGGACGGCGGCGCCGCAGGTCGCCCTGTCGCGACTGCCGTTGCTGGACGCCGCGGAACGGGAGCGGTTGCTGACGTGGGGGCGCGGCCCGGTGCGGGAGATCCCGGGTGAGCCGATCCACGAGCTCGTGCTGAGCTGGGCGCGGCGGTCGCCGGAGGCGGTGGCGGGTGTCGCGGGCGACGAGGTGCTGACGTACGGGGAGCTGGATCGCCGGTCCGGGCTGCTGGCGGCGTACCTGCGGTCGGTGGGTGTCCGTGCCGGTGACGTGGTGTCCGTGGCGTTGGAGCGCGGGTTGTGGTCGCTGGTGGCGACGATGGGCGTGCTGCGGGCGGGTGCCGCGTACACGCCGATGGACGTGTCGTGGCCCGCGGAGCGGATGCGGGTGCTGCTGGCCGACCACGGCGCGCGGGTGGTGTTGACGGTCGGTGCGGTAGCGCCCCGGATTCCCGCCGAGGACGGGGTCACGGTGGTGGCGCTGGACGACGGCTGGCCCGCGGTACCGGCCGGTGCGGTGGCGGATCTGCCTGCGGTGCCGGTGGACGCGCCGGCGTTCGTCATCTACACGTCGGGTTCGACAGGCACGCCGAAGGGCGTGGTGCTGTCACACGAGAGGCTGGCGAACTTCCTGGCGTGGATGACCGGCGAGTGCGCCATCGGCCCCGGCAGCCGGATGCTGCACTCGGCGGCACCGGTCTTCGACGCCGCGTTCGGGGAGATCTTCGCCGCGCTCACCGGCGGGGGCCGCGTCGTCGTGTGCCCGCGCGACGATCTGCTCGACGCGCGCCGGCTCACCGACCTCGTCAACACCCAGGGCGTCACGCACACGTTCGGACCGGCCACCAACATCGCCCCGCTCGACCCGGCCGCCTGTCCCGGCCTCCGCTGCGTCATCTTCGGCGGCGAGGCCGTTCCGCCGCGGCTGGCCCAGCGGTGGCTGACGGCGGGCACGCGGGTGGTCAACGCGTACGGGCCGGCCGAGATCGCCGTGGCGTGCACCTGGTTCGACGCGTCGGCCGGGTGGGGTGGCGCGTACGTGCCGATCGGCTGGCCGATGCCGAACCGGCAGGTCCGCGTCGTCGACGCGAACCTCGACCTCTTGCCGGCCGGGGTTCCCGGGGAGATCCTGATCGCCGGCTTCGGCGTCGCCGACGGTTACCTCAACCGCCCCGAACTGACCGCCCAGCGGTTCGTCACCGACCCGTACGGCGGCGGGCTCGCCTACCGCAGCGGCGACCTGGGGAGGTGGAACAGCGCCGGAGCGCTGGAGATCCTCGGCCGGATGGACCACCAGGTGAAGGTCAACGGCATCCGCATCGAGCTGGGCGAGATCGAGAGCATCCTCGCCCAGCACCCGGAGGTGGAGACCGCAGTCGTCGTCCGCCGCGAGGACCGGGGCGTGGCCCGGCTCATCGCGTACGTCACCGGGCGCGACGGCGGCACCCCGGCCACCGGCGACCTGCGCGATCACGCCGCGGCCCACTTGCCGAGCTACATGGTCCCCGCCGCCTTCGTCGTCCTCGACCGCTTCCCCCTCGGCGGCACCGGCAAGATCGACCGGAGTGCCCTTCCCGCACCCGGCGCCCAGCGCCCCGACCTCGGCGTGCCGTACGTCGAGCCGGCCACCGAGGGCGAGCGCCTCGTCGCGGAGGTGTTCGCGAGCGTGCTCGGCATCGAGCGGGTCGGCGCCCGCGACAGCTTCTTCCACCTCGGCGGCACGTCGTTGCAGTCCGCCGCCGTCGCCGCAGGCATCGACGAGGCCGCCGACGTGGTGGTGCCCGTCTCGCAGATCCACCGCACCCCCACCCCGCACGAGCTGGCCCGGTGGCTCGCCACCGCCCCCCGCCGTACGGACACCGGCTCGACCGCCGGACAGGCCCGGCAGCGCCCGGGACCGGTCCCGCTCGCGCAGCAGGTGGCGAAGTGCCTGATGTCGCCGCTGGAGGTCGTCGTCCCGGTCACCTGGTGGATCGAGGGTGAGCTGGATCTACGGGCCCTCATGGCCGCCCTCGGCGACCTCCACCACCGCCACCAGGCCCTGCACGCCCGCTACCGGCGCACCGACCCACCAACAGCAATCATCCCACCCAACCCCGGCATGCCCCAGCTACGACTCCTCGCCGACGCCGCCACCGAACACGACGCCCTCGACCAACTCGCCGAAGCAGTACAACAACCCCTCGACTACACCCAAGGCCGCAACTGGCGCGCCGCCCTGATCCGAAACAAAACCACCAACCGAATCCTCTTCGGCATCGGCATCCACCACATCGCCTTCGACGGCTGGTCATACGGACTACTCGTCCGAGACCTCACCCACGCCTACACCGCACGACACACCGGCCACACCCCCACCTGGACACACCCCGCACCCACACTGCACCAGTCCCACGACGAATACACCCGCCTCCGCAACGCCGCCGACCTGCAAACCCAACGAACCTACTGGCGCGAACAACTACGCGACCTACCCCGCCAAGGCGAAGGCCCGGCCACCGCGCCCCTGGAGCAGGCCCTCGCCTGGGGACCGAAGGCGGGCCACACCGTCACCGTCACCCCCGAGGTGCTCGACCGCTGGGACCGGGCCGCCCGCGACCACCGTTTCAGCCGCTCCAGCTACTTCGTGGCGGCCTTCGCCTCGGCGCTGCGCGCCATCCATCAGCAGGACGACATCGCCCTGCTGATGGTGGTCGCCAAGCGCGGTAGCCGCGTCCTCGACTCCGCGTTCACCACCCGGCTCAACCTCAACTGCGTGCGGGTGCGCTTCGACGGGCCGCACGACGACAAGCTGGTCCTGCGGGTCGACGAGACGATCCGCGATCTCATGCGGGCCCAGGACGTTCCCTTCGCGGAGACCGCCGACGATCCCGCCGCCGGGCTCTCCGGCGAGGTGGTCGCGAGCCTGCCGACGTTCGTGTTCCAGGACAACGTGGTGGTGCCGCTGGAGCTGCCCGGCTGCCGGGCCGAGGAGGTCGTCGACCCGTACGCCCGGGAGGTGCCCAACGGGCTCACGGTCGAGGTGCTGCCCCGCGTCGACCATGCTCTCCTGCGCGTCACCATCCGCACCGACTACCTGCCGTACAGCTTCGCCGAGGAGCTGAACCACCACATGCTGCGCTTCCTCGAAGACGGGCCGGCGGGTACGCCCACCGCCGGCTGACCGTCCGCCCCTGCGTACCGGACCGCTCGTCGCCGCGTGGCACGCGGCCCGTTGTCCCGAGAGTTCGTGGTTGTCCCTTCCGGCGCACCCCTCTGGGTGGCGCCGGCCCTGATCGGAGGCTGGCTCAATGTCTGTCGGAATCGTCGGTGCGCAGACCACGGATGTCGCTGGGCCCGGCTTCGAGATCCTCGACCTGATGGGGGACCTGCGCCGGCCGGCCGCGTGGCCGGCCCGGGCGGCCTCCGCGTACCGGCGGGTCGACCTGCCCGTCCCGGCGGGGGCGCGCTCCCCCGGCGCGGTGCTGCTGGCCGGTCTGCTGGGGGTGCTGGCCCGGTACACCGGCCAGGCCGAGGTGGCGGTCGGTCTGTCGTCGGGCGGCGTGCTGCGGGTCGACGTCGCGGACGAACCGGGCTTCGGCGAGCTGACGTCGCGGGTGGCCACGGCGCTGGCCGGACCGGTCGCGCACAGCGCGGGCGCGGCGGGGCCGGTGGTGGTCGGGCTGGTGGACGCCCCGGTGGCCGAGGTGGGGCCGGACGTGGTGGACGTGGACATCTTGGTGACCGTCGCGGGGGACGGGTCGGCGCTCCGGGTGGACTACGCCGCCGACGGCTTCTCGGCGGACTGGGTGCGGGGCCTGGTGGACCAGACCGTGTCGTTGCTGTCGGCCGGGGCCCGGGAACCCGGGGTGCCGCTGGGCGCGCTGCCGCTGCTGGGCGCGACCGAGCGCGAGCGGCTGCTCGCGTGGGGCCGCGGCCCGGCCCGCCCGGTGCCGGGTGCGCCGCTGCACGAGCTGGTGCTCGAATGGGCGCGACGCACGCCGGACGCGGTGGCCGGCGTCGCCGCCGGGGAGGTGCTGACGTACGCGGAGCTGGCCCGCCGCTCGGGGGAGTTGGCCGCGCGGCTACGGTCGATGGGCGTACGGCCCGGGGACGTGGTGTCGCTGGCGCTGGACCGCAGCATGTGGACGCTCGTCGCCACCCTGGCGGTGCTGCGGGCGGGGGCGGCGTACACGCCGATGGACGTGTCCTGGCCGGCGGAGCGGATGCGGATGCTGCTGGCCGACCACGGCGCCCGGGTCGTCCTCACCGTCGGCGAGGTCGCCCCGCGTGTCCCCAGACCTGACGGCGTACGGGTCGTCGCCCTCGATGCCGACTGGCCCACCGTGACGGCGGCCGAGGCGGCCGACCTGCCGGTGGTGGCACCCTCCCGGCCGGCGTTCGTGATCTACACGTCCGGCTCGACCGGGACACCGAAGGGCGTCGTGCTGACCCACGAGCACCTGACGAACTTCGTCACCTGGATGCGGGAGGAGTGCGCGGTCGGGCCGGACAGCCGGATGCTCCATTCCTGTTCCCCGGTCTTCGACGTGGCCCTCGGCGAGATCTACACCGCGCTGACCTCCGGTGCCCGCGTCGTCGTCAGCTCCCGCGACGATCTGCTCGACGCCCGCCGGTTGACGGAGCTGATCGCCAAGGAGCAGGCCACCCACGCGTTCTGCCCACCCACGAACCTCGCCGCCGTCGATCCCGCCGACTGCCCCAGCCTGACGTGCGTGACCCTCGCCGGGGAACCCATTCCGCCCCGCATGGCGCACCGCTGGACGGCCGCCGGTGCCCGCCTGATCAACGCGTACGGGCCCGCGGAGGCATCCGTCGCCTGTACCTGGTACGACGCGTCGAAGGGCTGGCCCGGCGCGTACGTGCCCATCGGCCGACCCATGCCCAACCGGCAGATCCGCGTCGTCGACGCCAATCTCGACCTCGTCCCCATGGGCGTCCCCGGCGAGATCCTCATCGCCGGCGCCGGCGTCGCCGACGGTTACCTCAACCGCCCCGAACTGACCGCCCAGCGGTTCGTCACCGACCCGTACGGCGGCGGGACCGCCTACCGCACCGGCGACCTCGGCCGGTGGAACGCCGCCGGAGCGCTGGAGATCCTCGGCCGGATGGACCACCAGGTCAAGGTCAACGGCATCCGGATCGAACTCGGTGAGATCGAGGCGACTCTCGAACAACACCCGGACGTCGGCACCGCCGTCGTCACCCGTCGCGAGGACCAGGGCACCGCCCGGCTCGTCGGCTACGTCACCGGACGCGACGGCCGCGTCCCCGTTACCGCCGACCTGCGGGCACACGCCGCCGCGGTGCTCCCGCCCTACATGGTCCCCGCCGTGATCATGGTCCTGGACCGGTTCCCCACCGGCGGCACCGGCAAGATCGACCGGCGGGCGCTACCAGAGCCGGGCTCGCGCCGTCCCGACCTCGACGTGCCGTACACCGAACCGGCCACCGACTCCGAACGCCTCGTCGCGGGGATCTTCGCGACGGTGCTCGGGCTGGACCGGGTCGGGACACTCGACGGGTTCTTCCACCTCGGCGGGACCTCCCTGCAGTCCGCCGCCGTCGCTGTCGCCCTCGACGAGGCCGCCGACGTCGCCGTGCCCGTCTCGCAGATCCACCGCACCCCCACCCCGCAAGGGCTGGCCCGCTGGCTCGCCACCGCCCCCCGCCGCCCCGGGGCCGAGCCGGCGCCGTCCGTCACCGGCCGTCCCGGCCCGTCGAAGCCCGTCCCGCTGACCCCGTCCGTCGCGAAGTGCGTCGTGCTCCCCTTCGAACTGGTCTGCCCGACCACCTGGTGGATCGAGGGTGAGCTGGATCTACGGGCCCTCATGGCCGCCCTCGGCGACCTCCACCACCGCCACCAGGCCCTGCACGCCCGCTACCGGCGCACCGACCCACCAACAGCAATCATCCCACCCAACCCCGGCATGCCCCAGCTACGACTCCTCGCCGACGCCGCCACCGAACACGACGCCCTCGACCAACTCGCCGAAGCAGTACAACAACCCCTCGACTACACCCAAGGCCGCAACTGGCGCGCCGCCCTGATCCGAAACAAAACCACCAACCGAATCCTCTTCGGCATCGGCATCCACCACATCGCCTTCGACGGCTGGTCATACGGACTACTCGTCCGAGACCTCACCCACGCCTACACCGCACGACACACCGGCCACACCCCCACCTGGACACACCCCGCACCCACACTGCACCAGTCCCACGACGAATACACCCGCCTCCGCAACGCCGCCGACCTGCAAACCCAACGAACCTACTGGCGCGAACAACTACGCGACCTACCCCGCCAAGGCGAAGGCCGGCCGCAGGAGATCCTGGAACAGACCCCGACCTGGGGCCCCAAGACCGGGCACATCGTCGCCGTCCCGCCCGAGCTGGTACGGCGCTGGGACCGGGCCGCCGCCGAACACCGCTTCAGCCGTTCCACCTACTTCGCCGCCGCCTACGCCTCGGCGCTGCGCGCCATCCATCAGCAGGACGACATCGCCCTGCTGATGATCGTCGCCCAACGCGGCAGCCGCGTCCTCGACTCCGCCTTCACGAGCAGGATCAGCAGCAACTGTCTCCGGGTCCGGTTCGGCGGCCCGGAGAAGGACCTGATGCGCGCCCTCCAGCAGACCGCGGACGAGCTGATGGCCGCCCAGGACGTCTCCTTCCTGGAGATGGTCACCGACGACCCGGTCCTCGACCTGCCCCGCGAGGTGATCAACAGCCTGCCCTCGTTCGCCTACCAGGACAACCTCGTCCTCCCGCTGGACCTGCCCGGCTGCCGGACCGAGGAGGTCGTCGAACCGTACGCCCGGGAGTGGTCCGGTGCCTGCGTCGCCGAGGTGCTGCCCGGCGACGAGAGTGTCCTCCTGCGGGTCACCATCCGTACCGACCTGGTCCCGGCCCCCGCCGCCGAGATCCTGGCCACCGGCATGCTGCGCTTCCTGGAAGCCGGCCCCGAGGCGGTCAGCGACACACGCTGACCACAGCCTGGCGGCAGCGCGCCGGGCAGTGCGCCAGCAACTCCGCCGGGGCGTGCACGACCAGGTCGGGGCCGGCGGCGAGCAGCGCGGCGATGTCCCCGCCGTGCCACGTCGTGGCGACGGCCGTCGCCCCGGCGTCCCGGCCGCTGAGCAGGTCGATCACCGCGTCGCCCACCATCATGGCCTCGTGCGGCGGCACGTCGAGGTTGCCCAGTGCCTGGAGCACGATGTCCGGGGCAGGCTTGGGACGGGCCACCTCGTCGGAACCGATCACCTGGCCGAAGAGGCCCAGCACGCCGAGTTGGTCGAGCAGGGAGCGGGCCCTCGGGCCGGCCTTGCCGGTGGCGATCCCCATCCGGATGCCACGCGAGTGCAGGGTCTCCAGGGTCTCCCGGACGCCGGGGAAGAGCGGCACGAGGTGGGCCATCCGGTAGCTCTCGCGGACGAACGGCCCCTCCATCTCCAGGGGCAGCCCCATCAGGCGCATGATGTCCGGGAAGTACCGGCCCATGTGCCGGTTGTACTCCTCGAACGGTGCCGGCCCGTCGCCCACCACCTCGGCGTACGCGATGCTGAACGCCTCACGCATGACGGCCGAACTGTCGACGATGACGCCGTCGAGGTCGAACACGACCGCGCGGATCGGGCCGCGCGCCGGCGACGGCGGGGTCACCTCGACTGTGGACGATGGACGGCTCATGGCTGCTCCCGGAAGGGGTTGGGGCCGACGGTGGTTCTCACCCGGCGCGATGGCCCACCAGTGCGTGCTGGCGCTCCGGCCGGGTGGGCCGGGCGCACTGGTAGATCCGTTCGATGATGTCGATGGTCCGGCGGGCCTCGGCGACGGCCGCGCCCCGGGCGGCCGGGTCGGCGAGCAGCCCGGGCAGGGCGTCGAGCTGGTGGTCGTACTCCGCGCCGATCGGCTCCCCGGGCAGCGGCAGCCGCGCGGTCCGGCCGTCGCGGGTACGCGTCAGCACCGGCGTGGGCTCCCGGTTGGGACTGAAGCCGAACGTGCAGCGCAGCGTCGCCGACCCCGCGGCGCCGTGCACGGTGACGGTGGTGCGGTCCAGCGACTCGTGCGAGGCCCAGCAGGCGTGCAGGGCGACGGAGGCGCCGGTGTCGGTGAGCAGGAACCCCCGGGCGGTGTCCTCGACGTCGCCGGGAACATGGCCTGCGGTGTCGGCCCCGCCGCGCCAGGCGGCGTGGGCGGCGCTGTCGTTGACGAAGTCGTCCGAGACGCTGCCGATCGCGTGAGTGACCCGGGCCGGGCCGAGCAGCGGCAGCACCGTGTCGAGCAGGTGCCAGCCGAGGTCCACCAGCGCGCCCCCGCCGGACTGGTCGCGGCGGGTGAACCAGCCGCCCGCGTCGGGCACCCCTCGGGCGCGAACCCAGGCCACATCGACGTGCCGGATCGGGCCCAGCTCACCGGTCACGTCGGCCAGCGCCCGGACGTCGGCCCGGTAACGGGCGGCGCTGCCGGCCAGCAGCACCGCGCCGCCGTCGCGCTCCGCGTCGGCCAGGATGCCCGCCTCGGCGGAGGTCAGGCAGACCGGCTTCTCCAGGAACACCGGTACGCCCCGGCGCAGCAGCCGGACGGCGACGACCGCGTGCAGGTGGTTCGGTACGGCGACCACCGCCAGGTCGACCGTTCCGGCGGGCAGGTCCTCGACGTCGGCGTACGCGGACGCGACGGCGTGCGTGTCGCGGGCCCGATCGCGCACCACGGGCTGCGGGTCGACCACGGCGACCACCTCGAAGCCGGGGTGTGCGGCGAGCCGGGGCAGCCAGATCTCCCGCCCGGCCCAGCCGAGGCCGACCACCGCGACCCGCACCGGCCGGCCGGCCGCGGCCGGGGGCCGGGCCGTCATCCGGCGAGGATGTCGGCGAGCACGGCGGCGATCTCGTGCATCTGCTGCTCCGTGCCGAGCAGCGTGCGGTGGTGCAGCCAGAGGCAGTCGGAGTGGATCTGCTCGGTGTTGGGGCAGCGGGCCGCGATCTCCTCTACCGACTCGTCGGGCGCGCCGGCCTTCCAGAAGCCCTCGCACCGGTAGATCGCCCGGAACGCCACGAACGCCGGGACGCCCCGGGCGATGAGCGCGTCCACCACGGCACGGCGACGCTCGATGCCGATCCCGGGGATACGGAACATCGCCATGTAGTGCGGGTTGCGGTCGGTGCGGGGGTCGGTCGCCTGCGGCACGACGCCCGGGATCTCGGCGAGCAGGCTCGACAGCAGCGGCCAGCGCTGCTCGCGCAGCGCGATCTGCTCGTCGAGGCGGGTCAGCTGGGCGCGTAGCACAGCGGCGGTGAACTCGCTCATCCGGTAGTTCGAGCCGGTGGTGCTGTGCAGGTATTCGCGGTCGGTGCGGGGCCGGCCGCAGCTGTGCACGAGGAATGCCCGCTCGCGCAGTTCCTCGTCGGGGAAGACGACCGCTCCGCCCTCGCCGGCGGTCATGAGCTTGCCGTTCTGGAAGCTGAAGGCGGCCACCGAGCCGAGCGCGCCGGCCCGCCGGCCGCGCCACTGCGCGCCCTGGGCGTGTGCCGCGTCCTGCAGCAGAGCCACCCCGGCGTCGGCGGCGAGCTTGTCGAGCGCGTCCATGTCGGCGAACTGCCCGGCCATGTGCACCGGCATGATCACCTTGGTACGGGGGGTGATCGCGGCCTCGACGGCGGCGGGGTCGACGCAGTAGGTGTCCAGGTCGACGTCGACCGGCACGGCGACCGCGCCGAGACGCTGCGCGGCCAGCGAGGACGAGATGAACGTGAACGCCGGGACGATCACCTCCGTACCGGGGCCGACGCCGAGCACCTCCAGCGCGACTTCCAGCGCGTGGGTGCCGTTGGTGACGGCAAGCGCGTGAGGGCTGCCGTGGTAGTCACCGAACTCCCGCTCGAAGGAGTCGACCTCACTGCCGCCCATCCGCCACCACTGACCCTGTTCGAGGGCGCGGATCAGTCCGGTTCGCTCCTCGTCGCCGTACTGCGGCCACTCGGGGAACTCGGACACCGTCGAGGGCTGACCACTCATGACTTCCCACTTCCCAACTCGGGCAGACCAGGGGCTTGGGCGGACCATCGGGCGGGACGACCCGAGACCGCCGGTGCGCGGGCCGGGCGCAGCGGAGCACCGGATGGCCGCGCGGTACGTGACGCCTCCGTCTGGAGCCGACGGCGTCGCTTCAGCAGGGAGGACGGTAACCGACGCGGATACGCGGTCACCGCCCCTAACAGCCCCTAGCCACCCCTTAGTCCGCCGTGCGTCGGGCGCCGCCGGTTCGCCGGGAGCCGTCGGCGTAGTAAGACTGCGGTGACCAGTCATCAGGCTCTGCGGGACCAGGGCCGTGCCCCACGAGGTGAAGCGTGTCGGACGTGCTGCTGCTGAACGGCCCGAACCTGGGCATTCTCGGCCGGCGGGAACCGGAGATCTACGGCACCGACACCCTGGACGACATCGAACGCGCCGTCGGCGAGGAGGTCGCCGCCCGGGGCTGGGGTGTGGTCGCCGAGCAGCACGACTGCGAGGGTGCGCTGATCCGTACGATCCAGAACAGCTACGACACGGTGGGCGCGATCGTCAACCCGGGCGCCCTGATGATCGCGGGCTGGAGCCTGCGCGACGCGCTGGCCAACTACCCCCGGCCCTTCGTCGAGGTGCATCTGTCCAACGTGTGGGCGCGGGAGAGCTTCCGGCACGACTCGGTGATCGCCCCGCTGGCCAGCGGGGTGATCGTCGGGCTCGGAGCGCTGGGCTACCGGCTGGCCGCGCGCGCCCTCACCGCAACCGTCCGATGACGACCGGGCACCCCGCCGTCCGCTGCCGTGGGCGCCGGCGTGCCGGCGGTACGGTCGTCCGCACGTCCCGACTCTTCCCGAAGGACCTCACGTGGAGATTCCCGTCCTCGTCCTGACCCTCGTCCTCGCGGCCGTGTTCGCGGGCACCGCCGTGCCGAAGCTCACCGGGCAGGCACAGATGCGCGAGCGGATGGACCACCTAGGCGTCTCGCCGGGGCTGACCCGCGTGCTGGGGGTGCTGGAACTCGCCGCGGTCGCCGGGCTGCTGCTCGGCCTGCTCTGGCCGCCCCTGGGCATCGCGGCGGCGATCGGTCTCGCCCTGCAGATGACGGGCGCGGTCGTCTACCACGCCCGGGCGAAGGACCCGGCCGCGACGATCCTGACGCCGGTGATCTTTGCCGTCGCCGCCCTGGCGCTCGTCTACCTGCACGTGCGGCTGGGCTGAGGCCGGCCGTGTCCGGTCCGCAGCGCCACGGCGGCGTCCTCGGCATCGACGTCGGCGGCACCAAGGTCGCGTTGCACGCGGAGGCACCCGGGCGGCCGGCGTACGACCGGACCTTCCGCTGGCCCCGGGGGGCCGCCGACCCGGCCGACGACCTGACGGTGCTGGCCGTCGAGGTGGACCGGCTGCTCGACCGGTGGGGGCCGGTGGACGCGGTCGGGGTGGCCATGCCGGCGACCACTGACACCGGGGGCATCGTCACCACCTGGCCTGGGCGCCCCGGCTGGGCGGGCCTCGACCTCACCGGCGCGCTGCGCCGCCTCTTTCCCGACGCGGCGACCGCCGTCGCCGACGACGGTGATCTCGCCGCCCTGGCCGAGGCACGCTGCGCCGGCGCGGACGACGTGGTCTACCTGGGCGTCGGCACCGGGATCGGCGGCGGCGTCGTGCTGGCCGGCCGGCCGGTGCCGGGCCGGTCCTCCGCCGAGATCGGCCACATGGTCGTCGCCCTCGACGGTGAGCGCTGCGACTGCGACCGGCACGGCTGCCTCCAGTCCGTCGCGTCCGGCCCCGCCACCCTGCGCCGCGCCGCCGCCCGCCGGGGCGGCGAGGTGGGCTTCGACGACCTACGGGCCGGACTCGACGGGCGCGAGCCCTGGGCGGTGGCTGCGGTCGAGGAGAGCTGCCGGGCGCTGGCGGCGGCGGTGGTGAGCCTCGGCGAGATCCTCGATCCGGCGCTGGCGATCGTGGGCGGCGGGTTCGCCGCCGGCCTGCCCGGCTTCGTGCCGCTCGTCGCGCAACGGGCACGTCGCGCCGGCCGGCCCGGGCGCCCGGCGCCACCGGTGCGTCCCGCCGCCCTCGGCGGGCTGTCGTCCCTGCACGGCGCGGTGGAGCTGGCTCGTGACCTGACCGGCACGTCGGCTCCCGCGCGCCCCGTCCCCATCGCCTAGAGGAGAGCAGCATGGTCAGGATCGGTGTCATCGTCGGCAGCACGCGACCCGGCCGCAAGGCCGACGCCGTGGCCCGCTGGGTGCGCGACGTCGCCGCCAAGCGGGGCGACGCCACTGTCGAACTGGTCGACATCGCCGACTACGCCCTGCCACACTTCGACGAGGTGCTGCCGCCGTCGATGGCGCCGTCGCGACGCCCGGCCGTACGCCGCTGGGCGGCGACCGTGGCCGGGTTCGACGGCTTCGTCTTCGTCACGCCGGAGTACAACCACTCCATCCCGGGCGCGCTGAAGGATTCCCTCGACTTCCTCTACCAGGAGTGGCAGCACGCCGCCGCCGGCCTCGTCAGCTACGGCGTGCACGGCGGCACCCGGGCGGCGGAGCACCTGCGGCTGGTTCTCGGGCAGCTCGGCGTCGCCGACGTCCGCTCCCAGGTCGCGCTCTCTCTGACGACCGACTTCGTCAACTTCCGCGACTTCCGGCCGGCCGCGCACCACGAGCAGGCCCTCGGCACCATGCTCGACGAGGTGGTCGCCTGGGCCGGCACACTGCGGACGCTGCGCCGGGCCTGACGCCGCTGCGGCTGCGCGTCGGCGACCGGGGTCGGGCACCGGCATCGACCCGCCCGGCACGGCACGGCGGGAAACGAGTTCGCGCCGGCCCCGGCGGAGGACGAAGGGACACCCTGGAGGGACGCCCGCCGTCGTAGGCCGGGCCGGCCCGCGCAGTGCGGCGACCGCCACCGCGAGACCACCGGCGGCGGTGGCCTCCACCCATGATCGGCTGTCCTCTGTCGTCGCTGCGGCATGACACGATGGCCGTGCCCTGCGCCGCCGGTGGCCGGGCACGACACTGATGGAGTCGGGATGTCAGAACTGGCCGGCACGCCGGTGCCAGGATTGGCGAAGCTGTGGACGCACGACCCGGTCACCGCCGGCCGGTATCGGCTGCTCGGCCGGCTGGGCGCGGGTGGGCAGGGGGTCGTCTACCTCGGTGAGGACGACGCTGGTGACCGCGTCGCGGTCAAGATGGTCAACGTCGATCTGACTGATCCACGGGCGCGGTCGCAGTTCGTGAAGGAGATCGCCGCCGCGCGCCGGGTCGCTCCGTTCTGCACCGCGCAGGTGCTCTTCGCCGAGGTCGACGGCGAGCGTCCCTACGTGGTCAGTGAGTTCATCGAAGGCCCGACCCTGCACCGGCACGTCCGCGAACGCGGCCCGGTGACCGGTAACGCCCTGCACCGGCTCGCGGTCGGCACTGTCACCGCGCTCGCCGCGATCCACAGTGCCGGCGTGGTGCACTGCGATCTGAAGCCGGACAACGTGGTGCTGGGCAGGGACGGCCCTAGGGTGATCGACTTCGGCATCGCTCGCGCGCTAGGGGTGACCGAGACGGCGTCCAGCCGGGTCATGGGGACCACCGCGTACATGGCACCCGAGCGGTTCCGCAACGACGCGGTCGGTCCGCCCTGCGACGTCTTCGCCTGGGCGGCCACGATCGCGTTCGCTGCCGGTGGCCGGCCACCCTTCGGCGATGATTCGCTCTTCGCCGTGATGCACCGGGTGCTGCACGATCCGCCCGACCTGCCGGCGTTGCCTCCGGTGCTGGACGAGCTGATCCGGGAGTGCCTGGCGAAGGATCCGGCGGATCGGCCGGGTGCCGAGCAGGTGCTGGTGCGGCTGCTGCGGCAGGACGCCACGGCCACCGTGCCGCTACGTCGGGAGAGCCTGCTCGAGGTCGGCAACGAGACCGCGGGCACGCCGACGCCGAACCATCCCCTTCCCCGGATCACGCCGACGGCACCGCAGCCGCGCCCGACGCAGCCACAGCCACAGCCACAGCCGACGGTGCCGACCCAGGCCCGGCCGACGCAGCCGGCACACCCACGGATGACGACCCAGCCGGCGTACCTGCCGGCGACGGAGCCCGGCGTCGGCGCCGGGTCCGGCGGCGCGTTGCGGCGACTGCGTCGTGAGGCCCTCGACGCCTGGGGCATCTCGACAGCGCTCTTCCTCGGCTCGGCCGGCGCCGCCGCCGGCTACGTCGCGTCGAGCGCGATCGGCCCGGCCGCCGCAGTCGGGGCGGTCGCCTTCGTCGTGGTCTACCTGGTCCGGCTGCTGGTCGCTACGGCGGTCGGGGGACGGTCCGACCGCCCGTGACGCCGCGGCAGGGGTCCGGGTCGCCGGCTGGCGCCGGATCGATAGGTTGACGGCCACCAGCCGCCCGCCGAGGAGGACGCCCCGATGACCCCATCCGTTACCCGCACGCGGCAGTGGTTGCCCTACACCGCCGCCGTCACCGCCGGGCTGGTGGTCATCGCCGGGGCGTTCGTGTTCGTCCAGCAGCGCGATGCGGGCAGCGAGGTGCCCCGCACCGACTGCGCCACCACCCTCCAGGTCAACTCGTCGACGGAGAAGGCGGCGCTGCTGGTCGACCTGGCCGAGCGCTACAACCGCAGCAGCCGGTCGATCGACGGCGGTGGCTGCGCCCAGGTGCACGTCAGCGCGCTCAACTCGGGCCAGGCCGCCGAGGCGCTGGCCACCGGCTGGACCCACACCGGCCTGCCGCGACCACAGGTCTGGCTGCCGACGTCGAGCCTGTGGACCGGCCAGCTCCGGCTGCTCGACCAAGCCGCCGGGCGAGCACCGCAGACGCCGGACCGCTACCCGTCGATCGCCAACAGCCCACTGGTGATCGCGATGCCGCAGCCCAAGGCCGAACTGATACGCCGGCGCGGGCCGCTGGGCTGGGGGGAGATCCTGGGCCTGTCCGGGCGGGACGGGTGGGCGGGCTTCGGCAAGCCGGAGTGGGGCCGCTTCACCTTCGGCAAGGACAACCCCAACCTGTCCACCTCCGGGCTGGCGGCGACCATCGCCACCTACTACGCGGCGGTGCAACGGTCCAGCGACCTGACCCGGTCCGACCTTGCCGACCCCGCGGTCACCCAGTTCGTCCGCCGGATCGAGGCCAATGTGTCGCACTACAGCGACGATTCGGTGGACCTGCTGCGCAGCCTCGCCGAGGCGGACCTGGCGGGCGGCGCGGGCAGTACGGACGACATGAGCGCCATCGTCCTCCAGGAGGAACTCGTGGACCTCTACAACACGGGTGCGCTGAGCCCTCGGCAGGACGGGCAGGAGCGGGGCCGCAGGCCGAACGTCCCGCTGGTCGCCGTCCACCCCAAGGAGGGCACGTTCAACCTGGACCACCCGTTCGTGGTGCTGCCCTCCGCCGACGAGCGGCAGCGGGCGGCGGCGACCGACTTCCTGGCCTTCCTGACCGAGGACGCCCAGCAGGAGAGCTTCGCCCGCCTCGGCTTCCGGGACCACGAGCGCCGAGCCTCGGCGGAGCTGCTCGCCAACGTCGGCGCCGAGCCCACCGGTGGGCTGAGCTACTTCGAGCCCCCGGACCCGCAGGTGGTCGGCGCGATGCTGGACGGCTGGCGGACGCTCCGCAAGAAGGCCAACATCCTGATAGCCCTGGACACGTCCGGGTCCATGCAGGCGATGGTCGGCACCCGCACCCGCTTCCAGGTCGCCTCAGCAGCGGCGGGCAAGGGCCTCGCGCTGCTCAACACCGAGGACCGGGTGGGTCTCTGGTCGTTCTCCTCGGAGACCCGGAAGCGGCCGAAGAGCCCCTACCGGGAGGAGATCCCTCTCGGCGAGTTCGACCAGAAGCGGATCAACAGCAAGATCGCCGGCCTGCACGTCGACGGCGGCACCGCGCTCTACGCGACGGTCCGGGCCGCACACCGAGAGCTGCTCGACCGGTACGACCCGCAGCGGATCAACGCGATCGTCGTGCTGACCGACGGCAAGAACGAGTACCGGCAGGACAACGACCTGGCCGGCCTGCTCGCCGAGGTCGCCCTCGACCCGCGGCGTCCGGTGAAGGTGTTCTGCATCGCCTTCGACCGGGAGTCGGACTTCGCCACCCTGGACCGGATCGCCAAGGCATCATCGGGCAAGGCCTTCGACGCGACCGATCCCGCCAAGATCGACGAAGCGTTCGTGAAGCTGGTCAGCAGCTTCTGACGCCGACGCGCCCCGCTCGCCACGAGCCCGCGGCGCGACCGACGGTCTCCGCAGCCCCGCCGGTGAACAGCGCCGGCCGGAGTAGGGAGCACCCCGACACCGGTCCGGTCCGCCGACGCCCTAACCTCGGCGTACAACGAGTGCCGGGCCTCCGGGACGACCAGCAGGTCGCCCTCCCCACCGGTCCACGGCTGATCCGGCGCGACCAGCCGGACCCGCCCCCGCAGTACCTGGAGCGTCGCCTCACCGGTCAGGCTCCCGGTGCGACGACCAACCGCTCCGCGGCGACCTGCGCCGCGTCGGTGCGTACGACGCCGGCGAACTCGCGGGCGCGGGCGGCCACCTCCGGCCGCAGCGCGGCGCCCAGAGCCTCGGTCAGCGACTCGACGGTCGGCACGGAGCCGGGGTGTGCGGTGCCGATGCCGAGCGCGGGCACCCGGCGCGCGAAGTAGTGCTGGTCGTACACCTGCGGTACGACGACCTGCGGCGTCCCGGCCCGCGCGGCCGTGGTCGTGGTGCCCGCGCCGCCATGGTGGACCACCACGGCCACCTCCCGGAACAGGTCCTGCTGGTTCACTTCGCCGACCACCAGGCAGTCGGGGGACCGGTCGACCGGCGAGAGCGGCGCCCAGCCCCGGGAGGCGACCAGCCGGCAACCGACCGCGCGCACGGCCCGCACGGCCGTCTCCAGCAGACCCGGGGGTGCGGCGACGCTGCCGAATCCGACGTAGACGCACGGCCCGCCGGCGTCCAGGAAGGCCGTCAGCTCGGCGGGCAGGGCCCGCTTGTCGGGCAGGAGCCAGGCGCCCGGTTGGTAGACGGCCGGATCGGCGACGTCCGGCCAGGGTGCCAAGGCCGGGTCGGCGGCCAGCCACGGCCGGTCGGTGTGGATGTGGTCGCTGACGTCGTCGACCGTGCCCAACCCCACCGCCGACCGCAGCGCGTTGAGGGGCGCGGCGAAGGTGTCGTTGACGTGCCGCAGGTTGGCGGCCCACAGGTCGCTGTTGTCTGCCGACGCGGGCGCCGGGACCTCCCCGAGCACCGGCAGCGGCAGCGGGGGGTGGTGGGGTGAGGGAAGGGCCGCCGGGCAGAGCGCCGCGAAGACGTACGGGATGCCGCGCTTCTCCGCCACGGTGCGGGCGGCGATCTGGAGGCCCGTCGACGCGACGAGGACGTCACAGTCCCGGGCTGCGGCCGACAGCACCTCGAACTGGATGCCGATGGAGGACTCGGCGAACTTGCGTACCTGCGCGGGCGAGGGTTTTGGCACGGCGGCCCGCGACCTGGGCGCCGCCGACCTGCGCCAGGGCGGGCCGACGGGCACGAAGGGAATCCTGAAGCTGGCCACCCAGCGGGCGAAGTCGGGCGGGGCGCAGAGGCGGGCCTGATGGCCGAGGGCCGTCAACCGCGACGCGAGCGCCACCAGGGGTTGGACATCGCCACGCGACCCGAGAGTCGACAGCAGTACGCGCACAATACTCGCCTTTCCGTCTTTTACGCCGGATCCGGGCGCGGTTGGGCCAGACCCGACAGCGTTGTCGGGCCTGGCCGCACCGTCGATCTGCTATCCCCGCGTCGTGGAGCGCCCCGGCACCAGGGCAGCGGGTCGCGCCCCGGCGGCGGTCTGAGCGGGTACCCGGCGCGCGGCGCCGGGCGCGGGTCGGAGGGGCCGCAGGATCAGTACGTGGCCGAGCCCCTCGACCGCGCGCAGCTCGGCCGTGCAGGCCGCGGCCTGCGCCTGGCGCAGGTAGTCCAGCGTCTGCGGGTCGGCGGCGCACATCCCCGGCGTCGAGTCGGCGGTGGCGACCAGGTGGACCTCCCCGGCCAGCAGCAGCGAGGCCGAGATGAACTGGCAGAGCTCCGGCCACAGCAGGTACCGCCAGAAGTCCACGCTGATCACCGCGTCCAGGCTGCCCGACGGCATGGGCGGGGCGACGCCGAGCAGGTGGAAGTTGGTCCGCCCGATGGGTGCGGCGTAGTCGAAGGTCAACGCCGAGGCGGGCAACCCGGAATCGGCGCGGCCGGTGCCGATCCAGAGCGTGCGGTGCCCCCGCACCTGGCCGGCGAGGCGCGCGGCGGCGGGGCCGATGGCGCAGGCCGACCGCTCGACGCACTCGTCGATGAGCGCGCGATAGTGCAGGATCCGCCGGATCGCCTCGTACCCCATGACGGCGGTGAGGAACTCCCACTCCAGGCACGGATAGAGCCGGGCCGCCTGCTGGAAGTTGGCCTTCATCTCCATCCAGTTGCGGGTGATGTTCTTGTGGTGCGGCAGGTGGACGACCCGGGCGTCGTCGTCGTAGCCGAAGTTGACGCCGTCGGGGAGGCTGCGGTCGACGCGGTAGAACAACTCGACGTCCTCCACGCCGTAGCTCAGACCGAACGCCTCGCGGTAGCCACCGACCTGCGCGAAGTGCGCGCTGGACAGCGAGATGTTGTGCGTGTAGGCGATGACCCAGCCGGCCCGGAGCCACTCGCCCCCGTCGTCGGGAAGCCCCGTGGCGAACCGCAGGTCGCCGCCGTGCGGAAAGGCGCGTGCGACCGCGTGCGACTCCCCGGCCAGCACTGCCGGCAGGTCAGCGAGGCCGATCTCGTCCCGCCGGCCGATCAGCACCGCCGCGTTGCCGGGCACGCTGTGCCAGGCCAGGTGCCGCTCCAGCAGGTCGGGCACCGCCCACGAGTCGGCGTCGAGGAAGACCAGCAGCGGCGCGCAGGCACGGCGCGCCCCCTCGTTGCGGGCGGCGGAGCGGCCCTTGCGCTCGGCGAGTTCCAGCACGCGCAGGCGGAGACCGGCGCCCTCGGCGAGCGCCTCGGCGTACCCGTCGGACGAGCCGCCGTCCCGGACCACGATCACCTCGAAGCGTTCCGGCGGCAGCGTCTGCCGGGTCAGCGCCCTGAGGGTCAGCGCGAGGCACTGCGGATCCTGGTAGGTCGGCATCACCACGCTCAGCGCCGGAGGGTTGGTGGGCAGCGACATGGCGATCCTCTCCGTCAGACGATCTTGCCGTCAGAGGGCGGCGACACCGTCAGACGATAACGCTCCGCGACGACATCACTACGCATCAATAGGGGTCTATAGGGGTGCACTGTCCCGACACGACAGTCGCCGCCCGACCGGAACCCACCCACGCGCAGGAGCAGCAGCCGCGACAGGAAGCAGCGGGTTGGATCAGCCCGATTCGGCTGGCGAACTCACGTACGCCTGGCAGGTTGCGGCTGTCGCGGCCGACTGGACGTGTTCGATGAGGTTGGTTCGGGATTCGCGTACCAGTTCGCTGGCATGCTGACGGCCCGGCGCTGGGCCGGGTTCCTCCGTGCTGCTGGTCGGGGCGTGGGGTTGCTGGGTCAGCCGGCGGGTCGCGGCAGTGCGGCGAGGCGGTTGAATGCGCAGGCCCCGCCGACCTGGCCCCGGATCATTCGCGCCACCGCCGGCCGCGACCTCGCCCAGGCACGGGTGTGACGCTCAAGGCAGGCCCGGTTGCGGGGTCGGTGACAGCGACTCCGGCAGCAGCGACCGCGAGCAGCAGCACGATCCAGAGCGGAACGGCGCCGACGTCGCGCGGTTCGGGTCAGGTGGTGCCGCGGACGACGAGCGTCGTCGGCAACACGGTCGGCTTGGGCGGGTCGTCGCCGCCGTGCAGCATGGCGACCAGCGCCTCGGCGGCGGCCGTGCCGAAGCCGGGCTTGTTCTGGGCGACGGTGCTGAGCCCGGGCGGGATCAGCGCGGCCACCTCGATGTCGTCGAAGCCGACAATCGCAATGTCGTCGGGGATCCGTAGGCCGGCCGCCTGGGCCGCCCGCATCGCGCCGACAGCCATCTCGTCACCGGCGACGAACACCGCGGTAGGGCGGTCGTCGAGGGCGAGCAGCCGGTCCATCGCGGCGTGACCGCCGTCGAGATAGAAGTCTCCCTCGACGACGTGGCCGTCGGCGAGCGGCAGGCCGGCCCCGGCCAGCGCGGCCCGGAAGCCGACGAGCCGTTCGGCTCCCGGCCAGGTTCGCAGCGGGCCGGTGATGGTGGCGATGCGCCGGTGGCCGCGTTCGACGAGGTGGCGGACGGCGAGCGCCGCGCCGCCGGCGTTGTCCGAGGTGATGTAGGTCGACGTCGGGCCGTCGACCCGCAGGTCGAGAGCGACGCACGGCACCTGGGCTTCGACGAGGGCGAGCACGGCCGGGTCCCGGGTGCCGTTGTCGATGATGACCGCGCCGTCGAGGTTGTGCTGGCGGACGGCGCGCACGTATCGCTGCCCGTCGTCGGGCCCCGCCGCGTCGTGGCCGGCGAGCATGAGCAGGTTCAGCCCGTGCGCGCTGAGCGCCGTCTTGAGCGCGACGAGGATCTCCTGCAGGAATGGGTGGCGCCATCCAGGGCGGCGATGGTCGGTGTCCCATACCAGGCCCACCATGTTGGATTTCTTCGTGGCGAGCGTGCGGGCCGACCCGTTCGGCAGGTAGCCGATCTCGGCGGCCAGGTCGAGGATGCGCTGGCGGGTGTGCTGGCTGACGACCTCGGGGGTGTTGAAGACGCGGGACACGGTGGCGACGGACACGCCGGAGCGGCGCGCCAGCTCCCTGATAGTGGCCAATGTGGTGCCTTCTCTGTAACCGGTTTCACGACCGTAGCGCCAGCGATGTCCGCCGGTCAACCCGCATCGACCGTTATCGTTTCGTAACTTGACACCCCCTAGCCGAACCCGTTCACACTTCCCAGGAAAGGCGCTCGCCGGGCGGTCACCCGCAACTCGGCCGGCATCCGATCTTCATCCAACTCCACCCACCCCCACCACCATCGCTTCGCCGACAATGTAACCGGTTTCAGGTAACCGGTTACATCGCACGAAAGGGTTCCCTGGCATGCACCCAAACCGACTGTTGCGACTGGCGGCGGCCACCCTGGCCGCCGGAGTACTGCTGACCGCGTGTGGCACCGGCACCGAGGGAGGCTCCGGCGGCGGCAACGAAAAGATCACCCTGAACGTCAACCTGTTCGGCAACTTCGGGTACCAGGACCTGTACGCCGAGTACCAGAAGTCGCACCCGAACATCACGATCCAGGAGCGCACGGCCGCCTACAACGACCATCACCGCGACCTGATCACCCACCTGGCCACCGGCTCCGGCGCGGGCGACATCGAGGGCGTCGACACGGGCTTCATCGCGCAGATGCGCGAGCGGGGCAACCTCTTCGTCGACCTGGGCAAGGACCGCCAGTCCGAGTACCTCGACTGGAAGTGGGCGGCGTCGCTGGCCAAGGACGGCAAACAGATCGGGTACGGCACCGACGTCGGCGGCCTGGCCATCTGCTATCGGCGTGACCTGTTCGAGAAGGCCGGCATGCCCTTCGACCGCGACCAGGTGTCGGCCGCCTGGGGCAGCGGCTGGGACCAGTACATCGAGTTCGGCAAGCGGTACGCGGCGAAGGCCCCGGCCGGCAGCGCCTTCTTCGATGGCGGAGGCCAACTGTTCAACGCCATCATCGGCCAGGCCCCGGTCGGGTACTACAACGAGGACAACGCCATCGTCGTGGGCACCAGCCCCGATGTCCGAAAGGCCTGGGACCTGACGGTGAAGGCGATCCAGAGCAACCTGTCGGCCAAGCTGATCGGCAGCTCGCAGGAGTGGAACAACGGCTTCGCGAAGGACCAGTTCGCCACCATCGCGTGTCCGGCCTGGATGATGACCAAGATCAAGGACCAGGCGAAGCACGCCGCCGGCAAGTGGGACGTGGCGAGCGTCCCGGGCGGCGGCGGCAACTGGGGCGGCTCGTACCTCACCGTTCCCAAGCAGGGCAAGCACATCGAGGAGGCCAAGAAGCTCGCGGCGTGGCTGACCGCCCCGGAACAGCAGGCCAAGGTGTTCACCGCGCGGGGCAACCTGCCGTCCATCCCGGCTCTGTACGACAAGCCCGACATTGCCCAGTACAAGGACGCCTTCTTCAACAACGCACCGGTGGGCCAGCTCTTCACCACCGCGGCGAAGCAGCTCAAGCCCCAGTACCAGGGCCCGCGAGCCGGAGACGTACAGACCACCATCCGCGACGCCCTCGTCCGCATCGAACAGGGCAAGCAAAGCTCCGACGAGTCCTGGAAGCAGATGGTCAGCGACGTCGAGCGCCTCGCCAAGTAACTCGACCCGCGCCGCCGGCGGTCGCCCCTGACCGCCGGCGGCACCCGGCGACAAAGGATCGACGATGGCCACCTACCTCCACCAGGCCCGGCGGGCCGGCCTGAGCCGGCTCGACACCAAGGGCTCGCCCTACCTCTACATCCTGCCGTTCTTCCTGCTGTTCGGCGCGTTCGGGCTGTTCCCGCTGCTGTACACGGCATACGTCTCGTTCAACGACTGGGACCTGCTCGACTCCGGGTCGCACCGCTGGGTCGGCCTCGCGAACTACCGCGAGATGCTGCAGGACGCGTACTTCTGGAACGCCCTGGGCAACACACTCAGCATCTGGGTGCTGTCCACCGTGCCGCAACTGCTCGCCGCGCTCTGGATCGCCCACCTGCTCAACCACCGGCTGCGGGCCCGCACCGCGCTACGGATGGGCGTGCTGCTGCCCAACGTCACCTCGATCGTGGCGGTGACGATCGTCTTCACCCAACTTTTCGGCCGCGACTTCGGCATGGTCAACTGGGCGCTCGGCCTCGTCGGCATCGGCCCGATCGACTGGCAGGCCAACACCTGGAGCTCCCACCTGGCCATCTCGTTCATCGTCGCCTGGCGGTGGACCGGCTACAACGCCCTCATCTACCTCGCCTCGATGCAGGCGATTCCGCACCACCTGTACGAGGCCGCCGACCTCGACGGCGCGTCGCAGGCTCAGCAGTTCAGGCGGATCACCGTCCCGATGCTGCGGCCGACGATCATCTTCACCACGGTGATCTCGACGATCGGCGGCCTGCAGATCATGGCCGAACCCCTGCTGTTCGCCAGCTCCCAGACGCCCACCGGCGGCTCCGACCGGCAGTTCCAGACCGTCGCCCTGTTCATGTACGAGCAGGGGTTCCGGGAGTTCCGCTTCGGCTACGCCTCGGCGGTCGCCTGGACGCTCTGTCTGGTCATCGCCATCTTCGCGATCATCAACTTCCTGCTCACCCGGCGCATCGCCAAGGACGAGGACTGAGGAGAACGCCGTGACCACCCTCGCGGACCCCGTACAGACCGGCACCACGCCCTCGCCGCCGCCACGCCGGTCCCACCGGCGCCGGAGCTTCGGGTACCCACGCAAGGCCTCGGTCTGGAGCTACGGCGCCCTGCTGGCGGTCGTGGCCGGGTCGGTCTTCCCGCTCTACTGGTCCATCGTCGTGTCCTCGCAGACCAGCGACGCCGTCACGAAGGTGCCGCCGGCCCTGGTGCCCGGCGGGCACCTCTTCGACAACATCGCGCGCGTGTTCGACACGACCGACTTCGGCCGAGCCCTGGTGAACTCCTTCATCGTCAGCGGCTCGATCACCGTCTCCGTGGTGTTCTTCTCGACCCTGGCCGGGTTCGCCTTCGCCAAACTGCGGTTCCGAGGCCGAAAGGCGCTTCTCGTCGTGGCCATCGCCACCTCGATGGTGCCGCACCAGCTCGGCATCATCCCGCTGTACATCCTGATGGCCGACCTCGGCTGGACCGGGCGCCTCACCGCCGTGATCGTGCCCGGGCTGGTAACCGCGTTCGGCGTCTTCTTCATGACCCAGTACCTCGGCCGCGCCGTGCCCGACGAACTGCTGGAGGCCGGCCGCGTCGACGGGTCCAGCACGTTCGGCCTGTACTGGCACATCGTCCTGCCGGCGGCCCGCCCCGCCGCGGCGGTGCTCGGGCTGTTCACCTTCATGCAGGCGTGGAACGACTTCTTCTGGCCGCTGGTCGTGCTGCAGGACAACGCGACCGTGCAGGTGGCGCTCTCCGCACTGGCCAGCGGCTACACCACCGACTACACCCTGACGCTGACCGGCACGTTGCTCGCCACGCTGCCGATCCTCGTCGTCTTCATGCTCCTCGGCCGGCATCTCGTCGACGGCATCATGCAGGGGGCGGTGAAGGGATGACCACCACATCCCAAGGCGCCGCCGCGGCCGCAACCCGGCCGGACCTGCCCGAGCTGCCGGACCTGCCGGCCGGCTTCATCTGGGGCGCGGCCACCGCGGCGTACCAGATCGAGGGGGCGGTCGACGAGGACGGCCGCGGGCCGTCGATCTGGGACACCTTCTGCCGCCGCCCCGGTGCCGTCGACGACGGCACCTCCGGCTCGGTCGCCTGTGACAGCTACCACCGCTGGCGGGAGGACGTGGACCTGCTGGCCGGCCTCGGCGTGGACGCCTACCGTTTCTCGGTCGCCTGGCCACGGGTCATGCCGGCCGGGCGGGGCGCGGTGAACCGGCGGGGCCTCGACTACTACGACCGGCTCGTCGACGCCCTGTGCGGGCACGGCATCCGGCCGTTCGTCACGCTGTACCACTGGGATCTGCCCCAGGCGCTCGAGGACGAGGGTGGCTGGCGGGTACGGGACACCGCCGAGTGGTTCGCCGAGTACGCCGCCGCGGTGGCGGGCGTCCTCGGCGACCGGGTCCAGGACTGGATCACGCTGAACGAGCCGTACTGCTCGTCGATGGTCGGCTACGCGGAGGGCCGGCACGCTCCCGGCACCGCCGAAGGACATGGCGCTCTGGCCGCCGCCCACCACCTGCTGCTCGGGCACGGCAGGGCGGTCGCCGCAGTCCGGTCCGCCGCCGGCCCGCGGTCGCGCGTCGGCATCACGCTCAACCTCTCCCCCGCCGTGCCGGCCAGCGATACCGAGGCCGACCGGGCGGCGGCGGACCGGCAGGACCTCATGCTCAACCGGCAGTTCACGGATCCGGTGCTGGGCGGCGCGTACCCGCCCGGGTTCGAGCGGCTCTACGCCGGGGTGAGCGATCTGTCGTTCCGCCGGGACGGTGACCTGGCGGTGATCTCCACGCCGCTGGACTTCCTCGGTGTCAACTACTACTACCGGGTCCACGTCGCCGACGCCCCGTACGAGCAGCCCGACCCGGCGCTGCGCAGCGCGTTCGACATCGGGGTCCGGCAGCTACGGCCGGACGGGTTGCCCACCACCGACCTGGGCTGGCCGGTGGAGCCGCAAGGGCTGTTCGACACCCTGACCGGGCTCGCGGACCGTTACCCGGGCCTGCCAGCCGTGTACGTGACGGAGAACGGCTGCGCCGACCTGCGGGACGGACCCGAGCCGGACCCGGAACGGATCTCGTTCGTGGCCGGGCACCTGGCGGCGGCGGCCCGTGCGGCCGCCGTCGACGACCGGCTCGATCTGCGGGGATACTTCTACTGGTCGCTCATCGACAACTTCGAGTGGGCCCGCGGGTACGGGCCCCGCTTCGGTCTGGCCCACGTCGACTACGCCACCGGATCCCGTACGCCCAAGGCCAGCTACCACTGGCTGCGTGACCGCTTGCGGGCGTGGCGGGAACGGACCTCCGCCTGAAGCGCCGCCCGCGGCTCGTGGCGGCAACGGTATGCGCGGTCACCCGGCACCGAACCGCCCCGGTTTCGGTGGAGTCGGGCTCTTCGATCATGAAGGCGGGGCGTGGGCGCCGGGCTCGCCTGGCGGGGCGTCGAGGGCCAGCCTCAGCGCCGCCTCGACCGGATAGACCGGGCAGTACAGCGGCGTGTCTGTGGCCGGCGGGGCCGCGTCCTTCGCCTCGAACGCCTTTCGGGCCCGGCCGAGGTCCGCGAGCAGGTCGGCCACTGACGGTTCCTTCTTCGGCTCCGGGGGCGCCGCCTCGACGGGTGCCTCCATCTTCGGCGCCGTGATCGAGACGCCGAGCGCCGCCGCGGCGGCGTTGAGCCCGTCCTTCGGCATCGCGGCGGCCAGCGCCGAGAGGCGGCCGACGGCCTGGTCGGCGTACGCGGCGTCGACCGGCACCGCCGGCAGCTCGAACCGGGTTCCGGTCTGCGCGCCGAACGGGGCGTCGCGGAACACCCGGTCGCGGTTCTCGGCGTCGACGAGCACGTGGCGGCCGTCGTGGAGGTCGGCGTACAGGTTGGCGGCGAGCACGTTCCCGTCGAGCAGCAGGTTCTGGTCGGGCACGGTCGCGCGGACGGCGATGCTGTCGGCGAAGGCGAGCACGTTGGCCTCGACCCGCATGACACCCCGGCCGGAGAGGTCCAGCAGGCAGCCGGTCGTGGACTGCCCGGTCGAGGCCCGGCCGGTGGGGTCGGCGGCGAACAGGACCGTGTTGCCGCGGATGGTCCAGGGGCCCGCGCCGGGTGCCTGGACACGGACGGCGGTGCCGCTCGTGTTGACGACCACGTTGTTCTCGAACGTCCCGTACGCCGCACTGAGCTGCACGGCGCAGTACGCCGCGTTGGCGAAGACGCAGTTGCGCACGGTGATGCCGCCGCTGCCGCCGCGCAGGTCGAGCAGCGCCGCCGACTGGGAGTGGCCCGCGTCGAGGGCGCCGCTGTCGGCGTACGCGTTGTAGGTCGCCCCGTCGAACATGAACCCGTCGAGGATGAGGCCCTCCCCCGAGTCCTCGCCGGTGAGCACCGGATCGCCGAAGATGCCCTTCGCCTTGGTCTCCGGGGTGAGCACGAAGCGCACGGGGTGCCGCCAGGGGTCGCGCGCGGCGAACTCGGCGTCCCACCCGCCCAGCAGCGTCAGGTTGCGTACGGGGATGCGCCACGTGCCCGACCGCAGGCGGCCCGTGTACTCACCTGCGGCGACGAGGATGCGGTCGCCCTCGGCGGCCTTTTCGAGGGCCTGGAACGGGTCGCGGAACGGCGCCTCGCGGCTGCCGTCCCCGCCGGAGGATCCGGCCCGCACGAACCAGTCGCGGCCGGCCGGCCGGGGCGGCTCGGGGGCCGTGACGTCGAGCACGGGCGCGAGGGAGTCGAGGACGATGGTGGCGCTCTGACGCCCGCCGGGCGGCGTGAGGCGGTACGTGCCGCGGAGCAGGTACGTGGACTCGACGTCGAGGCCGCGCGAATACCGTACGGCTTCCTCGGTCTGGTGATGGACGAGGCCGTAGCGCGGGGCGAGCGCCCACCACGGGCTGTTGTCGGTGCCGGGCTCGTAGACGGCGACGCCGATGTGCGTCTCCGCGAGCTCGGGGAGGATCTGCGTGTTCTGGTCGAAGCCGACCCCGGCCCGCACCTGCACCGGGGCTCCGGCGAGCGCCGGGTCGGCCTCGTAGAGCCGCGCCCAGTCGACGGCCTGGTACGACGGGCCGGCCGGGAGCTCGGTGAACGGCTCCGGCGCCGCCAGGTCGGCGGGGTGCGCGCCCGGCGCCGCGCCGACCGCGAGGGCGAGCACCTCGGCCGGGGCGAGCCGGCGCATGACGGGCCGCTGAACATCACGGTCTGATGCGGACGACAGCTCACCGAGGCCGGCCGATTCCCGCAGCGCATTGAGGGCGGCGATCGGCGGGCGCTCATACGTGACGGCGACGTCCACCGTGTACGTGTCGAGCCACGCCGCCGGGAGCCCGGTCAGCTGTGGGTCGCCGACGGTGTTGCCGGCCGACGAGCGCAGATCGACGTCTTCGAGCTCCGCGGCGTACTCCTCGGTGAGCTCGGCCTCCGCGCCCGGCACCCGGCTGCGCACGATGTCGCGCGGTGTGGCGAAGAACAGGTTGCGGTCGATGGCGATCTGCCCGACGTCGCGCAGGCAGGCGACAGCCGCGTTGCCGCAGCCGACGAAGACGTTGTCGGCGATCGCGGCAGCGCCGTTGACCCGTACGCCCACGGCCCGGTCGGCGCCGGAGCCGCGCGGCGGGTCGGAGTCGTCGTGGGCGAAGGCGAAGGTGTTGCGGCTGACCGCGGCCGGGGTCTCGGGGGCGCCGTCGCGGACGGTGAGCAGGCTGAGGCCGACGCAGTTGACGACGATGTTGTTCTCGAAGACCACGGAGTCGCCGCCGAGCTCGACGGCGCCGGAGCTGCCGTTGGCGAAGCAGCAGTCGCGGACGGTGATGCGCTCGCCGCGCAGGCTCACCAGCGGGCCGTCCCCGTAGGAGGCGCGCTGCAGGCCGCCCTGCTCGTCGTAGTCGTCGCGCCCGGCCCCGTCGAAGAACAGCCCGTCCAGGACGAGGCCGTCGTGGCAGCCGATGCCCTGGAGCATGTTCGGCTCGTTCGGGACGCGCAGGCCGGTCTTTGCCGCGAAGACCGTCGGTGTCTGCCAGGGGGTACGGCGGGCGAAGTCGGGGCTGTATCCGCCGAGCAGGGTCAGCTCGGGGGTGTCGACGACCCACGAGAAGCGCTCGCCGCGCCCGGTATAGGTGCCCGCCGCGATGTGGATGCGGTCGCCGGGCGCAGCCTGCCGCAGCGCGAGCCACGGGTCGTGGAACGGCCGGGCCCGGGTGCCGTCGCCGGCCGGGCCGCCCGCCGCGACGAAGAGGTCGGTCATGAGTTCTTCACCTCGTCGTCGGCTTCCTCCGTCTTGTCCGCGAGCAGCTTGAAGCCCACCTTGACCGCGTCTCTGACCTGTGCGAACGCGGCGAGGCCCGTCTGCTTGTAGGGTCCCTCGGCCAGGTCCTTGACGTATTCCTCCTCGGTCGCCAGCAGCGACTCCAGGGATTCCGAGGCCTTCTCCAGCTCCTCGTTGAACTTCGCCAGCGTGCCCGGATCATCGGTCAGCTGGGCGAAGGCGTTGGTGCTCTCCTCCACGAGCGTGGGGAAGAGCTCGTCGTAGAGCTTGCTGGACTGCTCCTTGGCCGCCTCGGCCCGCGTGTCGAGCCCTCGGTCGAGGACGTTCTCCTTCATCCAGTCCCAGTCGGTGGCCCGGTAGTCGCCGGACGCGCCGATGCCACGCCAGTTCCCCGCCGCCTCGGCGCCGCGGGCGAAGAGCTTGTCGATCCAGTCCTCGTCGAGCTGTTCGCGGGCCGCGGTCAGCAGCTTGATGTTGTCGACCACCGTCTGCTTCGCGGCACGCTTCTGCTTGGCCGCCATGAGGTTCTCCGCGGTGAGCTTCTCGAAGTTCTTGATCGCCTCGTTGGCGGCTTCCTTGGACGACGGGTCCTTCATGAAGAGGACGATCAAGCGGGCGCCCGAAGTCGGGAGGTATTTGACGAGCAGGCTCTTGACCGTGTCCTGGATGGAGCCGAAGTTCTTGAGGAGCAGCTGCTCGACGATCGCGTCGTTGCTGCGCGCGTTCTTGAGGTCCTCCTCGCACTTCTTGATGAGCGCGAGGTCGGCCTCCAGGACCTTGCTCATCAGCGTGGCGACCTCGGGGACGTCGAGCCGGGCGACCTGCGCCCAGATCTTGCGCTCCCCGGCGAGGAAGTCACGCGGGCCGACCGCGGTCCACCGTTCGTCGACGGACATCGCGTTGGCCTGGCTGTCCTCCAGCACCGACCGGATGTCCGATTCGAGGCGCTCCATCAGCGCCTCGGCCTGCTCGCAGTTGGTCTCCCACCGGTCGGTCAGGCCGTCATAGCCCGGTTGCTCCAGCTTGGAGAGCATCTCCTCGAACAGCTTCTCCCGATCGGTGTCGAAGCGTTCCAGCAGATCCAAGACCTTGTCGAGGATGTCCTCCTCGAACCCCGTGGCGCGCATCCGCTGCTCAACGAGCTCGCGGGCGTCATCGACATCTTCCACAAATTTCAGCGTAGGAGCCCTCGGGCACCCGAGGCAGTCGTGAACCCGATCCCTGCCAGATCAAGGATCCGACCTATGCCGCCGCTCGGTGAAGACTGACTCCGGAAGTCGTCGACTCTTCGGGAGTGCACCATGTCATCCCTGTTCAGCGGACCGATACTTGGTGTTCGTATGCGTCTTTCCTCTGGCACCGGGGCGCAGCCGGCTCATAACGGCATGAGGTGCCCGCTCCGTGGCGGCCACCCCATGCCTTACCGTCCCGTGCGGTCACTCCCCCGGGAACGCACGGACGAGCCTCAGTTGAGGGCGTAGATCTCCGCGGCCGACGTCCACGGGTTGCCGGCGACCTGACTCACGGCACGCAGTCGCAAGTGCTGCCCGGTCTTCGCGGCGTACCGGACGTCCTTCTGGCTCGCGTCGTTGGCGAACGCGCCAGTGGCCACGGCCGTTCCCCAGTTGGTGCCGTCGGTGCTGACGTACACCTCGTACTGGCCGATGCGTCCGTTGACCGCGCCGGAGCCGCCATCCTGCCGGGGCAGGTAACGCAGGCCCGAAACGCAGTAGCTCGCGCCCATGTCGAGGAAAAACGCCCTGCCGGTCCAACCGGACGACGATCACTCCGGAGCCCTCGCGGATGTGCAGCCGCGTGCCCGGCCCCCATCCGAGGGCACGGACGACCGTGCGGTCGGCGATCCTGCCGCTGCTGTCGATGGCGGCCAGGCCGTACACCATCGTGCCGGCGCGTGGCGTCGGCAGCACCGGCAGGGGAAACAGCGAACGGCGAAGCGCTCCGCCACGGGGGCGACGGGACTCCTGCCCCCGGTCGGCCAGCATCACCGGCGGGATGACGGGAGCCACAGCACGATCAGCCACGACAATCGCCCCCGATCGAGACATGGTCGATCGAGGGAGCCGCTGCGCTGAGAGTTGCGTGGTCAAGTGCGCTTGACCACCAGTACGCGAAACACAGCATGGATGCTGCAAATTGGTGTCCGAGGGGGGACTTGAACCCCCACGCCCTATACGGGCACTAGCACCTCAAGCTAGCGCGTCTGCCATTCCGCCACCCGGACCTGCACGTACCAGCCTACCCGGTCGGCCAAGGTGATCATCTCACCGCATCGGCCGGCCTGGCGGGCCGCACGGGGCATTACTGTACACGGCCCGGAACGATCATGCACATCAGCACCAACGCCGCACGTTTGCGCAGGTCAGAGGCCACAACAATCGGGTGGGTAGCGCGCAACTGACGATTCCGGGCAGCATTGCTCACGTGTCCCACCCCTCCCCGTTGATCGCCACCCAGCACCAGGCCCTCGCGATGCGGGCCGCCGGCGACCTGACCAGCGCCCGCCGCCTGCTCGCCGACGCGATCGTCGCGGCCCGCCCGGCGTACGGCGAGGACCACCAGGACGTCCTGGCCACCGGTCACCTGCTGGCCCGGCTGCACCGCGAGGCCGACGACCCGGCCGCCGCCCGGCGCGTACTCGAAGAGGCCTACGCCGCCGGCGAGCGCCGCCGGGGCGACGGCGACCCGCTGATGCTCGCGCTCAGCTTCGACCTCGCGGGGGTGGCCGAGGAGCTGGGCAACCGGCACGAGGCCCGCCGCAACTACAGCCGCGTGGCCACCGCCGGGTCCGCCGTGCTCGGTCCGGACCACCCCGCGGTACGCGCAGCCCGCCAGTACCTCGGCGGCTCCGCCGCCGCTCCCGCCGGCTACGGCCCACCTCACGGCGGCTTCGCCGCCGCTGCCGGCACGCACCCCGGTCCTTCCCTGCCCGGGCACCCCGGTCCGACCCTGCCGGGACACCACAGCCCGGCCCCGCCGGCACACTCCGGTCCGCCCCTGCCAGGACCCCCCAACCCGGCTCTGCCGGGGCACTCCGGTCCGGTCGTGCCCGCACAGCCTGGACAGGTCCTGCCCGGCCAACCCGGTCCCGTTTCCCCCGGGCACTCCGGTCCCGCTCTGTCCGAGCCCACCGTGTCGCTGCCGGCGATCCCGCAGCCGTACCCGCCCGCGCCGACCCGCCCCGCTGCCCAGGGAACGCCTGCCGCGGCTGCGCCGGTATCCGGCGCACAGTGGGCGCCCCGCCCCGGCCCGGCGTCCCCGGCGCCCGGCGCCGCGCAGTCGCCGTATCCCGTGCCGAACCCGCAGGGCACTCCCCCGCAGCCCGCCCCTCCGGTCCCGCCGCGCCAGCAGCCCGCCGTGCGGCCGGACGGCTCGACGAGCCCGTGGGCGCCGCCCTCGCCGCCCTCTGCGCCGTCCGAGGAGGCGACCACCCGCTTCGCGCCGATCTCCGAGGAAGCGACCTCCCGGTTCCCGGTAGTGCCCGCCGAACCCACCGCCCCGCTGACTCCGCCGTCGGCCGCCGGAGCGGCCCCGCAGATTCCCGGTGTCCGGCCGGTCCCCCCGGCCCAGGGTGTCACCCCCGTCGCACCCGGAACGTACGGTCGGCAGCCCGCAGCCCCCGGAGTGACGCCGGTACCGCCCCGTCCTCCGGTCGCCCCACCACCGCCGCCAGCGGTCCCTGGCGCCGTGGTGCCCCCAGCAGCGCCCGGAACGCCGACGGCAACAGCTGGAACGCCGACGGCCGCGCCGGCCGCCGGGACGCCGGTGCACGGGCGGCCGGTGGCGCCGCCCGTATCCGGCCCGGCGTCCCCGCTACCGCCCCCACCGGTCATCCCGCCGCCATCAGCGAGGCCGAGCGCCGAGGTGCCTCCAGCCTCCGTTACCCCACCTCCGTCGCGGATGCCGTCGGCTGGAGTCGTGCCACCGCCGCCACCGCCGACCGTCCTGCCGCCGGCACCGAGCATCCCCGCACCGGCGAACGTTGTCCTGCCACCACCGCCGGCAGTCACTGTCGCTCCGCCGACCCCCGTGCCGCCACGGCCGGCAGCCGTCCAACCGGTGGCCGGGGCCGCAGCCGCTCCTCCGTACGCCGCCACGGACCGTACGGCCGGGACCGGAACGGCAGCAGCCTCGGAAGTCCACCCCGCAGCGATCGAGGCGAGCGCGAGCGGCCCCGGCGCGGGTACGCCACCGACCGCCCCGGGTGGACCGGGCTGGGACAAGCCGACGATCCAGGTACAGCAGATCGGCCCGCTGCTGGAGGAGGAGTCGGAGCGCCAAGCCGCGACAGCGGCCACCGGCACCACGGCCAATCCTGCGGCATCCGGGTCCGTCAGCGGACCCCCGGTCGGTGCGCCTCCGGTGGACGGTCCTCAGAGCAGCGGACCTCCAGCCGACGCACCCGTGATGAGCGGGCCCCCGGCCAGCGCACCACCCACCAGCTCACCGTCCACGCCCACGCCGCCGGCGAGCGCACCGTCCATCGGCACGCCCACGCCGCATCCCGTCAGCGCGCCGCCCACGCATCCGGTCAGCGGCCCACCGGGGCAACCGGTGAGCGGTGCGGCCGCGTACCCGATCAGCGGAATTCCGGTCAGCGGCTACCCACCACCGGTCAGCGGACCACCCGGTCACGGCGACTACCCGTCACTGGCCGGCCAGGCACATGCGGCGCCCGTCAGCGCCGCGCCGGTCAGCGGCGGCTCCGTACCGCCGTGGGGCATGGTCGCGCCGCCGTGGAGCAGTGTCGCCCCGTCCCAGCCGGTCGACCGGCCCGCCGACCCCGAGCAGGACACGGACGAGCCTGACCCGGACGAGCCGACAAACGGCGACGCGGCCGGACAGGCGGAAGGGGACGCGCCGGAACGGAACCGGCCGATGCCGATCTACGAGGACCTGCTGGACTTTCCCGAGTCCACGCGACCCGAGCCGCCGGCCCAGCCGGAGCCGGGCGCCTGGCCGGTGAACCCGCCGATGTTCCACCAGCCGGCGGCGGGACCGGCGTCGGGCGCGTACCCGATGGAGCCGGAGCGGCCGGGCCGCAACCGCACGGTGCTGGCCCTGGTGGTGGGAGGTGCGGTGCTCGCGGTGGTGGCCGTCGTCGGCGTCGGCGCGGTGTTGCTGAACCGGGAGGCGGCGCCGCCGCCCGGTCCCGCGCCCGCGTCCGGTTCCGCGTCGCCGAAGGTGGCCGGTCCGCCCCCGGGCGATCTGCAGCTGCGGGACGACACCACCACTGTCACGGTGACCTGGACCGACCCGACGAACGGCGGGGTGCCGTTCGTGGTGGCGGGTGGCCGGGCCGGGCAGAAGCTCGGCGTGATGGCCACTGTGGACGCGGGGCAGACCCGCTACACGGTGAACGGGCTGAGCGCGAAGCTCGACTACTGCTTCACGGTGTTGGCGGTCTACGCGACCGATTCGTACTCGACCTCGGGTCAGGTCTGCACGGATCGGGAGGGCGGCGCCACGCCGAACTGACGGTCCGGGGGCGACACGCTCGGTGTCCACAGGAGGACGGTGCGGGTTTCACCGGCTCCGGGCGGCACCTATGATGGCTCCCGGCTCTGGGGAGGGTCGGCCGTGCTCGGCGTCTCTCCCCCACCGACACGGGGAGGCAGCCGGCAGTGACCACCATCGAGGACGTCACGGGCACCGGGCCGGAGCAGGCTCGTCCACGGTCGCGGATGCGGGGCGGGCTGGTGACAGTCGGCACGGTGGCCGCGCTGCTGGCCGCGATGGGGTTGACGGTGCTCGGGCTGGGCGCCGCGGACAACGCGGTGGCGAGCTACGACGCCTCCTCCTGGTTGTGGAGCAGCACCCGCGGCGAGCTGGCCCGGGTCAACGGCGTCACCGCGCGGGTGGACACCCGGATGGAGGTGCCGGGCGGGCGGCGGCACCAGGTGCAGGTGGCCCAGACCGACCGGCTGCTGATCCTGCGCGACCTCAAGACCGGCCAGGTCAGCTCGCTGGACCTGGCGACGTTGCAGATCACCGCGACCACGCCGACCGCGCCGGGGCTCGGGGTGAGCGTGGCGCTGCACGAGGACGCGGCGTTCGTGGTGGACGCGGTGCAGGGCATCGTCCGGCAGCTCGACCCGCGGGCGCTGACGCCGGTGGGCGAGCCGGTCCGCTACCCGCCGGGCATCACCGGCGGCGCGTTCGACGGCGCCGGCAAGCTGTGGATCGCGGTGCCGAGCGAGGGCACCGTCTCGGCGGTTACCGCCGCCGAGCTGCCGGAGACGCCCGGTGACGCGCCGCCGGCCGGGCTCAGCCCGAAGCGCGTCGAGACGTACGACGTGGCCGAGCCGGCGCACGAGCTGGTGGTGTCCACGCTGGACGAGGGTGTGGCGGTGCTGGACCGCACCTCGACGTCGCTGGTGACAGTGGTGGGCGGTCGGACCACGCGGGCCGAGCTGACCATGACCGCGCCGGGCTACCTGCCGACTCGTACCAGCGGGCAGCAGGTGCCGGTGACGGTTCCCGGTGAGCGGTCGGTGCACGTGGTGCGCGACAGCCGCGAGGTGAAGCGGTTCGCGGTGCCGGGCGACGGTGTCCGGCTCAGCCCGGCGGTGGCGTGGGCGGGCCGGTTCTACTGCGCCGACGAGACGACCGGCACGGTCTACGCGTTCGACGCCGAGGGGCAGCTCGTGCAGACCGTGAAGGGCGCCGGCCGCCCCGGCCCGGTCGAGCTGGAGGTGCGCGAGAACCACCTGTTCATCAACCCGCCGGACTCGTCCACCGCGCAGGTGGTCGACGACCAGAACCGGGTGCGCGAGGTCAACAAGTACGCCAACGACGTGCTCGGCGGGGATCCGCCGCCGGTCGCTGCGCCGCCGCCCCCGCCGAAGAAGCCGAAGGTGGGCAAGCCCGGAGCGCCGAAGTCGGTCACGGCCGCCGCTGGTGACGCCTCGGCGCGGGTGAGCTGGCAGGCCGCCGCGTCGAACGGGGCCGAGATCACCAGGTACGTGGTGGAGGGTGCCGGTCAGACCCGCCAGGTCGGCGCGAACCAGCGCTCGCTGGAGGTGACCGGCCTGACGAACGGTGAGACGTACACGTTCTCGGTGCACGCGGTGAACGCCAAGGGTGAGGGGCCGGCACGGCGCAGCAACCCGGTGGTGCCGACCGCTGAGGTGCCGGACCCGCCGGCGTCGGTGACCGCCGAGGCGCGGCCGGACGGCACGGTGCGGGTGAGCTGGCCCGAGGCCGACGGCCAGGGCAACAAGATCGCGAAGTACGCGGTGACGGCGACCTCGGCGGGCGCGAGCGCCCCGGCGGGCGAGTCGGCGAAGACCGAGCTGGTGGTGGGGGCCGGGCAACTGGAGTACGGCACCCAGTACGCGTTCACCGTGACAGCTGTGAGCGAGAAGGGCGCCGGGTCGAAGGCGTCGCCGGTGAGCAACACGGTGGTGCCGTTCACGGTGCCGAAGGCGCCGGGCGACCTGCGCGCGTCCACTGTCGCCGACCAGCCCGGCACTGTCGCGGTGCAGTGGTCCCCGGCGGTGGACAACGGCCGCCCGGTGACGAAGTACGTGGTGGAGGCGGCCGGGAAGTCGGTCGAGGTGACCGACGTGCGGGCCACTGTGGGCGGCCTGGGCAACGGGCAGAACGTGACGGTGAAGGTCAAGGCCGTGAACGAGGCCGGGGCCGGACCGGAGGCGAGCACCACCGCGCGGACGGTGGCCGAGCCGCGAATCACGGTGACCGGCTCGTCCGCGGATGCCACGTCGGTGACCGTCACGTTCACTGTGGACGCGGGCGGCGGGCGGGCCACCTGCACGGCGGCGACCGGCGGGAAGACGGCGAGCGGCAGTTGTTCCAGCCTGCGGGTGACCGGCCTCTCGCCGGGTACCGCGTACACGGTGACGCTGACCGCGTCCAACGCCGCCGGTAAGGGCACCGCCTCCCGGCCGCAGACCACGGACGCGCTGTACGGGATCGCCACCTGCCGCAACGGCTCCTCCGGCGCGGAGGCGACCTACTGCTCCCGGGACGTGCCCGGCGAGCGCAACGGCAACGAGATCTTCTCGGTCACTCAGCAGGACAACAGCAGGCAGGCAGGCTGGGAGCCCAACGGCGCCCGGCTGAAGGCCTACTGCAAGAAGAAGGGCGAAGAGGTCTACGCCTACATCTACAACAACGACAAGCGCAGCACCTGGTGGGTGCGCGTCGACCACAGCAAGGGCCGCGACTACATCCCGTGGGCCTGGCTGAACCTGGAGGGCGGCGACGACCTCAACCTGCTGCCCACCTGCTGACCGCACCACCCCGAGAGGCGCATCCGTGAACACGCACGAACCGCTCAGCCAGCCGGAGGTGCAGGGCTTCGCCGCCCTGGCCGCCCGGCTGGCCGACAACGTCAACGCGGTCGTGCTGGGCAAGCCGCAGGTGGTGCGGCTGGCGCTGACCGCGCTGTTCGCGCAGGGGCACGTGCTGCTGGAGGACGTGCCGGGCGTCGGCAAGACCACGCTGGCGCGGGCGATCGCGGCCACCGTGAAGGGGCAGTGGCGGCGGATCCAGTTCACGCCGGACCTGCTTCCCTCCGACGTGTCAGGGGTGACGATCTTCAACCAGGCCAGCCGGGGTTTCGAGTTCCACCCGGGGCCGGTGTTCGCCAACATCGTGATCGCCGACGAGATCAACCGGGCGTCGCCGAAGACGCAGTCGGCGCTGCTGGAGGTGATGGAGGAGCGCACCGTCACGGTGGACGGCGTACGGCATCCGGTGCCGCAGCCGTTCCTGGTGGTGGCGACGCAGAACCCGGTGGAGATGGACGGCACATACCGGCTGCCCGAGGCGCAGCTCGACCGGTTCCTGGTGAAGCTGTCGGTCGGCTACCCGGACGAGGCGGTCGAGGTGGAGGTGCTGCGCGGCGCCACGGTCCGCTCCCCCGACTCGCTGACCGCGGTGACCGACACCGCCACTGTGGGCGAGATGGTGAAGATGGCCCGGCGGGTGCACATCGCCGAGCCGTTGTACGCGTACGCGGTGCGGTTGGCCGCTGCCACCCGTACCCATCCGCAGGTGCGGGTCGGGGTGAGTCCGCGCGGCGTGATCGCGCTGACCCGGGCGGCGTGCGCGTACGCGCTCATCGACGGCCGGGGCTGGATCATGCCGGAGGACCTGAAGGCGCTCGTCGAGCCGGTGTTCGCGCACCGGCTGCTGCTCACCCCCGACGCGCAGGTGCGTGGTGTGACGTCCGCCGAGGTGCTGCGTCAGGCGGTCGCGTCGGTGCCGGTGCCGTTGCCGTCGGGCCAGGCCACGCCGGTGCACGGCTGAGCGTGGGGATCACCGCCCGTGGCATCGGGCTGCTCGTCGCCGCCTTGGTGCTGCTCGGCGTGGGGTTCCGCTACGCGTACCCCGAATTGACGGTGCTGGGCGCGGCGGCCGGGGTGGCGGTCGGCTACGGCGTGGTGAACGCGGCCTGGCGGCCCCGGCTGAGCGTGGCGCGGCGGGCCGACCCGGACCGGGTGGCCCGGGGTGAGCCGGCGGCGATGGAGCTGACGGTGCGCAACACCGGTCGGCTGCGGGCGGCGAACCTGGTGGCCGAGGACCGCTGCGCGGGCGCGCTGGTGCCGGTGCCGCTGCTGCGGTTGCGCCCGGGCCGCGACACGGTGGTGCGCTACGACGTGCCGACGCACCGGCGTGGGGTGGTGCCGGTGGGGCCGCTGCGGGTGGTGCGCCGGGATCCGCTGGGCCTGGTGGCGCTGGCGCGCGGCTACGGCGGCACGGTGCCGGTGTGGGTGCACCCGCGCATCCATCCGCTGTCCGCGGTGCCCACCGGTGCCGGGCGCAGCCTGGACGGGCGTACCGACAGCGTGCCGCACGGGTCGATCACGTTCGACTCGCTGCGGGAGTACGTGGTGGGCGACGAGTTGCGCCGCGTGCACTGGCGCACCAGCGCCCGGGTGGGTGAGCTGATGGTGCGGGAGAACGTGGACACCAGCCTGCCGCGCCTGGTGGTGGTGCTGGACAACCGCGCGTCGGCGCATCCGGGCCGGGTGGGCGGGGTCGCGGAGTCGTTCGAGTCGGCGTGCGAGGCGGCCGCGTCGGTGGTGGCCGCCGCGGTGCGGGAGGACCTGCCGGTGCAGCTGCTGCTCGTCGTACCGGCCGAGGTGGAGCCGGAGGGCGCGGCCGGGCCGCTGGACCGGCTGGCCGCCGTGGAGCTGGCGGACGCCGGGCCGGACGTGCTGCCGGCCGCGACCGGGCGGCTGCGCCGGGACCGGCTCGGTGACACGCTGGTCTTCCTGACCGGGCCGGGTGGCCGCGACGAGCTGGGGCACGTCGGCGCGCTGCGCGGCGCGTACCCGTCGGTGGTGGTCGGGATGTTCGGCGCGGACGGGCCGACGGCGGCCGGCGCGACGGGCCTCACGGTGCTGGACGCGGCGGACGGCGCGGCGTTCGCCGCCGAGTGGGACGGGATCCGCCGGTGGTGACGCCGCCACGGACCCAACCGGCGGCGGAACGCGCGGTCCGGGTGCTGCGGGCCGTGCCGGTACCGGCCGCGCTGATCGTGCTGGTCGCGCTCTCCGGCGTGGTGCTTGGCCGGGTGTACGCGGATCCGCTGCTGACCCGGCTCATGGCCGGCGCGGCCGTCGGATCGGTGCTGGTCGGCGTGGCCGCGCGGCGGCTGCCGTCCTGGCTGGTGGCGCCGCTGTCGGTGGCCGCGATGGCCGGGTGGACGCTGCTGTCGCTGCGGCTGGCCGCCGCGCACGCGGCGCTGCCGGGCGGGCTCGGCGAGGTGACCACCGACGCCGCCCGTAACGCGATTCCCCGGCTGCTCACCGCGATGATTCCGGTCGAGCCGGCCCCGGACACGGTGCTGGTTCCGGTGGCGGCCGCGTGGCTGGCCGGGCTGACCGCCGCCGAGGTGGCGCTGCGCGCCGGGCGGGTGCTGCTGGGCTACCTGCCGCCGGCTCTGCTCTACGCCGGGGCGCTCTACGTGGTCGGGCCGAACGCGGATCCGGCGATCGGCCCGACTGTGGTGTTCGCGGCGGTCGCGGCGGCCGGCCTGGCGACGCCCGGGCGCCGCGACGGCCCGGCGGCCGATCCGGTCGCCGGTCTGACCCCGGCGGTACGCGCGGCCGTCCGGCTGCGGCTGGTGGCGGCGAGCGCGGCCGGGCTGGCGGTGGTGGTGGCGCTGGCGGCGCTGCTCGCCCCGGTGGTGGCCGCCCAGGTGGACGAGCGACCGGTCGACCCGCGCCGCTACGTGGAGCCGCCACGGGTGGAGTCGCTGGACGAGAACCCGCTGATCCGGATCTCCGGGTGGGCGTTGAACCCGGACCAGCGGCTGCTGGACGTGCGGACCGTCGGCGGCGCGCCGGCCGGCGGGACGCCGCGGATCCGGCTGGCGGTGCTCAGCGACTACGACGGCGTGACCTGGCGGGTCGGCGCCACGTACCGCAACGCGGGGCGGATCCTGCCCGCCGTCGAGCCCGCCCCGAACACGGCCACCGACGAGGTGCGCCAGGAGATCACGGTCGGCGACCTGACCGGACGGCTGCTGCCGGCGGTGCCCACGCCGCGCGAGGTGACCGGCGCGCGGGTCGCGTACGACCCGGCGACCGGGACGCTGATCCGCCCGGAAGGGCTCGCGCCAGGGCTGCGGTACGAGGTGTCCTCGATGCGGGAGCAACCGGACGTGAACCTGCTGAGCACGGCGAACGTGCCCGCGGGTGACGAGGTGGCCCGGGTGCTGCGGGTGCCCGACGGCGCGCCGGAACCGTTGCGCCGGCTGGCCACGCAGCTCGCCGAGTCGAACGGCGCTCCGTACGCGCGCGCCGACGCGATCGCCACGTTCCTGGCCGAGCACTACCGGGTGACAGCTGACGCGCCGAGCGGGCACGCGTACCCGAATCTGGCGTTCTTCCTGTTCGGGCCGCGTAACGGCGGCGGCCAGCGGGGCACGTCGGAGCAGTTCGCCGCCGCGTTCGCGGTGCTCGGCCGCCTCGCCGGCCTGCCGACCCGGGTGGTGGTCGGGTTCGGGCCCGACGGCGACGGGCCGGTGCGGGCGGCCGACGCGTACGCCTGGCCGGAGGTGCTGTTCGACGGCGTCGGCTGGGTGCCGTTCGATCCGATGCCGCGCCCGGACGAGGAGCCCCGTCCGGTGGAGGAGGACTTCCGGCCGCAGCCGGAGGACCCGCCGCCGTCGGAGGTGCCGGCGCCCACCGAGGAGCCGAGCGTCACGCCGCCGGCCGCCGCGCCCGCGCCCGGCCGGGAGCAGGGCGGCTCGGGTACGCCGGTGCTGGTCGGTAGCGGTGTCGGAGCGCTGGCGCTGCTGCTCGGGGCGGTGCTGGCCACGCTGGTCGCGTTGCGCCGCCGGTTGACCCGCTCGCGTATGGCGGTGGGCGATCCGGGCGAGCGGGTCGCGGGCGCCTGGCGGGAGCTGACCGACGCGCTGCGCCTGGCCGGACACCCGGTCGGGCCGGACCTGGCGGCGGCGGAGGTCGCCGCGCGGGCCCGCCGGACGCTCGCCGAGGCCCGCGCGGCGCGGCCCGGAGAGGACGCGGCGATCGGCGACCCGGATGAGGCAACGGTGGACGAGCTGGCCGCTCTGCTCAACCAGGCGGGCTTCGCGCCGGGCAGCGTCACGCCGGAACAGGCGGACCGGGCCGCAGGACTGAGCGCCGGCTTCGCCGAGGCGCTGCGCTCGGCCCGGCCACGGTGGCGACAGTTGCTGTGGACGATCCATCCGGGGCCGCTACGGTGGCGACGCTGATCAACAGCCGTAACCGGATCGCCGAGCCGGTACCGCCACGAGTCCTCCTGACCATCTGCTGACCTCCTGGTCGTCGAACGCCTGTGGGACACCGGCAGCCGGCGTCACGGAAGTAAGGTGAGTGGTGATCTGCATCAGGAACCGGCGTTTCGGTCTGCTCTGGACCAGCACGCTGTTGTCCAACCTGGGCAACTGGCTGATGATCGTCGCGGTGCCGGTCTACGTCTACACGATGACCGGGTCGACGCTCAGCAGTGGTTTCGCCTTCGTCGCGCAGACCCTGCCCGCGATCGTCTTCGCGCCCCTGGCCGGGGTGCTGGCCGACCGGTGGGACCGGCGAACGGTGATGGTCGGCGCTGACCTGCTGCGCATGGTCGTCGTGCTCGCGCTGATCGTGGTCGATGATCCGGGAATGCTGTGGCTGCTCTACACGGCGATGTTCTTCGAGAGCGCAATCGGGCACGTCTTCCAGTCCGCGGCCCGGGCAGTGGTGCCCGCCGTCGTCGGCCGGGGCGGCGACCTGGAGGCGGCGAACGCCTGGAACACGGTGGCGAGCGGCATCGTCCGCCTCGCCGGCGCACCCCTGGGCGGCGCGCTCTACGCCCTCGTGGGTTTCGACGGCCTGGTGCTGATCGACTCCGCGACGTACCTGCTCTCGGCCTTACTGATCTTCGGAATGGGTCGGCTGCGGGTGACCGACGACGGGCAGCAGCCGGACGCGTCCTCCTGGCTGGCCGCTTTCCGGGGGCAACTCCGGGAGGGACTGGCCTTCCTCTTCGGGCATCCGATCCTCCGCACGACTCTCGTCGTCTCCAGCCTCTTCCTGTTGGCAAACGCCGCTCTGAACGTGCTTCTGGTGCCGTACGTCATCAGCGTCCTCGGCGGCGACGCCGGCGACGTCGGTGTGCTCATGGCAGCGCTCGGCGGCGGCTTCCTGGCCAGCGCGTACGTCGGCAACGTGCTGTCCCGTAGCGGGCTCCTCCGGCTGTCGTTCACCGGTTGCCTGGCGGCGATCACCCTCTGCTTCGCCGGGCTCTTCCTCATCCACCACTTCGCCGCCGCGCTGGTCTTCATCGCCCTTGCCGGCCTGCCCGGTGGCGCGTTGCTGATGCTGGTCCAGGTGCAGGTCCAACGCCATACCCCGGACCGTCAGCTCGGCCGGGTCGGATCCGCCTTCTCCGCCGCCGAGATGGCCGCGACCGTGGTGGGTGCCTCGGCAGGCAGCATCGCCGGACAACAGCTGCCCCTCACCACCACGGTCTGGCTCGTGATCGGCGTACTGGCGGCCGGCGCAGTGGTCGCCGCCCTGCTGCTACCCACCCGATCCGGACCGCCGGCGGCGGCGGAGCCGGCGGCGACGGCAACCCCGCCGGTGATGGCGAGAACCGGTGACGATGGCTGAATCCGCATCCGTCCGCAGCACGATGCCCACGTCGTTGACCCGACCCACATGAAGCCCGCCCTTGGCCCACTGGCGGTCTCCCGCGTGCGTCGACGGGCAGGAGATCCCTCACGACTGAGGAAGGCTCGCGCGCAGCTTCCGGACGAGTTTGCGCAGCCCGGCCTGCCAGCCGTCCGGGTCCTCGGCACGTCGGCGGGCGTAGTCGGCCACCTCGGGGTGCGGCAGGATCAGGAACCGTTCCTCGGCCAGCCCGGCGATCACCGCCTCGGCGACCTGGTCCGGGCTGAGGATCGTCCCGGACGCGGCGATCACCCGGGCGCCCAGGTGCCCCTCGGTGAGGCCGTCGGCGAGCATCGGGGTGTCCACGCCCTGCGGGCACAGCGCACTGACCCGGATCCCGGCGTCCCGGTAGGTGATCGCCAGCCATTCGGCGAGCCCTACCGCGGCGTGCTTGGTGGCGGTGTACGGCGCGTCGCCGACCGCTGTGAGCAGGCCCGCCGCCGAGCAGGTGAGCAGCAGGTGGCCCTGGCCCCGGCTGAGCATGCCGGGCAGCACCGCGCGGGCGCTGTGCAGGTGCCCCAGCACGTTGACCCGCCAGGCGCGGTCCCAGTCGGCGTCCGGCGCGTCGATGCCGCCGCCGGTGGCGACTCCGGCGTTGGCGCAGAACAGGTCGATCCGGCCGTGGCGGCGCTCGGTGTCGTCCACGAGTGCGCGTACCGCCGCCTCGTCGGTGACGTCGAGCCCGACGCCGGTGGCCACCGGGCCGATCGCCTCGGCCGTGGCGCGGGCCGCGTCGGCGGCCAGGTCGGCCAGCACGACGGCGGCGGCGCCCTCGGCGGCGAACCGTCGGCCCAGGGCCGCGCCGATCCCGCCGGCCCCGCCGGTGATCACCACCACCCGGTCGGTCAGGTTCATCTCAGGCCACCTCTCCGGGGCCGAGCCGGGACAGCAGATCCAGCCAGGCCGCCGCGCCGCCCTCGGTGATCTCGGGCGTGGGGAGCACCGCCAGCACCGGCACGTCGACGCCGTTGTCGGCGTAGCGGCGGACGGCGGCCGCGCACTGCTCGGGTGAGCCGTGCAGCACCAGCGCGTCGACCACCTCGTCCGGTACGGCGGCGGAGGCGCCCCGCCGGTCCCCGGCGGCCCACGCCTGCCACATCGGACCGAGCGAGTCCTCGCGGCCCAGCCATCTGTGGAAGGCCGCGTACGCGGGGACGGTGAGGTAGCCGGTGATCATGCGGCGGCCCAGCGCGCGGGCGTACGCGGCGTCCTCGGTGGGGCAGACGAAGATGCGGGCGGCCACCTCGAACCCGGGGCGGCGCTCGCCCACCTCGGCCAGGGCGGTCGGCACGTCCTCGGCGGCCAGCCAGTTGAGGATCACCCCGTCGGCCTCGGCGGCGGCCAGGCGCAGCATGCCGGGGCGCAGCGCGGCCAGCACGACCGGCGGCGGCACGCTCGGCGGACGCTCCAGCGTGAAGCGCCGTACGGCGAACGTGTCGAACGCGCCGTCGACGGTCTCGCCGCGCAGCGCGGCCCGCAGGAACCGCAGCACGTCCCGGGTCCGTTTGAACGGCTCGTCGAATCCAATCGCGTTCCAGTCCCGCACCAGCACCGGCGACGAGGCGCCGACGCCGAGGGCGAAGCGGCCCGGCGCCGCCTCGGCCAGCGCGGCGGCGCTCATCGCCAGCAGTCCCGGGCCACGGGTGAACACCGGCGTAATCGCGGTGCCGAGGCGCAGGCGCGGCGACCAGGCGGCGGCCAGGGCCAGCGGGGTGAACGCGTCGGCGCCGGCCACCTCCGAGGACCACACGTCGGTGAAGCCGGCGTCGTCCAGGGCCGCGTAGACGGCGGCGTGGTCGGCGAGCGGGATACCGCCCAGCGGCACTGTCATGCCCCATCGGTTCGTCACCCGTCGATGGTGCCCGTCCGGCACCGCCGCGAGCAAGATCCAAGGCGATATGGGTGATCGGTGACGAGAAGCCGGGAAAGAGTGTTACGACTGCCGGATGAGGTGGACCGGGGACGGGGCAGCGCGGTGAGGACCGCCGAGCCGGCCGCGCTGCGCAGCTCCGGCGGCGGCCCCGACCGGGCCACGTTCCTGGAGCTCTTCTTCGACCTGGTGTACGTGTTCGCGCTGACCCGGATCTCGGCGCGCGCCTTCGAGGACCTGGTGCTGGAGGGCGGGCAGACGGGCTGGTCGGCGGTGACCGGCGGCGGCAAGACGCTGCTGCTGCTGGTCGCGCTCTGGGCCGTGTGGCAGGGCACGGCGTGGACGACCAGCCGCTACGACCCGCACCACCTGTGGTTGCAGATCATCGTGATCACCGCGCTGATCTCGGCGATGGTGATGGGGGTGGCGATCCCCCGCGCGTTCGGCCACAGCGGCCTGATGTTCGCCACCGCGTACGTGGTGGCCCAGGTGAGCCGGCCGGCGATCCTCGTGCTGGTGCTGCAGAACCAGCAGTACCGCCGGCTCAAGCGGCGCATGCTGATCACGTTCTGCGCCACCGGCGTGCTCTGGCTGGCCGGCGCGCTGCTGCCGGTGAACGCCCGGGTGGCGCTCTGGACCGCGGCGCTGGTGCTGGAGTACCTCGCCGCCCGGTTCGGCTGGCCGGTGCCGGGCCTCGGCCGCTCCACGGTCTCCCGCTGGGACATCCACGGCGAGCACCTGGCCGAGCGCTACCAGCAGATCTTCCTGGTCGCGCTCGGCGAGACGATCCTGCTCGCCGGCCTGTCGTTCACCCGCTCCCCCACCAGCCCCGGCATGGTCACCGCGTTCGCCGTCGCGCTCGCCACCTCGGTGCTGCTGTGGCGGATCTACGTGCAACGGGCCGGCCAGATCCTGGGCGAGGCGGTGACCCGGGCCGCGCACCCGGCCACCGTCGGCCGCTCCGCCGCCGACACCCACCTGGTCATGGTGATCGGGGTGGTCGCCACCGCGATCGGCTACGAGCTGGTGATCGAGCACCCGATCGGGCACAACGAGCTGCCCTGGCTGGCCGTGATCCTCGGCGGGCCGGCCGTGTTCCTGGCCGGCCGGGCCCGCTTCGAGTACGAGGTGTTCGGCCGCGTCTCCCCGTCCCGGCTGGTGGGGATCGCCGCGCTGCTGCTGCCCGTACCGCTGCTGGTGCGCCTCGCGCCGCTCGTCGCGTCGGGCTTCGCCGCGGCGGTCCTGACGGCGGTGGCGGTCGCCGACGCCCGGCGTGCCTGGGGCCGGCCGCCGGAGGACGCCGCGCCGCCGTTCTGAGCGGTGCCGCCGGAGCGGGGCCCCGTGCCCGCCCTGCGGGCTACGATCCGCGCGTGACCTTCTCGCTCGTCGCCCGCTCCGCCGACGGGCGCCTGTTCGGAGTGGCAGTGGCCAGCCGGTTCCTCGCCGCCGGGGCGCTGGTGCCGGCCGCCGAGGCGCTGGTCGGGGCGGTCGCCACCCAGGCGCACGCCAACCTCGCCTACCGGGCGCAGGCGCTCGCGCTGCTACGGACCGGCGTCAGCGCCACCGACGCGGTGGCCGGGCTGGTGGCCGCCGATCCGGGACGCGACGACCGGCAGCTCGCCGTGGTCGGCGCGACCGGCGACGGGGCCACCTGGACCGGGCCGCGCTGCCACCCGTGGGCCGGTGGGCAGGCCGGCGACGGCTGGGCCGCGCAGGGCAACATCCTGACCGGCCCGCAGGTGATCGACGCGCTGCGCGACGCCTGGCTGGCCCGTGCGGAGCTGCCGTTCCCGCAGCGGCTGCTGGCCGCGCTCACCGCCGGCGACGCGGCCGGCGGCGACCGGCGCGGGCGGCAGAGCGCGGCGATGCTCGTGGTGCAGCGCCACGGCGGCTACGCCGGGACCGGCGACGAGCTGGTGGACCTGCGGGTGGACGATCATGTGGACCCGGTCTCCGAGCTGCGCCGCCTGCTCGGCATCCACCACATGCTGTTCGGCCGCCCCGATCCGGCCACGCTGCGCGACCTCACCGGTCCGCTCGCCGCCGAAGTGGCCGAACTGCTCGCCGCCACCGGGCACCCGGTCGGCCCGGCCGGACTGGACGAGGCGCTGGCCGCCTGGACGGGTCTGGAGAACCTGGAGGAACGCTTCGTGCCCGGCCGGATCGACCCGATCGTGCTGGAGCACCTGCGGCGCTGCGCCGGGCGCTGAGGTCAGCCGCCGAAGGCCAGCCGGCCGATGCCGGCGCGGGTCAGCTCCGCGCGCTCGTCGCCGGTGACCGGCAGCCGCCCGGTGGCCTTGCGCAGCACGGTGAGCGCGTCCCAGCCCAGTCCGGGCGGCACCGGCACGCCGCCGGTGAGCACGCCGATCACCACGTCCGCGGCGGCCGGGGTCAGCCACGGCGTCCGGTCCAGCGCGTCGGCCAGGTCCAGGCCGTGCACCGCGACCTCCACCACCCGGGTACGCAGGAACTCCGGCAACGCCATCGCGTCACCGTGGCGGGTACGCACCACCCGTGCGGGCAGCTCAGCGGCGACCGCCTCGTCGGTGGCACGCCAGGCCCGGCCGAACTCCGCCGCCACCTCGGCGGCGCCCGGGTGCTCCCGGGCCGCACGCTGCGCGCCCTCGACACGGTCCCGGTCCACCGGCGGGCTGAACTTGGCCGCGCCGAAGTAGGCGGCCGCGTCCACCTCGGCCCGGGGCGGCGCGGGCTCGGCGAGCATGCCCGCCAGGCGTCCGGCCCCGGTGCTCACGTGCGCGATCAGGTCGCGCACCCGCCACGGCGGGCACGGCGTGGGCCGGTCCAGCGCCGCGTCGTCCAGGTCGCGCAGCACCCGCTCCAGGCGGTCGCACTCGGCCCGGAACGCCGCCCGTACCGTCTCCATCCGCCGGATCAGCCCTTCCACCGGGGCACCAGCCGGTGCACCACGACCAGCACCAGCGCGGCCACCACGGCGATCGTGCCGGCGATGCCGGCCGCGCTGCCCGCGTACCCGACGAAGAGCTGACGGCGGCTGAGCGCCTCGACGGGGATCGTGGAGCGGTCCACCAGCCAGGACAACGCGAGCGCGGAGGCCAGCAGCGCCACCGCGCCGGCGCCGCCGAGCACGGCGGCGGTCACCCGGTGCGCGTCGCCGGGCTCGACCACCGCCTGCTCCCGCTGGAAGACCAGCAGCACCAGCCCGGCGACCGCGGCCCACGCGCCGACCACCAGGTACGCGGCGACCGCGTCGCTGGGCCGGTGCCAGCCGGCGGAGAGCGTGGCGACGCCCGCGGCGGCGGCGTACCCGGCGCCGAGGAACGCCCCGGCCGCCCGCAGCTTGCGCGGCAGCACCAGGATCAGCGCGACCGCCACCGAGGCGGCCACCGAGGTGTGGCCGCTGGGCAGGCTGTTGCCGGCGGCGGCCCGCTCCGGGTCGATGCCGAAGTCGGGCCGGACCAGGAAGTGCTTGAGCAGTTGCGTGGTCACGTTCGCGCCGGCGATCAGCAACGTCGCGGTGACGGCCAGCGCCTTGCGGCCCCGGATCAGCGCGATGAAGCCGATCACCGCGGTCGCGGCCAGCAGCGACACCACGGACATGGCGTTGAGGAGCGTGTCGACCGGACCGTCGATGCGGTCCTGGCCGATCTGGTTGCCGGTCAGCGCCACCGTGTCCAGCCACTGGCCCAGTTCGGTGTGCACGGCGAAGCGCCACACCAGCACGAACGCAGCCGTCTGCAGCAGGGCCAGTACGACCAACCAGACCGCCGTCCAACCCCTTGCCGTCTCCCGCACCCGGACAACTTAACGGTAGGGCCGCCGACGCGCGCGGCGGAGCGCCATCGGCTTCGGCGTACGGTGAGGCGGGCGATCCGAGGAGGTGGGGCGTGACCGGCACGCCGCAGCGGGAACCGCAGGCCGGGCCACGGCCGGAGTCGCTGGCCGACCTGCTCGGCGGCCGGCGCGGGGCGGTCGACGCCACGCTGCCGCCGCTCGCGTTCGGGCTCGGCTGGGTGCTCGGCGGGCTGCGCGGCGGTGTGCTCGCCGCGCTGCTGACCGGCACGGCGGTGGCCGGCTGGCGGTGGCGGCGCGGGGACCGCCCCCGCTCGGTGCTGATCGGGCTGCTCGCGGTCTGCGTGGCCGCGCTCGTCGCGTTGCGGACCGGCCGGGCCGAGGACTTCTTCCTGCTGCAGATCGCCGCCAACGCGGCGAGCGCGCTGGCCTGGGCGGTGAGCATCGTGGTGCGCTGGCCGCTGCTCGGCGTGGTGGTCGGCACGGCGCTGGGCCAGCGGACCCGGTGGCGGCGTGATCCGGCGCTGCTGCGGGCGTACGGCCGAGGCAGCTGGGTGTGGGCGGGCACCTACGTCCTGCGGTTGGCGGTGTTCATCCCGCTGTGGCTGGACGGGCAGGTGGTCGCGCTCACCGTGGCGCGGGCGGCGCTCACCTGGCCGCTGATCGCGGCGGCGCTGGCGTCGAGCTGGGTGGTGATCCGGCGGTCGCTGCCGGCCGGGCATCCGGGACTGCGGCACCCGGTGACGGCGCCGGTGCCCGGCGGTGAGCCGGTCCGGGAAGAGTAATGGAGAGGCCGCCACGGGGGGAGCGGCCTCTCCGTCAAATACGTTACTCCGTCCACGGCCCGGATGTGATCCCGTGGACCGCTGAATTTTGCGTGCCTTTTCGCGCCATGGGTCGTCACCGGGCGGAGTGGTGGGCCGGCCGGTCCGCTGCGTCGGCCGGACGGCCGGCCCACCCGGCCTGACCGTGGGCGTCAGGCCGTCCGCCGACCCGGCCGCTCCGTTCCCC
>NZ_JAGPXP010000033.1:0-56836 GCF_018070485.1 Micromonospora sp. C41 | reverse complement strand
CGCCGAGCTGGGCATCGACAAGCACGCCGACGCCGCACCCGGCACCCTGCCCTATGCGGTACGCAAGCGGGTCGCGCTGGCCCGCGCGCTGATCGCCCGCCCCCGGCTGCTGCTGCTCGACGAGCCGGCCGGCGGTCTCGGCGCCGACGACGTGGCCGAGCTGGCCGACCTGGTCCGCGCGTTGCCCGACCGGGCCGACGGCTGCGCCGTGCTGCTCGTCGAGCACCACATGGACCTGGTCATGTCCGTCTGCCACGACCTCGTGGTGCTCGACTTCGGCAAGGTGATCGCCGCCGGGGCGCCGGAGAGCATCCGCGACGACCCGAGGGTCACCGAGGCGTACCTGGGCGCCGACGTGCCGGTCGAGGGGAGCACGCCGTGACCGCCGTGCTGGAGGTGGAGGCGCTCAGCAGCGGCTACGGCCCGGTGCCGGTGCTGCGCGACGTCGCGTTCACCGTCCCGGCCGGCACCGTCACCGCCGTGCTCGGCGCCAACGGCGCGGGCAAGACCACGCTGCTGCGTACCCTCTCGGGCCTGCTGCGGCCCACCGGCGGCCGGATCCGGTACGCGGGCGAGGACCTGCGCGGCGTCCGGGTGGAACACCTGGTCCGGCGCGGGCTGGCGCACGTGCCGGAGGGGCGCGGCGTGGTGACCGAGCTGACCGTGGCCGAGAACCTGCGCCTGGGCGGGCTGTGGCGGCGTGACCGGGCCGACGCCCGGCGCGCGCAGGACGAGGTGTACGAGCTGTTCCCGGCGCTGGCCCGCCGCCGCGACCACGCCGGACACCAGCTCTCCGGCGGCGAACGGCAGATGCTCGCGATCGGCCGCGCGCTGATCGCCCGGCCCCGGCTGCTGCTGCTCGACGAGCCGTCGCTCGGGCTGGCGCCCAAGGTCACCGCGCAGATCATGGCGCTGCTGCGGCGGCTGCGCGACGAACGGGGGCTCACCGTGCTGCTGGTCGAGCAGAACGTGCGCTCCGCGCTCTCCGTCGCCGACCAGGGCATCGTCATGTCGCTCGGGCGCGTGGTGACCGCCGCGCCGGCCGCCCGGCTGCGCGACGACGACCAGCTCCGGCACGCGTACCTCGGATTCTAGGAAGGGGTCGCGGATGGAGCGGTTCTGGTTCCTCACCTTCGACGGGCTCGCCGCCGGGGCGGTCTACGCGGCGTTCGCGCTCGCGCTGGTGCTCATCTGGCGGGCCGCCCGGGTGGTCAACTTCGCCCAGGGCGCGATGGCCGTGGCCACCGCCTACGTCGGCTACGCGGTCGTCTCCGCCACCGGCTCGTACTGGCTCGGCCTGGCCGCCGCGATCCTGTCCGGACTGGCCCTGGGCGCGCTGGTGGAGCGGGTGCTGATGCGGTTCGCCGGACCCGGCGGGCCGCTCAACCAGGTGATCGTCGCGCTCGGCCTGGTGCTCGTCATCCAGGCGGTGCTCGGCATGATCTTCGGCAACGAGTACCGTCCCGCCCCGGCGCCGTTCGACACCGACGCGCTCACCATCGCCGGGGTGGCCGCGCTGTCCCCGTACGACCTCTGGGTGCTCGGCGCGGCGCTGACGGTGGTGGCGCTGCTCGCGGTGCTGTTCACCCGCACCCCGATCGGATTGCGGATGCGGGCCGCCGCGTTCGCGCCCGAGGTGTCCCGGCTGCTCGGCGTCAGCGTCGGCCGGATGCTCACGCTCGGCTGGGCGCTCGCCGCCGCCGTCGGCGCGCTGGCCGGGATGCTCGTCGTCCCCACCGGACTCGGCCTGCACTCGCACGCCATGGACCTGGTCTTCGTGATCGCGTTCACCGCCGCCGTGGTCGGCGGCCTGGACAGCCCGGTCGGCGCTGTCGTCGGCGGCCTGCTGGTCGGGCTGATCCTGTCCTACGTCACCGGCTACCTCGGACCGGACACCACCCCGCTGGCCGTCCTGGTGCTGCTGCTGGCCGTCCTGCTGGTCCGCCCCGGCGGGCTCTTCTCCGCGGCGAGAGCGAGACACGTGTGACGACCACCCCGACCGAGACCGCGCCCGCCACGGCGTCCCCGCTGCGCCGGCTGCTGCCCGGCGCGCCGGCCGGACGCGATCCGCGCGGCTCCACGCTGCTGCGCCACCTGGCCGTGGCCGTGTTCGCCGGCACGCTCGTCGTGCTGGTCACCAACCAGCTCGCGCCGTACCAGAACCTCCAGGTGGCGCGCGTCTGCGCGTTCCTCTGCGTCACCGCCGGGCACACCGTGCTGGTCGGGCTCAACGGCCAGCTCTCGCTCGGGCACGGCGCGCTGATGGCCACCGGCGCGTACACCGTGGCGCTGACCCAGCAGGCCCTCGACGAGCGGGCCGTACGCGGGTGGTGGACGCTGCCGGCGTCGCTGCTCGCGGGGGTCGCGGTGACCGCGCTCGGCGGACTCGTCGTCGGGCTGGCCGCGGCCCGGCTGCGCGGCCCCTACCTGGCCGGCGTGACCCTCGCCGTGGCGACGCTCGTCCCGGCGGTCACCACGATCTTCACCGGCGTGTTCAACGGCGAGCAGGGGCTGTCGTTCCCGGCGCAGACGCCACCGGCCGCGCTCGGCGCCTACTTCCAGCCCGAGCGCTGGCTGGCCTGGATCGCGCTGGCCGCCGCGCTGCTCACCATGCTGCTGCTGGCCAACCTGGTGCGCAGCCGCTTCGGCCGGTCGCTGCGGGCGGTACGCGACGACGAGGTCGCGGCCCGGCTCGCCGGCATCCCGGTGGCCCGTACGCAGGTGCTCGCGTTCGTGGTCAGCGCCGCCTGCGCCGGGCTGGGCGGCGGCGTGTACGCCATGCTCACCGCCACCGTCGCGCCCGGCAAGTTCCCGCTGGACCTGTCGCTGTTCCTGCTCATGGCGATCGTCATCGGCGGGCTGGGCAGCCTGGCCGGCGCGGTCTGGGGCGCGGTGCTGCTGGTCGCGCTCCAGGACCTGCCCGGCCTGCTCACCGAACACCTCAGCCTCTCCGCCGGGCTGGCCCAGCGGCTGGAAGGCAACCTCGCGCTGGCCGTGTTCGGCCTGGTCCTCATCGTCGTCATGCTCGCCGCCCCGGGCGGCCTGCAGGGCGGCGTGCGTGCCCTCACCGCCCGCCTACGCGGGGCCGTCCGCCGCCGTCCCGCCACCCGCCGGCCGCCGGACCGCTGACCTCACCGGTTCCACCCACACCGTTCGCACCGTCGCACCGGAATGGAGAACCATGCGCACCACCACCCGCCGCGTTCTCGCGGCCGCCGCCGGCCTGGCCCTGCTGGCCGCGCTGCCGGCCTGCGCCGACGACGAGAAGCAGGCCGCCGAGAACGTTCCCGGCGTCAGCGACTCCGAGGTCGTCATCGGCACCCACCAACCGCTCACCGGACCGGCCGCGCCCGGCTACTCGAAGATCTCCGCCGCCACCAAGGCGTACTTCGAGCACGTCAACGCCAAGGGCGGCGTGCACGGCCGGAAAATCGTCTACAAGGTCATGGACGACGGCTACAACCCCGCCAACACCGAGAACGTGGTCCGCAAGCTGGTGCTCGACGACAAGGTCTTCGCGCTGCTCGGCGGCCTCGGCACGCCCACGCACACCAACGTGCTGGAGTTCGTCAAGACGCAGAAGGTGCCGGACCTGTTCGTCGCCTCCGGCAGCCGCAACTGGAACGAGCCGGACAAGTACCCGACGACGTTCGGCTGGCAGCCCGACTACACGGTCGAGGGCAAGATCCTGGCCAGCTACGTCAAGCGGGAGTTCCCCGGCGCGAAGGTCTGCCACTTCGGGCAGAACGACGACTTCGGGCGGGACTCGCTGGTCGGCGTCGAGCAGGTCCTCGGCCCGGTCGCGGCGAAGCAGACGTACACCACCACCAACCAGCAGGTCGGCCCGGCGATCGGGGCGCTGCGCGCGGCCGGCTGCCAGGTGGTCATCTCGGCGACCATCCCCGGCTTCACCGCGCTGGCCATGGGCCAGGCCGCCGGGCAGGGCTTCAAGGCGCAGTGGGTGGTGTCCAACGTGGGTGCCGACTACACCACGCTGGCCGCCCAGCTCGGCGACAAGAAGGTGATCCTCGAGGGCATGGTGGCCGACAACTACCTGCCGAACGTGGCCGACACCGCGAACCCGTGGATCCAGGAGTTCACCAAGATCCACCAGAAGTACAACGCGGGCAACCCGGTCGACGGCAACGCCATCTACGGCTACTCGATGGCGTACACGTTCGTCCAGGCGATGCTCGCCGCCGGGCCCGACCCCACCCGGGAGAAGCTGGTCGAGGCCGTGCGCAAGGGCGGCTTCCGCGGGCCCGGCCTGGTCCCCTTCCGGTACGCCGACGGCGTGCACGCCGGCTACGGCGGCGTCCGGCTCACCAAGGTGAGCAACGGCGTGCAGGAGTACTTCGGTCCCGCGTACACCACGGACGACGGCGACGGCGCGGTCACCGAGTTCACCGAGCCGCCGACGAACCCGCCCGCCGACGCGGTGCCGACCGCCTGAGGCGTCCCGCCGGGCGGCCGGGTGCCGGTCGCCCGGCGGCACGCACGTAGAGTTGCCGCCGGTACCCGAGCAACAGGAGATCCGTACCCATGATCGAGGTGGAGGCCGACCCGCCGGAGCGGGTGGACGGCCGGGCGGCGCGAGCCGAGCGGACCCGGGCCGCGATCGTGGAGGCGCACCTGGCCCTGATCGACTCCGGTGACCTGCGCCCCACCGGGGAACGGATCGCCGAGCGGGCCGGGGTGTCGCTGCGCACGCTCTGGACCAACTTCAAGGACATGGAGACGCTGTTCGCCGCGACCGGGCGGCGGGTCGGCGAGCGGCAGGCCGCGCTCTGGCGGCCGGTGTCGCCGGAACTGCCGCTGACCGCCCGGATCGCCGCGTTCTGCGACCAGCGCGCCCGGCTGCTGGAGGTGCTGGCGCCCTCGGCCCGCGCGTCGGCGCTGCGGGAGCCGTTCTCCCCGCAGTTGCGCCGCAACCGGGAGGCGGCGGTCGCCCGGGTCCGGCACGAGATCGAGGCGGTGTTCGCCCCGGAGCTGGCGCACGCCGGTCCGGGCCGCGCGCAGTTGCTGGACGCGCTGACGGTGGCCGGCACCTGGTCGTCCTGGTCGATGATGCGCGACTCGATGGGTCTCGACGTGGACGCCGCCCGCGCGGTGATGGCCCGGATGCTCGGCGCGCTGCTGGTCGACGCGATCGCCGCCGGCCTGCGCTGAGCGCCCCGGCGGCCGGTCAGGCGATCTCGCCGGTGGTGGCGATCTCGCCGAGCTGGCCCAGCGTGCTCAGGTACGCCTCGTGCAGCTCGTCGGTGGCCGCCGTGCACGCGTCGGAGACGGTGACGATGCGGTACCCGTTGTCGACCGCCTGGTAGGCGGTGGCGGCGACGGCCAGGTTCGTCGCGACGCCGGTGAACACCACGGTCCGCACGCCCCGGCCGCGCAGGATCAGGTCCAGTTCGGTGCCGGAGAATCCGCCGAGCCGGGTGCCGGTGACCACGACGTCGCCGGGCTGTCGCCCGACCTCGTCGACGATGCGGGTCTTCGGGTCGCCCTCCAGGAACGCCCCGCGTTCGGCGATCATCGCGAAGCTCGGGGTGTTGGTGATCAGGTCCGGGTAGCCGGGCCGGTAGGCGACCCGGGTGAAGACCACGAGGCCGCCCGCTGCCCGCGCGGCGGCGGCGACCCGGGCCGCGTTCGCCGCCACGCCGTGCCGGGCCACCTGGTCGGCGAAGAACGGGCCGAAGACGCCGTCCGGGCTGACCACCTCGGGTTGCCAGTGGACGCCCACGACCGCGGTGTGCTCCCAGTCGATGCGCTGCATGTCGATCCCGTCACGGTGCGGAGAGCTGCTGTGGCGCCAGCTCGTAACGGCTCAGGCCGCCGGCGGCGGTGCTCCTGCCGAAGGCGTCCAGCCGCCCCCAACGACCGGGGATGTCGAGCAACGCCACGTAGTCGAGGCTAGCAGGCAGAGCCGGCCGGGCCACGAGATCGTCGCCGACCGGCCGCAGGCCGAGCATCGTCCGCAGGAGCAGCAGCGGCGCTCCGGCCGACCACGCCTGCGGGCTGCACGCGGTCGGATACCGGATCGGGTAGCGGGTCTCGGACCGGTTGTGCCCGGCGAACGCCTCCGGCAGCCGGCCGTCGTAGAAGGCCGCCGCGTCCAGGATGCCGGCCGCGACGCGGGCCGCCTCCTCGGCGTACCCGTAGCGCCGCAGTCCCCAGGCGATGAACGAGTTGTCGAACGGCCAGATGGTCCCGACGTGGTAGCCCACCGGGTTGTAGCGGGCCTCGCCCTCGGCCAGCGTGCGGACACCCCAGCCGCTGAACATCGCCGGTGACATCAGGTGCCGCACCAGGGCCTCGGCCTTCGGCTCCTCGACGATGCCGCTCCACAGCAGGTGGCCGATGTTCGACGACAGGGCGTCCACCTTGCTGCCGTCGCCGTCCAGCGCCAGCGCCATGTACTCGCCGTCGTCGATCCAGAAGTCGTGGTTGAAGCGGCGCTTGAGGTCGGCGGCGTCCCGCTCCAGCCGGTCCGCGTACGCCGCGTCGTGCCAGATCTCGCGGGCCAGCCGGGCGGTGCGCACCTTCGCGTCGTACACGTACCCCTGGAGTTCGCAGGTGGCGCGCGGGAAGCCCGGCAGCCGGCCGTCGCGGTAGGAGATGCTGTCCCAGGAGTCCTTCCAACACTGGTTCTCCAGGCCGTTCACCGGGTTGCGCCGCTCGTAGGAGACGTAGCCGTTGCCGGCCCGGTCGGCGTAGTGGTCGATCCAGTCGACGGCCGCCCGCGCCTCCTGCTCCACCGCGCGCACGAGGGCGGCGTCGCCGGTCCACCGCTCGTACTCGTCGAGCAGCACGAGGAACAGGGGGAGTGGCGTCCGCGCTGCCGAAGTAGGGGCTGTGCGGCGTCTCGTCGAAGACGGTCAGCTCGCCGTAGCGCATCTCGTGCAGGATCCGGCCCGGCTCCTCCTCCCGGAAGTCGTCGATCCGGCTGCCCTGGCGGAAGGCGAGCACGGTGAGCGTGGTGGCGGCGAGCTCCGGTGCGAACGGCAGCGCCTGGAGGCTGGTGAGGATGCTGTCGCGGCCGAACAGGCTCATGAACCAGGGCAGCCCGGCGGCCAGCACGCACCCGGTCCCGGCGAGGAACGGGCTGAACCGCAGCGCGGCCAGGTCGATGAGGCTCTGCCGGTAGGTGTTCTGCAACGGACCCCAGCTGGTCTCCAGTCGCGGCGCCCGGTCCAGCCACTCCCGTAGCTCGGCGGGCTTGTCCCGGGCGTTGCCCTCGACCCGTCCGGGCAGGCTGAGCCGTTCCAGTCCGCGGGGCAGGGGGAGGTCCGGCTCGGCGGTCAGCCGGGTCTGCCACCGGCCGTGCGGTTCGATGTGCACGCGCAGCGTCAGGCCGTTCTCGTCCACCTCCGCCGGAGCCGTCGCCGACACGATCGTCTCGCGGCGGTAGCGTTCGCGCTGGTAACCCAGGACGAGTCGCGGGCCGTCGACCCGCCGGTAGTGCCGCCCCTCCCGGTTCGTCGTGCCCTCCTTGACCGCGAAGAGGTCCGCGAAGTCCGCGTCCACCTCGATCCGTACGGTCAGGTCGACGGCTCGCCGGTCGTTGTTGACCAGGACCAGTTCCTCGTGGAGTCCGCTGTTCAGCCTGTGGGTGCGGCGCACCTCGAGCGTGCTGTTGACGTAGACGTCCTGCGCGCCCGGGACCAGGTAGAACCGGTTCTCGAAGTACTGGATGTCGTCGATGGACAGCGTGCTGAGCCGCTCGCCGTCGATGGTGAGCTGCCACCGGGACAGCAGGCGGGTGTCGTGGGCGAACAGGCCGTGGGTGCCGTCGGCCGCCGGGACGATGTCGCCGGCCCGGTCGCAGACCAGGAAGATCGTCCCGTCGAAGATGCCGACGTGGTCGTCACCCATGATCGTCTCCCCGGTGTCCTTCCGGGCGCGAGCCGGGCGGGGAGGGGAACAGCCGGCGTACGGTCGCGAACAGCCGGGGGCTGCCCTCCACCTCGGCCTCGCCGCGCAGGACGGTGGTCAGGAAGTACGCCTCGCCCCGGGCGATCCGGTCGAAGACGGCCCGGTCCGCCCGGACGACCGCGTCCCCGCCGGTGGCCTGCCGTGCCGCGGTGACCTCGCCCCGGGCGATGGAGACCAGCCAGTGGTCGACCGACCCGTCACCGGCGATGTCGAACCGGACGCTGCCCTCGTGGAGCGCTGTCAGCCCGCGCTGCCGGCGCTGCCCCAGGCTCCGGAAGAACTCTTCGGTGGCGTCGACCATCGGCCCTCCTCCCGATGGCGCTATTCCCCGCCACGGGGCCTGTCGCCTCACCCGGATCGGGTGAAACCGCTGATCTAGTCCTCGCGCAGGCGGCGCAGGATGCGGGTCAGCTCGGCCCGGTCCTCCGGTGGGAGCGCGCCGAAGAACCGTTCCGCCTCGGTGGCCCGCGCCTGCCGGATCGCGGCGCCCACCCGCTCGCCCTCGGCGGTGGGCGCGACCAGCGTGGCCCGCCGGTCGGCCGGGTCGGGCCGGCGTTCGACCAGCCCGCGCTCCTGCAACCCGTCGATCACCTCGGTGGCCGATCGCGGCGCGATGCGCAGGTGCTCGGCGAGCGCGCCGGGACGCAGCGCGCCGTGACGCATCAGCACGCCCAGCGCCCGCGCCTGCCCGGGGCTGATCTCCCACGGCGCAAGCGCGCGCTTGGTCTGGTGCCGCAGCCGGCGGGTCACCGCCCAGAACGTCTCGGCCAGGCTCTCGTCGCTGCCGTCCACGGGGAATACGGTAACAGGCTTTCGTGTTGTTCCCTCATGTTGAGGTAACCTCAGCATTGTCCCCCCACATGAGGAGCACCCTTGGATCGCATCCCCGACGGCCGCCGCGACGGCCGAACCGTCTCCCCGGCCGAGAAGGCCCAGGCCCGCGACGTGTCCCTGCGCCGGATCGGCGGCCTGTTCACCGCCCACCGCGGCCCGCTCGCCACCGTGGTGGCGATCATCGTGGCGTCCTCGATCATCGCGATGGCCACGCCGTTCCTGCTGCGTACCGTGATCGACAGGGCCCTGCCCGAGCGTGACCTGACCCTGCTGGCCTGGCTGGTCGCGGGCATGGTCGCGGTCGCCGCCGTCACCGCCGTGCTCGGCGTCGCCCAGACCTGGATCTCCACCCGCGTCGGCCAGCAGGTCATGCACCGGCTGCGCGCCGACGTCTTCGCCCACCTCCAGCGGCAGTCGATCGGCTTCTTCGTACGCACCCGCACCGGCGAGGTCCAGTCGCGCATCACCAACGACATCGGCGGCATGCAGGCGGTGGTCACCTCCACCGCCACCTCGATCGCCGCCAACCTCACCACAGTGGTCGCCACCACCATCGCCATGCTGGCGCTGAGCTGGCGCCTCACGCTCGTCTCGGCGGTCGTGCTGCCGCCCGCGCTGTGGCTCACCCGCCGCGTCGCCCGGCTGCGCCGGGAGATCACCGCCCAGCGCCAGCGCGAGCTGGCCGACCTCACCGTGACCATCGAGGAGGGGCTGTCGGTCAGTGGCGTCCGGCTGGCCAAGACGCTCGGCACCGGCCCGGCCCTGGTCGACCGGTTCACCGCGTCCTCGGCCCGCCTGGTCGACCTGGAACTGCGCTCCGAGCTGGCCGGACGCTGGCGGATGGCCGCCATGAGCATCGTCTTCGCTGCCATCCCCGCGGTGATCTACCTCGGCGCCGGGCTGCCCGGCACCGCCGGCACGCTCACCATCGGCACGCTCGTCGCGTTCACCGCCCTGCAGGGCAACCTGTTCCGGCCGCTGATGGGCCTGCTCAACGTGGGCGTCACGCTCACCGCGTCGCTCGCGCTGTTCGCCCGCATCTTCGAATACCTCGACCTGCCCGTCGAGGTCGCCGAGCCGGCCCGCCCGGTCCCGCTCGACCCGGCCACCGCCCGCGGCCACCTCCGGATCGAGGACGTCACCTTCAGCTACCCGGGCAGCGACACCGCCGCCCTCGCCGGCGTCAGCCTGGACGTCCCGGCCGGCACCAGCCTCGCCCTGGTGGGGGAGACCGGCTCCGGCAAGAGCACGCTCGCTGCGCTGATCAGCCGGCTGCACGACCCGGACGCCGGCCGCATCACCATCGACGGGATCGACCTGCGCGACCTTCGCCCGGCCGATCTGGCCGCCGTCGTGGGCGTGGTCAGCCAGGAGACGTACCTGCTGCACGGCACCGTGCGGGACAACCTCCGGTACGCGCGTCCGGACGCCACCGACGCCGACATCGAGGCCGCCGCCCGCGCCGCCCGCATCCACGACCTCATCGCCGCGCTGCCCGACGGGTACGACACCATGGTCGGCTCGCGCGGCCACCGGTTCTCCGGCGGCGAGCAGCAGCGCCTGGCGATCGCCCGGACCCTGCTGCGCGACCCGCGGATCCTGGTGCTGGACGAGGCGACCAGCGCGCTGGACACCGAGACCGAACGCGCGGTCCAGCGGGCGCTGGACGAGCTGGCCCGGGGCCGCACCGTGGTGACCATCGCGCACCGGCTCTCCACCGTGCGCGACGCCGACCGGATCGCGGTGCTCGACCACGGCCGGATCGTCGAGTCCGGCACCCACGACGCGCTGCTGGACCGGCGCGGCCGCTACGCCGCCCTGGTCGGCTGACCGTAGGAAAGTTTTGATCGAGCATTCATCCGTGTAGCTATTTACCCGGCCCCCGCGCGGCCCATAGCATCGACCTGGATCACTCGATGCGAGGAGGGGAACGATGTCGCTGACGACCACCGCCGCCCGGTGGCGCGTGCCGGCGCTGCTCACGACCGCCGTCGTCGCGGGCGCGATGCTCGGCGTGCAGCCCGCGCAGGCCGCCCGGCCGGGCTTCCGGATGCCGTTCCTGTGCGGCCAGACCTGGCAGGGCAACAACTGGAACGGGCACAGCCCGGCTCACGCCATCGACTGGAACCACTACGACGCCAACGGCAGCCCGGACGACCTCAACCGCCGGACGGTCGCCAGCGCCGCCGGCACCGTGCTGGAGTCGTACTACTCCACCACCTCCGGCTACGGGAACACCATCGTCATCGGGCACGGCGACGGCTGGCGCACCCGGTACGCCCACCTCAACTCGCGCGCCGTGGCCACTGGCGACACCGTGAAGCGCGGCGACGTCATCGGCCGGGTCGGCGCGACCTCGGCGAAGTACGACCTCAGCCCGCACCTGCACTACGAGCAGATCCACAACGGCAGCGTCGTGGTGGCCGTCGTGCAGGGCGTGACCTGGTCAGACGGGCTGAAGCGCAACCAGAAGAGCACCAACGGCTGCTGATCGGCCTCGCCGCGTACCTGACCGCCCGCCGGACCCGGCCGGACAAGGCGGCCGTAGCGGGCTGACCGCCGCCGTCCGCCCGTGCGGCGCGTCAGACTGCCGGTGGCTGCGGCTCGCCGGGACGCGGTCGCTGCCCCGGAGCCGGGCGCGGCGCGGGCGGGGGGAGCAGCGGCTCCAACGGGAACAGGTCCGCCGGCCCGTCGGCGTCCGGCGCTCGCGGCGCGGGCCTCGCTCCCGCCGCCTCCGGCTGCCGGTCGCGCCGGTCCCGCTCGTCGGCGTACTCGGCGCGGCGGCGGGCCAGGTCGCGCTCGCACTCCAGCGCGATGCGCTGCTCCCAGTACGGCTGGAGCAGCCGGCGCACCCGCTCGTCCAGATGCACCGTGACGTCCGGCTCGCAGGCGAACGTCACCTCCCCGCGCGCGTACGTCCAGGGCGGTGGATCGTCCTCGGCCAGCGCCGCCGTCAGCGCGGCGTGCAGGTCACGCGGCCGGTGCGGCGGCACCTCCACCGCGTACCGGACGGCCAGCCGGTGCAGCCGCTGCGTGGCCTGCGCCTGGAAGTAGTCGACGTACCAGCCGAACAGCTCCGGCCGCGCGGTCTCCGACGACCAGGTGTAGGTGGCCCGCACCAGGAACACGTACACCTGGCCCTGCGCCGGCACCACGAGCGGCTCCGGGGCGCGCCGGTCGACTGTGGTCACCGGCGTCTCCGGCTCCTCGGTCCACCAGAGCCGCCGCAGCGTGGGCTGCGCGCCGTCCCAGAAACGCCGGGCCCGCAGGCGCGCCGCGTCGCCGAGCGCCCGCGCCCGTACCCGCCAGCCGTTGCGCGGCGCGGGCCGCTGGTCGCCCGGCCCCGGATCCTCCGGCACCGCGGTCATCGCACCCCCTCCCTGCCGGATCGCGGCACCGCGCCCCGCGGCGTCGCCGGGACGCGCGGGCCGTCGGGTGAGGGGTGGCCGGACCGCCGTGGCGGTCCGCGATCCACGCTAACAACAGCGACCGGTGTACGCGCGCAGCCGCGCGGACGGCTCCGCCCCGCTGGTTGACCGATCGGACGAGCCGTTCCGTAGTCCTATCCGTGGGACTCGGGGCGGGTTCGGTCCCGTTCACGAGACCGACCATCCAAACTCGATCGGCATGCCTTGATCTGTTATCGAAGCGCTTCGTAGCGTGAGGCTCCGCGATGCTTCGGGGGAGGACCAGAACGCATGGGCGTAGACGCTCGCCACGCCGCCAGCCAGACCGTGACGTACGTGCGGTCCCTGGCGGAGCGGCAGTACGACCGGGTCTGGACTCCGGACTTCCTGCACCTCACCCCCGACGTACAGGGCTTCGCCGTCTTCCACCGCGGTGGCCTGGTGCTGGTCTACGGCGCGGTGTCGCCGGAGGACCCGGCCCGCTGGGTCTTCCGGATGGCCTGCGCGGCCGGCGCCGACGTGCCGGACATCTCCGGGGCCATGGCCTGGGCGAACATCCGCAACCGGCTGGCCGAGGAGGGGCGTTACTACTGCGTCGTCAAGGCCGACCAGAGCGCCTGCCACGTGGTGTTCGCGCTGGACGTCCGCAGTCCGCTGCTCGACGACGCCACCGCGCCCGACGCGCAGGCGCTGCGCGAACTGCTGCACTTCTCGCTCGCGGTGTGCGTGCACAACGCCGTGGCGGACTTCCGCGATCTGGCGTCCTACCTGCCGGCGCGGCCCCTCGCGCCGACCGAGATCGACGCCTGGACGCTGTTCGCCGGCACCCAGGACTGATCGCGCGGCAACGGTTCGCCGGCCCGGCGCAGCCCGGCGAGCTGCACGAAGATCTCCCGCTTCGCGGTCGCGGTGCCTCGACGGTTGAGCACGTAGCCGGTCAGCCAGATCCAGCCGGTGTGCGGCACCTCGGCGCCGACCGACGCGACCCGGAACGTGAGCGCCCGGTCGCCGCCGAACTGCACGGACGCTCGGCCGTCGACGCGCAGCAGGTCACCGGGTTGCGGGCGCACCGCTACCAGTGGCCGTCGTTCGGCGGGCGGCACTCGCGGGCGTGCATGGTCTGCCAGTCCCGCAGGGCGCGCTTCAGCCTGTCGTTCTCCTGCGCGAGCAGGCGTACCTGCCGGTGCAGCTCGGTCAGCTCGTCGGCGACCCGGGCCTGGAACTCGCGTACCTGATCGGGGTCGACGCCGCGCCTGCGGGCGTCGAAGGCGCGGATGCGCACCTCGTGCGGGGTCAGCCGGGCCGGTGGGGCGGTCAGGTAGAGCCGACCGGATCGATGCGGCGTCATATCGGTCCTTCCAGGAGCGGGGGACAGGTGCGGTGGGTCTGGAGGGGCGGGCCGCACGCCGGCCGCGGGCGGCCCGCCCGCTCCGCCGCCGCAGCCCGGATCGGCGGTACGGAGGCGGAGCAGTCCGGAGGGTCGGGACGGGTACGCACACCCGCCCCGACCGGGGGATGAGCCGAACTCGTTGCCACGCGAGGAGCGGCCCGGAATCAACATATCTAGACATGTCAGATGAGTCAACGCTGCTTGTTAGGCGAGTCGCGGTGTGATCGAATCGGATCGCCACGCGAGGAGTGCCATGCGAGAAGTGCCGGATTACTGGCGCATCGCCGATGATGTGATCGCCGACGTCAGAGGAAAGAAGCTGAAGCCGGGGGACAAGCTGCCCTCAATCGCTGAGCTGCGCGATCGCTACGACGTCAGTCATGGGACCGTGCAGATGGCGTATGCGCGGCTGGAAGCGTTGCGGGTGATCCGACGACAGCAGGGCAAGGGCGTCTTCGTGACCGATCCGAAGACCTGGATGAGAGAGCCGTAACCGGCGTCAGCCCAGCAAGCCCTCATCGGCCGGCGCGCGACTCGCCATACTGTCGGCGATGACTGGGGATGTGCGTACCGAAGACGGTTGCCGCCTGTGGGCCGACCAGGGCGGCGCCGGAGCGCCGCTGGTGCTCTGTCACGGCGGTCCGGGCATGTGGGACTACCTCGGCCCGGTCGCCCGGCTGCTCGACGATCGCGCCCGCGTCATCCGGTGGGACCAGCGTGGTTGCGGGCGCTCCGAGCGGCGCGGTCCGTACTCGACCGGCCGCTTCGTCGCGGACCTCGACGCGGTACGCGAACGCCTGGCCGGGCCGCGAACGGCGGTGCTGGGCCACTCGTGGGGCGCGCACCTGGCGCTGCGGTACGCGATCGACCACCCGGAACGGGTCAGTCACCTGATCTACGTGTCCGGCACCGGCATCGACCCCGATCGCGGCTGGCACCCGCACTACGAACGGAATCTCCGGCGGCGGCTCGGGCCGCACCTGGATCGGTGGGAGGCGCTTGGCGCACGGGACCGCACCCCGGCCGAGGATCGGGAACGGGCGGTCCTGCAGTGGTCGGCCGACTTCGCCGACCCCGACGACGCCGTGCGGCACGCCGAGGACATGGCCACGCCGTGGCTAGGTGTCAACGGCGACTGCAACCGGGCGATCAACGCCGAGGTCAAGCAGGAACTCCGCATCTGCGACCTCGCGGCGCGGTGCCGGACGCTCGACCTGCCCGTGCTGATCATCGACGGACCCGAGGACATCCGTCCCCGCTGGGGCGTCGACTCGCTGGAGAAGGCGCTGCCGAACTGCGAGCGGGTCAGTCTCCCCGGATCCGGTCATCTGCCGTGGGTCGAGAATCCGGACGGCTTCCGCCGGGCGGTGACCACCTTCCTCGACGCGACGATGTAAGCCGGGGTGCCCCCGTCCGGCACGCTACCGACCTGTGGAGATCTTGGTACGAAAGGGCCCTCATAGGGGCCGTTTCGTACCAAGATCTATTCGCGTCTCGTCTGGTGAGAAGCGAGTCTCGAAACTGCTCGGCCAGGGGTGCCTGTGGCGCCATCGAGAAATCGACGCAACAACATTTATGGATGTTCGGATGGTGTCGGCGCGTCGATCGTCCTGGTCGGATGGCGGAACGGACATCGCCGTTCGACGATGACAGGAGGGACCGTGCGCACACCATCCCGTGCGTTGACGGGGACCACCGCGCTGCTGCTGGCAGCCGGTCTGGTCCTGACCGCCGCTGGCGGCGGCCAGGCGGCACCCCGGGAACAGACCCGTACCCAGGCGCCACCCGACCACCTGCCGGGCGACCGGCACGACACCAAGGCCACCGACAACCGCAAGGGCCGCGTCGCCGCCACCGAGCGGCAGCGGGACCGGGCCGCCGCGCTCGGCGCGCGCGTGCGCTGGACCGACTTCGGTACGCCCGCCACGCTCACCTCCACCGGCAAGCCCCTGGCCACCGGCCTGCCTGCCGACCCGGCCGCCGCCGCGCGCGCGTACGTGGCCGCCAACCGGGACGTGCTGGGCCTGACCGCCGAGGGCGCCGCCGCGCTGGAACTGCTGACCGTGGCGCCGATGGGGCAGGGCGCGACGGTGCTGTTCCGGCAGCGCTTCGGTGATCTGCCGGCCGCCGTCGACGGCATGCTGTCGGTCGGCGTACGCGACGGAGCGGTGTGGCACGTCAGCTCCTCGCTCGCCCGCGACGCCGGTACGCCGGCCCCGGCCACGATCAGCGCCGAGCAGGCCCGCAAGGCGGCGATCGCCGATGCCGGCCGCGGCGACGCGCAGGTCATACGTACCTCATTGGTCGCGGTGCCCACCGCGGACCGTGGGCCGCGCGCGGCGTGGGAGGTGGTCCTCGGCGCGGACACCACCGGCGCGGACCCGGCCGCCTACTCCACCTACGTGGACGCCCGCGACGGCGCCGTGCTGGTCCGCGAGGACCTGATCGACCACGCCTCGGACCACCCGTCCTGGGAGGTCTTCCCGAACTCGCCCCGGGTCGACAGGTCCTCCGTCGACACCCGTAAGCGGTGGTGCGCCGTGCCGGCGCGCGGCTGCGCCGAGGTGGTCGGGGTGCCCGGGCACCCGGCCTGGGACGTGGACCCGGCGACCGGCGAGTCCACCACCACGACCAAGGGCAACAACGCGATAGCCGTGCAGAACTGGTTCAGCAACGACGCGTTCAGCGTCGGCACCGAGACCGCCACGCCCCGCCCGGACCGCAAATACGCGTACCCGTGGACGAACCAGTGGCAGGAGCAGCGCTGCAACCCGGAGGTGTTCACCTCGCCGCGCGCCAACGACATCGACGCGGCCCGGGCGAACCTGTTCGCGATGCACAACCGGATGCACGACTGGACGTACCACCTCGGGTTCACCGAGGAGACCTGGAACATGCAGCAGGACAACCTCGGCCGCGGCGGTCTCGGTAACGACCCCGAGCAGGGCAACGCCCAGGCCGGTGGCGTCAGCGGCGGCCCGCCGACGTTCCCGGCCCGCAACAACGCCAACCAGATCACCCCGCCGGACGGCGTCGCGCCGACCACCAACATGTACCTGTGGCAGCCCACCGCCGGCTCGTTCTATGCGCCCTGCGTCGACGGCGACTTCGACATGTCGGTGATCGCCCACGAGTACGGTCACGCGGTCACCAACCGCATGATCGCCGGCCCGAGCGCCGGGGTCAGCACGCCGCAGGGCATGAGCGAGAGCTGGTCCGACCAGCTCGCGATGGAGTACCTCTTCGAGCACGGGTACGCCGCGCCCGGCCGGCGCGGTTTCACCATCGGCGAGTACACCACGCAGGACCCGAACGCGGGCATCCGCAACTACAACATGAGCGACAGCCCGCTGAACTACAGCTCGCTGGACTACGACTTCGTCGGCCTGCAGGTGCACGCCTCCGGCGAGGTGTGGAGCGCCACCAACACCGACATCCGCGCGGCCATGATGCGCCGCTGGGGCAGCGGCACCCCGGCGATCCAGAAGGCGTGCGCGACCGGCGCTCGCGACGTGACCGCCTGCCCCGGCAACCGGCGCTGGATCCAGCTGGTCTTCGACTCGTTCCTGCTGATGGCGGTCAGCCAGGTCAGCATGGTCGACGCCCGGGACGCGATGCTCGCCGCCGACCGGATCCGCTTCGGCGGGGCCAACCAGGACCTGCTCTGGAACGCGTTCGCCAAGCGCGGCCTGGGGGAGGGCGCGGTCAGCGTCGGCCACACCGACCCCGACCCCACGCCGGGCTTCACCTCCCCGTACGCCCGGGAGGGCTCGCTGCGGCTCCTGCCGGTGGGCGAGCGCGGGCCGGTGGCCGGTGCGCAGCTGTTCGTCGGGCGCTACCAGGCGCGGGCCGTGCCGGTCGCGGACACCGACCCGGCGACCCCGCTGACCGACCGGGTGGACCTGGTGCCCGGCACGTACGAGTTCGTGGTGCGGGCCCCCGGCTACGGGCACACCCGGATCGGCCCGGTGACGATCAAGGCGGGCCAGAACCGGACGCTGCCGGTGAAGCTGCGACCCAACCTGGCCTCGGCGACCACCGGCGCGACAGTGGCCGGTGACGGGATCAACCTGCCGCAGATCGTCGACGACGACGAGGCCACCAACTGGGCCTCGCTCGGCGCGCCGGTCGCCGGCCGGCAGGTCACCGTCGACCTGGCCGGCGGCGTCCAGCAGGTACGCCGGGTGCAGGTCAGCGCGATGCTGCGCCCGCCCGTCACCGGTGACGCGGACACCGGCACCCAGAGCCGGTACTCCGCGCTGCGGCAGTTCCGGGTGCTGGCGTGCACCGCGCAGGGGCCGGTGACGTGCGCCGACGCGGCGGACTTCCGGCCGGTCTACACCAGCAAGCCGGACGCCTTCCCGTCGGTGGCGCCGCGTCCCCGGGCGCCGGAGCTGATCATGCGGTCGTTCGACATCCCGCGCACCACTGCCACGCACCTGCGCGTCGAGGTGCTGACCAACCAGTGCACCGGCGCGCCGGACTACGCCGGTGAGCAGGACGACGACCCGCGGGCGGCGACCGACTGCGCCACCGCCAGCCCGCAGGCGCAGAACGTGCGGATCGCCGAGTTCCAGGCGTTCTCGCACTAGCTCCGCGCGGCGGGTGCGGACGGGCGGCTCCTGTCGTCCGTCCGCACCCGCCGCCGTGTGTTCACGCGGGGTTCGGGGCCTCGTCGCCGGATCGGGGCTGTACCGGGGGCAGGATCCCGGACAGACTGAGCGTCGACCGGTCATCAACGCTGGTCGATGCGCTGTCGTCCCGTTCAAGGAGGATCCCTTGACCCCGTTCCGCGCCGCCGTCACCCGCGTACGCCGCGCCCTCGCCGCGTCCGCCCTGGTCGCCGCCGTGGCCGCCGCCGCGCTCGTCGCCCCCGCCACTGTCTCCACCCGGCTCGCCGAACCGGCCGCTGCCGCCGTCTACGGCTCCTGCACCCAGTCCCGCTGCGCCGACGCGCGCACCGCGCGGTCCGGCTGGTCCGCGAAGAGCTTCCCGACCAGCCGCGGCTGGTACTCGTGGAGCGGCGGCCAGTGCAACTTCGCCGGCGGCCGGTTCTACAACTACGAGGGACAGCTGCCCTCCGGCGCCACCTACTACGAGTACGACGTCTACCCGCGCGCCTGCAACGCCTCCCGGGACGCGTACCGGATCGTGGTCAACAAGAGCACCGGGGCGACCTGGTTCTCACCCGACCACTACGCCAACTTCTACCGGCTCTGAGCAGCCTCGACGCCGGCCGGGCTCCCGACGCCCGGCCGGCGCCGTCGGGAAAGGACGGATCATGGGTACGCGGTTGCCGGCCTGGCTCGGGTACGACTTTGCGCCGTCCGAGCCGGACGGTGTGCCGGTCTCCGGCGTGGCCGGCCGCACCCGGGCCGGGCTGCACGAGGCGCTGGCCCGGGCGCTGGACCTGCCCGACTGGTACGGCCGTAACTGGGACGCCCTGGCCGACGCGCTCGCCGACCGCCTCGACGCCGGTCCGCTGACAGTGGTCGTGACCGACGCGGCGTACCTGCTCGCCGACGAGCCGCCCGCGCAGCTCGGCACGCTGCTCGACGTGCTCGGCGCGGTCGCCGCCGGTGGCCACGAGACGCTGCGGGTGGTGCTGCACGACCACCCGGACCGGCTGCCCGCCCTGCGCGACCGCGTCGCCGCCGTGCTCGGCGGACGGCTCGCCGGCCCACCCGCCACCGGCTGATCCCACCACCCGCACCCGTCACCCTCACCCGGCCTGCCGACCGGGGCGGTGATCAAGGAGTTTGTGTCCGAATCAGGCCGCCGGGGCGACCCAAACTCCTTGATCAACGCCGCGAGGGCGGGTGGGGGTCAGGTGGGGTGGTCGAGGATGGCGCTGAAGCGTTCCTCGGCCAGGTCGAGCTGGGCCAGGATGTGCTCCTTGACCGGTGGCGACAACGGTGTGTCCGGGCGGGCGACCAGGTCGCGGAAGACCGGCACCAGCGGGCGGTACTTCGTGGCGGCGCGGGCCACCTTCGGCCCGACCGTGTGGATCACGCCCACGCCGTTGTCGGTGAAGTCGGACACCTTGATCACCCGGGCCCAGGGCTCCCGTTCCAGGCTGGCCGCCACGTGCTCCCGGTACTGCTCGTCGCGGTCCCGCCCCGGGTCGTACTCGGGGTTGGTGACCGCCGCGACCAGCCGGGCGACCCGCGACCCGAACCGGCCGGACAGCGCGGCGAGCGCCGCCGAGGTCACGTCGGGCCCGGTGGCCGAAGGGTCGAGCCCGGCCAGCTCGGCGGGGTGGTCCTCGACCGCGTCGTGCAGCAGCCCGGCGACGATCACGTCCACGTCCCGCACCTGGTAGTGGTGCATCAGCCGGATCGACACCCGCAGCAGGTGGTTGAGGTACGGCTCGCGTACCCGCCGGTCGTCGCGGTGCAGGTCGGCGGCCAGGTCGAGCGCCTCGGTCAGCCGGTCGCGGTCGGCCTCGTCGAACGCCTCGATCTCCAGCCGGAACCGGGCCAGCAGGCCGGGCTCACCGTGGATCTCGGTGATCGCGTGCATCGGCATGGTGGCGAGGTACGCGGGGAACTCCATGCGTCCCTTATAGCTGATCTTCGCTAGATCCGGTGCCCGCCGGGCCGCTCACGTCGTCGGTCAGGCGCTTGACCAGGCGTACGCAGGTGCCCTCGGGCGTGCCGACGATGGTGGCCTCGTCCATCACCCGCGCCATGATCAGCCGCCCGCGTCCCCGGTCGCCGCTCTCGTCGCCGTCGGCTGGCCGCCAGCCGCCCTGGTCGCGTACCTCGATCTCCAACCGGTCGCCGCGCAGCTCGGCCCGCAGCGTGGTGATCCCCTCCGGTGCGAAGCGGTACCCGTGCTCGATGGCGTTTGCGCACGCCTCGCCGGTGGCGATGAGGACGGTTTCGACGTCCCACTCGCTGACGCCCCGGGCGTGCAGCCAGCCGCGTAGCCGCTCGCGGGTGGCGGCGAGCCGGCCCGGGTCGGCCGGCAGCTCGATGGTGAGGACCGGGCCGACGTCCGCGGATGTCCCACCCGTCACGTCCGGCCCTCCGTCCCGTGCCCGTCCCCGGACCTGGGCGCCCACTCGCGCTGTCACCGCCCGATTCTCACCCTGTTGTCCCCGGTGACCGCCGATTCATTCCCCCGGCGGCGCTGTCCGTCAAACGTGATCATTGCGCATCGGGGGCGGCGTGTCAGCCGGCGGCCCGGCAGGGCGGCAACGGCGGCGGGCCGGCGCCCCCCGGAGGGGACGCCGGCGCGGGATGAGCGGACGGTCACGCCGGCGACGTGGAGGCGGTACGCGAGCGGGTATCGGGGCAGGTCAGAGCGGCAGCCGCCCGGCGCCGGCGAAGGCGTCGACGACGAGCGGGACCAGCGGGGCCGGCATCGGCCGGGCGGCGCGCAGCGTCGGCGTCCATCCGGCGTCGCCGCCGAGGTCCGGGTCGTGGACGGCGTTGTACGCGGCGAGCAGGCTCACCGGCCGGGGCAGGCGGTCACCCTGGCGCACCCAGCTGCCGCGCTCGGTGAGCGCGGTGCCGCCCCAGTCGTACAGCAGGTCTGCGGGGCCGGCGTCGCCGGTGAGCGTGAAGAAGTTGTTCTCCGCGTACAGCGCGGACTGCACGCCGACGCCGAGGGCGTACTCGAAGCCGGGCCCGCCGAGCCGGTAGTGGTTCTCGTGCACGTCGACCTGGCCGAACCGTACCCGGGGCAGCCGTTGCAGCGTGCCGTCGAACAGGTTGTGCCGCACGGTGACGTTGAGCCTGCCCACGTCCGGCCCGACGGTGTTGGACGAGCCGATCAGCATCACCTTGTCCCGGCCGGTGAACCGGTTCCAGGAGACGGTGACCAGGCTGGCGGTGTGCGTGACGTCCAGCGAGCCGTCGTGCACCTGCCAGGGCCGGCCGAAGTAGACGGGCTGCGTGCTGTCCGGGTTGTCGCCGTCGGTGAACGTGTTGTGGTCGATCCAGACGTGTTCGCTGCGCCGCACGGAGATCTGGTCGTACTGGGAGTTCCAGTTGCCGGTGTCGCCGTCGGTGGGGGACCAGGCGGGGAAGCAGTCCCGGGCGTCGACGAACTCGATGTTGCGCACGATCACGTTGTCCACCCGGTCGATCATCAGCGTCAGGCCGGTGAGCCGGGCGCCGCGCAGCCCGATGATCGTGGTGTTGGAGCCGACGTTGATCTGGGTCTGCCGGGTCTGGTTGGCCACCGACCGCACCCGGGCGGCCTCCAGCGGCCCGCTCGGGTTCGTCCGCCCCCAGGTCGCCGGGTCGTACGCGGCCAGGTAGGCCTGCAGCGAGTACTCGGGGTCGGCCAGGTCGGCGCAGTCCAGCGGCGTGCCGTCCGGGCCTTCGAAACCGTCGACGGTTCCGGCCACGTACACAATCTTGGAGGTGGCGTCGGTGGCGTTCGTGGCGTTGTCGCCGCCGAGCGCGGCGACCAGTTCGGCCCGGGTACGCACGACGCGCACCCGCTCCGGCGTGGCGGCCGACCCGCCGGTGGTGCCGGTGCCGGCGGCGGCCCAGCCGTCGTTCGCGGCGAGGGCCTGGCGGCCGATCAGCTCGGCGGCCCGGGACGGCTCACCAGGTGCGGCCGGCGCGGGCGCGGCGGTGGTGAGGACGAGCGCGGCGGTCAGCGCCGCGACGACTGCGGTTCGGGTACGCATGACTCGTTCCGTTCTCCTGGAGGGACATTCACTGCGCGGGCAGGTCCACCACGTACGGCGTGACCGCCCACGGCACGCCCGCCTCGGACGGCAGCGCGCCGGTCTCGACGGCGGCCCGCAGCACCGCGCCGACGCCCCGCACCATCCGCACCCGCTGCGGGCCGTCGCCCGCCACGCGCACCAGGTCCCCGTCGAGCAGCGTCGGAACGGGCGCGTCCCGCAGCGCGTCCAGCACCGCGGTGAACGGTTCGGTACGCGCCAGCGGCGCGATCAGCGGCGTGCCGTCCGCGCGGTGGTCGAGCAGGTTCGCCAGCAGCCCCCGGCGGCCGGGCACCGGGCGTGGCGTGTCGTCGCCGGGTAGCCGCAGCCGGTCGGTGGGGTACTCCAGCACCGCCCGGCCCCGCTCGCCGGTGACCAGCACCTCCCCGGGTACGTGTTCCTCGGCGGCGAGGGTGAGCGCGGCCAGCACGGGCGGCCCGGCGTGCGGCGTCAGTCGCAGCACTGTGGTGTCGTCCACCTCGATCGGGCGCACCCGGTAGCGCTCGACGGCGATCCGGGCGGGGCGGACGGGTGCGCCGGTGACCGATTCTGCGACGGCGAGGCACTGCATGAGCGCGTGGGCGAGCGGGTTGGCGAGCGCTCCGTCCAGCGCCGGGCGGCCGTCGACGGTTCGTCGCCCGGCCCACGGGGAGCGGGCGTAGTAGGCGTCCGGGCGTTGCCAGGCGGCGAGTGTGGCGATGCCGGTGACCGGGCCGAGCCGCCCGAGCGCGCCGGTCAGTTCGGTCAGCGCGGCCGAGCCGAGCGCCTGGAAGTTGACCTGCACGGCCCGGCCGGCGGCGTGCGCGGCGGCGGTGAGCGTCAGGTGTTCGGCGAGGTCGAGCACCGGCGGCTTCTCCAGCAGCAGGTCCGCCCCGGCGGCGAGCGCGTCGAGCGCGATCGGCAGGTGGGTGTGCGGCGGCGTGCAGATCACCACCACGTCGGGCCGGGACTCGGCGAGCATGGCCCGGTGGTCGGTGAAAACGGCCGCTTCCGGCGGGACCGGCGCGTCCGGTTCGGCATCCAGCGGCCGCACGTCGACCAGCGCCACCAGGCGCGCCCGCCCGGCCGCGTGCAGTTCCGCGATGGTCCGGCGGTGCCAGCGGCCGTGCCCGTTCGCCCCGATCAACGCCACCCGTGGCGGCCCGCCGGCGCTCACCGGGCGCCGCCCGGCGTGCTCCCGGTCACCGGGCGTCCGCCAGCGTGGCCCGGACGCCGTGGCGTTCCAGCGCGGTGAGCCAGCCGGTCACGTCGGCGCGGAACTCGTCGTCGGCGGCCAGGTCGGGCGGGAACACCTCGCGCAGCGCGAAGACCGCGTCCACCACCCCGGCCGGGGTGTGCGCTCCGGCGGCGAGGGCGGCGCGCAGCCGGTCGGCGAGCGGGTCGTCCAGCGGCAGCGGCCGGCCGTCGTCGGCGTACCCGAGCAGGAACCGCAGCCAGGCCGCCACCACGAGCGCGCTCCACCGCGCCGACCGGCCGGCCGCCCGCAGGTCGGCGACGGTGTGCAGCACCCGCTGCGGCAGCTTCTGCGAGCCGTCCATGGCGACCTGCGTGGTCCGGTACCGGATCGCGGGGTTGGCGAAGCGGGCGAGCACCTGCTCGCCGTAGGCGCTCACGTCGACGCCGGCCGGCGGGGTGAAGCTCGGCGTGATGTCCTCGGCGACCAGCCGCCGCAGCACCGCCTCCAGGTGCGGCAGCGTCAGCGCCTCGGCCACCGTCTCCGCGCCGGCGAGCGCGCCCAGGTACGCGGTGGCCGAGTGCACGCCGTTGAGGGCCCGCAGTTTCAGCCGCTCCCACGGGCCGGCGTCGTCGGTGAGCACCGCGCCGGACCGCTCCCAGGCCGGTCGGCCGCCGGGGAAGTCGTCCTCGATCACCCACTGCGACCACGGTTCGGCGGCGATCGCCGCCAGGTCGGTCACGCCCAGCGCCCGGCGCGCGGTGTCCCGGGTCTCGTCGGTGGCGGCCGGCACGATCCGGTCGACCATGGTGCCGGGGCAGGTGACGGCGGTGAGCACCCGTTCGGCGCTCGCGTCCGGCACCCGGGCCAGCGCGAGGCACTGCTCCACCAGCCCGCGCAGACGGCGTCCGTTGGCGGGCAGGTTGTCGCAGCTCACCAGCGCGATCGGCCCGGCGTCGGCGGCGGCGCGGGCGAGCAGCCCGCGCACCAGCAGACCGGGCACGGTACGCGGGGGACGGCCGGTGGTGAGGTCGGCGGTCAGGTCCGCGTCCACTGTGAGCGCTGCGGTCACCGGGTCCAGCCGGTACGCCTTCTCGGTCACCGTCAGCGTGACCACCCGGATCGCCGGGTCGGCGAGCAGGCCGACCACCGCGTCCGGGTCACTCGCGGCGTGCCGTACCCCGGCGAGCGCGCCGACCACCCGGGTGGCCGCGGCGTCGGGGGCGAGCGTGGTGACGCTGAACAGGCAGTCCTGCGCGGCCAGGGCGTCGACCACGTCGGTGCTGCGCGGCGCGACGCCGATGATGCCCCAGTCGCCGCCGGCCGCGCCGACCGCCGCCTCGGTGTGCACCGCCTGGTGGGCGCGGTGGAACGCGCCGACGCCGAGGTGGACGATGCCGGCCGGCACGGTGCCGGGGCGCAGCAGCGGCCGGGACTCCGGCGGCAGGTGGCGTAGCGTGGCCAGGCCGAGCCGGTCGGGGGTCAGCGCCATGCCGGGCCGTCCGGGAAGCGGAACCGCGCGATCGACTCCGGGCGCATGGTGGCGCTGTAGCCGGGCACGGTGGGCACCAGGTAGCGCCCGCCCCGGGTGCGGACCGGGTCGGTGAAGTGCTCGTGCAGGTGGTCGACGTACTCGACCATGCGGCCGTCCAGGCTCGTGCCGACCCGCAGGTGGTCGAAGATCGCGAGGTGCTGCACGTACTCGCACAGGCCCACGCCGCCCGCGTGCGGGCAGACCGGCACGCCGAATTTCGCCGCCAGCAGCAGCTCGGCGAGCACCTCGTCCACGCCGCCGACTCGGCAGGCGTCGATCTGCATCACGCCGATCGCCTCGGCCTGGAGCAGCTGCTTGAAGATGACCTTGTTGGCGGCGACCTCGCCGGTGGCGACCCGGCAGCGTCCGCCGGTCAGCTCGGTGACCGCGCGGGCGATCCGGGCGTGGCCGAGCACGTCGTCGGCGTGCGTGGGCTCCTCGATCCAGTACGGGTCGACCTCGGCGAGCACGCCCATCGCGGCGATCGCCTCGTCCACGTCCCACACCTGGTTGGCGTCCATCATCAGCAGCGCGTCCGGGCCGATCTCGGCCCTGATGATCCGGGCCCGCCGCAGGTCGTCCTCGATCCGCCCGCCGACCTTCATCTTCATCGCGCGCCACCCGGCGGCGTACGCGTCGCGGGTCAGCGCGCGCACCTGCTCGTCCGGGTAGCCGAGCCAGCCCACCGACGTGGTGTACGAGGGGAACCCGTCGCGTTCCAGCCCGGCGAGCCGGTCGGCCAGGCCGTCGCGTCCCTTGTCGAGGATGGCCGCCGCCTCGTCCGGGGTGAGCGCGTCGGTGATGTGGTGAAAGTCGACAGTCGCGACCAGCTCGTCGGTGGGCATCTCGGCGAGGAGGCGCCACATCGGCTTGCCGGCGAGCTTGGCGCGCAGGTCCCAGACCGCGTTGACGAGCGCGCCGGTGGCCATGTGGATCACGCCCTTCTCCGGGCCCAGCCAGCGCAGTTGCACGTCGGCGGCCAGGGAGCGCCAGAACGCGACGGGTTCGGCGGCGATCTCGGCGACGGTGCGTCCGCGTACGTGGTGGGCGAGCGCGCGGACCGCCGCGCAGGTGATCTCGTTGCCCCGCCCGTTGGTGAACGTGAACCCGGTGCCGGTCGGCCCGCCGTCGGTGGTCAGCTCCACGTACGTGGCCGAGTAGTCGCCCCGGTTTATCGCGTCCGAGCCGTCGCCGCTGGCGGCGGTGGGGAAGCGCACGTCGTGCACCTCGACGTCGACGATTGTGGTCATGAAGGCCCACCTCCGAACTTGAAGACCTGCTTCGGCAGCCGGTACGCCAGGTCGACGATCGTCTCGGCGGCCTCGTCCCCGGTCATCCGGTGCTCGGCGACGAGGCGGGCGAGGAATCCGGCGTCGACCCGGCGGGCCACGTCGTGGCGTACCGGGATGGAGCAGAACGCGCGGGTGTCGTCGACGAACCCGGCGGTGTTGTAGAAGCCGGCCGTCTCGGTGACCGCCTCGCGGAACCGGCGCAGCACCTCGGGGGAGTCCAGGAACCACCAGGGCGCGCCGAGGCGCAGCGCCGCGTAGCCGCCGGCCAGGGGGGCGAGTTCCCTGGTGAACGTGTCCTCGTCGAGCGTGTAGAGCACCACTGTGAGCCGCGGGTCGTTGCCGTGCGCGTCCAGCAGCGGCGCGAGAGCGTGCACGTACTCGGTGGCCTGCGGCACGTCCCCGCCCACGTCGCGGCCGTGCCGGGCGTGCAGCCACCGGTTGTGGTTGCGCACCGCACCGGGGTGCAGCTGCATGACCAGGCCGTCGTCGAGCGACATCCGGGCGAACTCCAGCAGCATGTGCGCCCGGAACGCCTCCGCGTCGCCCGTGTCGGCCAGGCCGCGCCGGCCCCTGTCGAACAGGGCCGCGGCCTGCGCCGGACTGAGGTCGAGGGTACGGGCGGTCGGGTGCCCGTGGTCGGTGGAGGTGGCCCCGGCGGCGGCGAACGCCTCCCGCCGGGCCCGCAGCGCGGCCAGGTATCCGGCGTACGTGCCGGTGTCCTCGCCGGAGACCTCGGCGAGGCGGTCCACGTTTGCCGCCCAGTTGCCGAACTCCATGTCCACCACGTCGTCGGGGCGGAACGTGGTGACCACCCGCCCGCCCGGCCCGCCCCAGCCGTCGGCGGCGAGCTTGGCGTGCCGGCCCAGGTCGTCCAGCGGCGACTCGGTGGTGGCGAGCACCTCGATGCCGAAGCGCTCGAACAGCGCCCGGGGCCGGAATCCCGGTTCGGCCAGGCGCGCGGCGAGCGCGTCGTAGACGGTGTCGGCGGTGGCCGGGCTCAGCGGCGTGTCGACGTCGAACACGTTGCGGAACGTCTGCTCCAGCCACAGGCGGGACGGGGTGCCGCGGAACAGGTGCCAGTGCGCGGCCAATCGCCGCCAGATGGTCCGCCCGTCGGTCTCCACCGGGCTGCCGTCGACGCTGGGCACGCCCAGGTCGGCCGGGGGTACGCCCTGGCTGAGCAGCATCCGGGTCAGGTAGTGGTCGGGTACGACGAGCAGCCGGGCCGGGTCGGGGAACGGCTGGTCGTCGGCCAGCAGCCCGGGGTCGACGTGCCCGTGCGGGGAGATGATCGGCTGCTGCGCGGCGAGCGCGTACAGCTCGCGGGCCAGGGCACGCAGGCCGGGCTCGGCGGGCAGCAGCAGATCGCTGGGGGAGATGATCGGCACGGGGGCGGGCTCCTCGGTCAGGGCAGGGTGAGCAGGTCGGCGACGCGGGTGGGGGCGCCGGTCTCCAGCGAGCGGTTGGCGGCCAGGCCGGTGAGCAGCGCGAGCGCGCCGTCGCGGGCGGTGGCGGCCCGGCCGAGCGGGTCGGGTTCGCCGCCGAGCAGCACCCGGGTCATCCGGGTGTCCGCGCCGCCGTGCCCGCGCCGGGTCCAGCCCTCGACCGGGATCTGGACCGGCGGCGCCCAGAACGGGCGCAGCGTGAGCCGGGCCGCGCCCCGCTCGACGGCGGCCTCGTCGCCGTGCAGCGCCGCGCCCTTCAGTGCACCGGCGACGGACGGGCTGACGTGGTCGCTCTCGGTCACCTCCAGCTCCAGGCGGCCCCGGCTGCCGTTGACCATCACCCGGTAGCCCTCCCAGGGGGCGTACGCGGTCAGGTGGTAGGTCATGGTCGCGCCGGTGTCGTAGCGGGCGAGCACCGCGAGGTCGTCCTCGATGGTCACGCCGGGGGCGAAGACGTTGCGGTCGCGGTGGTAGCCGTCCTCGGCCTCGGCGTCGAGGTACAGCTCGCGCAGTCGCGGGTGGTCGGCCAGGCGCAGCGCGAACGGGTCGCCGTCGGCGGCGGGGGAGCCGTGCGCCCGGTCGTAGTCGCGGGCGTAGCCGTGCCGGCGGCCGTGGGCGCCGTAGAAGAACAACCGGCCGTACGCGTGCACCTCGACCGGGCGCGCGTCCAGCCACCAGTTGACCAGGTCGAAGTGGTGGCCGGACTTGTGCACCAGCAGCCCGCCGGAGACGGACTTGTCGCGGTGCCAGCGGCGGAAGTAGTCGGCGCCGTGGCGCACGTCGAGCAGCCACTCGAAGTGCACCGACCCGATCTCGCCCACCGCGCCGTCGGCGAGCAGCCGCCGGACCTGCTCGTGCAGCGGGTTGTAGCGGTAGTTGAACGCGACTGTGACGCGCCGGCCGGTCTCGGCGACCGCGTCCAGGATGCGGCGGCACCGTTCCGCGTCGACCGTCATGGGCTTCTCGACGATCACGTCGCAGCCGGCGCGCAGCGCCGCCGTCACGTACTCGTCGTGGGTGGCGTCCACGCTGGTCACCAGCGCCACGTCGACGCGCTCCTTGGCGAGCATCGCGGTGAAGTCGCCGGCCGTGTACGTGGGCACCGGCGACCGGCCCAGCTCGGCCAGCCAGCGGTTGTGCGCGTCCATCCTCGTCTGGTTGACGTCGGCGAACGCGACCAGCTCGGCGGTGTCGGCGTGGTCGAGCGCCAGGGCGCGGACGAACATCTCGGCGCGCGCCCCGGCGCCGACCAGGGCGTGGCGGACCCGTTCCCGGGCCGGTGGTGACATGACGTCGGCCTCCCCGGCAGTCGGCTGCAAAGGTTTGCAGCCGAAGAAACCACGACGATGGATACGTCGTCAACGGATGGCGGTCAAGCCGCCCTATCCATCCGCATTGATGAGGTTTCGCGCGCCCACCGGGACCGTCGCCGCAATCGAGCCGCAACAATGGACCGTTGACACGGGCGCAACCGTTTGCATTAATGGGCGGCACCCGTGACCCCCACCACATCGGACGAGGGAGCCCGCCGTGCCAGCCACCATCCGGGACGTCGCCCGCGCCTCCGGTGTGCACATCTCCACCGTGTCCCGGACGTTCTCGGCCCCGCACCTGGTCAACCCGGAGACCCGGGTCCGGGTGCTGGCCTGCGCGGAGGACCTCGGCTACCGGCCCAACCGGGCCGCCCGGGCCCTCATCACCGGCCGTACGCACAACATCGGCCTGATCGTGGCCGACATCGCCAACCCGTTCTTCCCGCCGCTGATCAAGGCGGCGGAGGGGCAGGCCCGGCACCGCGACTACCACGTGTTCGTCGCCGACACCAACGAGGACCCGGTCGCCGAGGAGGACCTGGTCCACGCGCTGGCCAAGCAGGTCGACGGCGTGCTGCTGTGCAGCCCCCGGATGAGCAACAGCCTGATCGAGCAGGTCAGCCGCGAGGTCCCGGTGGTGGTGATAAACCGCCAGGTCGCCGGCCTGCCCTGCGTGATGATGGACGTCGGGCAGGGCGCCCGGGCCGCGATCGAGCACCTGCTCGGGCTCGGCCACCGCCGGATCGCGCTGCTCGGCGGCCCACGCGGCTCGTGGACCGCCCGGGAGATGCGCCGCGCCGCTACCGCCGCCGCCCGCAGCGGTTCAGCGGAGCTGACCGTCCTCGGACCCAACCAGCCCACCGAGACCGGCGGCGGCGCCCTGGCCGAACAGGTGCGCCGCAGCGGCGTCACCGCCGTGCTGGCCTACAACGACCTGATGGCGATCGGCCTGATCGAAGGGCTGGACGCGCTCGGGACGCGGGTGCCGCACGACGTGAGCGTCGTCGGCGTCGACGACATCGCGCTGAGCCGGCTCACCCGCCCCAAGTTGACGACGGTGGCCACGCCGACCGCGGCCGCCGGCCGGACGGCCGTCGACATGCTGCTGCAACTCGACTCCGACGCGCCACGCGGCGCCCGGGGCCGGGGCGCGGCGGCCGGCGACCGTCGCACCACCGCACAGGTAATGCTCCAGACCGAACTGGTCGTCCGCGACTCGACCGGGCCCGTCCCCGCGCCCGGCCGGGACGGCACCGGGGCCTGAGCAGGTGGCCCGGGCCCGCACAGCACTGCGGACCCGGGCGGCCCGTGGACGGCAGCCGGTGACGTCGTCGCCTCCCACAGCCGAGGAGTGAGCGCAGATGCACCCCGCAACGTCCCCCACCGCCGGCGCACCCGCCGGGCGGCATCACCGTACCCCTCTGACCCGACGTCGACTCGTGCGCGGCCTGGCCGCCGTCGCGCTCGCCGTGCCCCTCGCCCTGGGCGCGGCCGGCTGTGGCGACGACGACGCCGGCGGCGACGGCGGCCCGGTCAAACTCTCCGTCTTCTGGTGGGGCGGTGAGGCCCGGGCCAAGCTCACCGAGGACGCCCTGGCCCTCTACACCAAGAAGCACCCGGACGTGACGTTCGAGAAGACCTGGCAGGCCAACCAGGGCTACTTCGACAAGCTCGCCACGCTCACCGCCGGCGGCAACCCGCCGGACCTGTTCCAGATCGACGACAACTACCTGGCCGAGTACGCCGGCCGCAGCACCACGCTCGACCTGGGCAGCTACCAGGACTCCGGCAAGCTCGACGTGTCGAAGTTCCCCAAGAGCCTGCTGGAGTACGGCGTGGTCGACGGCAAGCTCGCCGGGGTGGCCGCCGGGGAGAACACCCAGGGCCTGGTCTACAACAAGACGCTGCTGCAAAAGAACGGGCTGCCCGAGCCGACCACCGGGATGAGCTGGGAGGAGCACATCGCCTGGGCCGAGCAGGTGGCGAAGAAGACGAAGGTGCCCGGCACTCAGGACCCGAGCGCCGACTACAAGGCGCTCTGGGTGTGGCTGCGCCAGCAGGGCAAGGACCTGTACAACGGCAAGGAGCTCGGCTTCACCGCCGAGGACGTGACGAAGTGGTTCGAGCTGTGGAAGGGCGCGCGGGACCGGGGCGCCACCCCGAAGCCTGACGTCATCCACGAGGGCAACTCCAGCGACATCACCAAGCAGCTGGTGGTCACCGGCAAGTCGGCCACCTCCTGGGTGTGGGTCAACCAGATGCCGGACCTGAAGAAGAACACCAAGGACGAGCTGGGCGTGGTCGCGTACCCGGGTGACCCGAGCGGGCAGTGGGCGCGCGCCTCGATGTACTGGTCGGTGTTCAAGGGCAGCAAGCACAAGGACGTCGCCGTCGACGTGATCAACTTCCTGAACAACGACCCGGAGGCGGTGGCGCTGCTCGGCACCGACCGCGGTCTGCCGTCGAACATGGATCTGCGCGCCAAGGTCAGCGAGACCGCCACCGACCCGGCCATGAAGCAGTCCATCCAGGTCGAGTCCGACCTGGCGCAGAAGTTCGGCGCCTCGCCCCAGGTGCCGATCAAGGGGCACAGCAAGGTCAAGTCCGAGCTGGTCAAGGCCGCCGAGAACGCCCAGTACGGCCGCGCCACCCCGGCTCAGGCGGCCGAGCAGTTCGTCACCGCCTGCAAGTCCGCGATCGCCTGACCCCACGAAAGGACCGGTCCCGTGGCTGTCACCACGGCGCCCGGCCGGACCCCGCGCACCGGACCGGCCGGCCCTCGCCCCACGCGGCGTCGGGCCGGCCGGGCCCGGCTCGGCGAGGGCCTGGCGGGGTACGTCTTCCTCTCGCCCTGGCTCATCGGACTGATGGGCGTCACGGCGATCCCGATGCTGCTGTCGCTCTGGCTGAGCTTCACCGACTACGACATCCTCACGCCGCTGTCCGAGGTTCGGTGGGTGGGGCTGGCCAACTACGAGCGGATGTTCACCGCCGACCCGTCGTACTGGCACGCGGTGCGGGTCACGCTGACGTTCGCGCTGATCGCGGTGCCGCTGAAGCTGGCCGCCGCGCTCGGCGTGGCGCTGCTGCTCAACCGGGCCTGGCGCGGCGTCGGGCTGTTCCGCAGCCTGTTCTACCTGCCGTCGCTGCTCGGCGGCAGCGTCGCGCTGGCCATCGTCTGGGTCAACATGTTCAACCGGGACGGCGCGTTCAACTCGTTCCTCGCCCTGTTCGGCGTCGAGGGGCTGCCCTGGGTCAGCGACCCGGACTGGGCGCTGGAGACGCTGATGGTGCTGGCGATCTGGCAGTTCGGCGCGCCCATGGTGATCTTCCTGGCCGGGCTGAAGCAGGTGCCCACCGAGCTGTACGAGGCGGCGGCGGTGGACGGCGCCGGGGCGTGGCGGCGCTTCCGCGCGGTCACCCTGCCCATGCTCTCCCCGGTGATCTTCTTCAATCTGGTGCTGGAGACCATCAACGGCTTCCAGGGCTTCACCGCCGCGTTCGTGCTCAGCAACGGCACCGGCGGCCCTGTCGACTCCACCCTGATGTACACGCTGAAGCTCTACATCTCCGGCTTCACCGACCTGGAGATGGGCTACGCGTCGGCGATGGCGTGGGTGTTCCTGGTGGCGATCGGCGTGGTCACCGCCGTCTTCTTCAGCACCGGCCGGTTCTGGGTGCACTACTCGGACGGAGACGACTCGTGACGGCGCTTCCTGTCGCCCGCCGCCGGCCCGGCAGCGGCCGGAACGTGCTGCGGCTGGTCGTGCTCGTGGCGATCGTCGCGGTGGTGCTCTACCCGCTGTTCTGGATGCTCGGCACGTCGGTCAAGTCGCAGGCCGAGATCGTCAACAACGTCGGCCTGCTGCCGGAGGTGTTCACCCCCGGCAACTACGTCGACGGCTGGACCAACTTCGACATCAGCTTCGGCCGGTTCTTCCTCAACAGCGTGCTGGTCAGCGGGCTCACCGTCGTCGGCAACGCGCTGTCCTGCCTGCTCGCCGCGTACGCCCTGGGCCGGCTGCGGTTCCGGCTGCGCAAGCTCTGGTTCACCGTCATGATCGGCACGCTGCTGCTGCCCGGGCACGTGCTGATCGTGCCGCAGTACATCCTGTTCCGCAGCCTCGGCCTGGTCGGCGGCGACTGGCCGTACCTGCCGCTGCTGGTGCCGCAGTTCCTGGCCACCGAGGCGTTCTTCGTCTTCCTCATGGTGCAGTTCATGCGCGGCATCCCGCGCGAGCTGGACGAGGCGGCCACCATCGACGGCGCGTCCCCGTACGGCGTGTTCCGGCACGTCATCCTGCCGCTGAGCCGCCCGGCGCTGGTCACCACCGCGATCTTCTCGTTCATCTGGACCTGGAACGACTTCTTCCGGCAACTGGTGTTCCTGTCCAGCCTGGAGGACTACACGGTCCCGGTGGCGCTGACCCTGTTCATCGACTCGACCAGCCAGAGCGCCGTCGGCCCGATGTTCGCCATGTCGGTGCTGTCCCTGCTGCCGGTGTTCCTGTTCTTCCTGGCCTTCCAGCGGATGCTCGTCGAGGGCATCAACACCAGCGGGCTGAAGGGATGACCGCCGTGCCTGCCCGTGCCGACTGGCGGGACACGCTGCGCGAGGCGACCGACCTGGCGCTGCTCGGCTTCGCCGTGGCGCTCGCCGCGCTGCCGGTGCTCACGCTCGCCCCGGCGCTCGCCACCGCCAGTGCCGCGCTGCACGACAGGTCGGTCACCGGTTCCTGGCCCGACGCGCGGACCAGCCTGGCCCGGTTCGGCCGCGCGCTGCCCGCCGGGCTGGCGGTCAGCGCCGTCGCCCTGGCCGCCGTCGCGCTGCTCGCCGCCGACCTGGTCGCGCTCGCCACCGGCCGGGTTCCCGGCGGCGAGCCCGCGCTCGCGCTCACCGCCGTCGTGGTCGCGGTCCTGCTCGGGTACGCGGGCCTGGTCACCGTCGCGGTCGGGCGCAGCGGCGGCCGGGGCTGGCGGACGGCGGCGCGTGACGTGGCCCGCACCTGCCCGCAGCGCCCCGGCGTGTGGGCCGCCGCCTCCGGCATCTGTGCCCTCGCGGTGCTGCTGGGCGTGCTGGTCACGCCGGTCGCGGTGCCGATCCTCGGCGGGTACGCCCTCGCGGCGCTGCACGCGCTCGACGCCCGCCGCCCGGTCCCCGCCCCGGACCCGACGTGACCGCCGAACCCCGGCTGGTGGTGGACGGTGTCGAGGTGGCCCGGTACCTGGTCCGGCCGGAGCTGGACCCGCGCCACGGGCCCCGGCCGTACCTGCATCCGGTGCGGACCCGGGCCGGCACGCCGGTCACCGACGCGCTCCCGGCCGACCACGTCTGGCACCTCGGCGCGTCACTGGCCGTGCAGGACGTGGACGGCGTCAACCTGTGGGGCGGCCGGACGTACGTGCGCGGCACCGGCTACGCCTGGCGCGACGACCACGGCGTCATCGCGCACACCGGCTGGCGGGAGCGGACCGCCGACCGGCTGGACCACGACCTGGAATGGCGGGACCGGCACGGCCGGGTGCTGCTGCGCGAGCACCGGCGGATCACCGCCACCCCGGCCGGGGAGGACGCCTGGTGGCTGGACCTGTCCGCCACGCTCACCTCCGCCACCGGCGCCGACGTGCGCCTGGGCAGCCCGGCCACGAACGGCCGCCCGGGCGGTGCCGGCTACGGCGGCTTCTTCTGGCGTGCCCTGGCCGACGGGGAAGCGCGGGTGCGCACCGCCGAGGCGGCGGGCGAGGAGGCGGTGAACGGCTCGGCCGCGCCCTGGCTGGCGTTGTCCGCCTCCGCGCCCGGCGGTGGCGCGTACACGCTGGTGTTCACCGGTCTGGGGCCCGGTGACAGGTGGTTCGTACGCACCGCCATGTACCCGGGCGTCTGCGTCGCGTACGCGTTCGACACCCCGACGGTGGTCGCGGCCAGCCGGCCCCGGCACAACCGGCACCGGGTGCTGGTCGCCGACGGCCACCTGGACCCGGACGACGTGTCGGCCCGCCTGGGGGTGACGCCGTGAGCCCGGCGGGCGGGCCGGAGGTGGTCTGCGTGGGCGAGACGATGGTGGTGCTCGCCCCTGACGACGGCGGGTCGCTGGAGCGCGCGGCGCGGCTGACCGTCGGCGTGGGCGGCGCGGAGTCGAACGTGGCGGCCGGGCTGGCCCGGCTCGGGCACCGCGCGGCGTGGGTGAGCCGGGTCGGCGACGACCCGTTCGGGCGGCGGGTGGTGGCCGAGGTCGCCGCCGCGGGCGTGGACGTCAGCCTGGTCACCGTGGACCCGGACGCGCCGACCGGGCTCTACCTGAAGGATCCGGGGCCGTACGGCACCCGCGTGCACTACCACCGCGCCGGGTCGGCCGCGAGCCGCCTCGGTGCCGCCGACCTCACGCGTTCCGGGCTGGCCGGGGCACGCCTGCTGCACCTGTCCGGGATCACCGCGGCGCTCTCCGGCACCTGCCGTGACCTGCTCGTATCAGCGCTGGCCGGGCGGGCGCTGCCCGGCGCGCGGGTGAGCTTCGACGTGAACCACCGCCCGGCGCTCTGGCCCGCCGACCGGGCCGGGCCGGTCCTGCGCGGCCTGGCCGACCGCGCCGACGTGGTGCTGGTCGGGCTGGACGAGGCGGCCGGGCTCTGGGCTGCGGACGATCCGGCCGACGTTCGTGCCCTGCTGCCCGGCCCGGAACTGGTGGTGGTCAAGGACGGGCCGGTCGGCGCGACGGCGCTGCCGCGTACCGGGCCGGCGGTGTTCGTGCCGGCGCTGCCGGTGGACGTGGTGGAGCCGGTCGGCGCGGGTGACGCGTTCGCCGCCGGGTTCCTGTCCGGGCTGCTGCGCGGCCTGGACCTGCGCGCCTGTCTGCGGCTGGGGCACCTGACCGCCGCGCCGGTGCTGGTCGTGCCGGGCGACACCGCGCCGCCGCCTGATCCGGAGACGATCGCGCGGGCGCTGGCGCTGCCGGAGACGATGTGGACCGCGCAGGTCAGGGGAGGGAGTGGGAGATGAGCGGGCACGACTTCGAGGCACTGTTCGGCGACGCGCGGGTGATGGTGATCCTGCGCGACCTGCCTGTCGACGAGACGGTCCGGCTGGCGGAACTGGCCTGGGATCTCGGCATCGCCGTGGTGGAGGTGCCCATCCGTACCCCGGAAGCGGTGCCGGCGCTGCGCGCCGCGGTGACGGCCGGGCGGCGGCGGGACCGGATCGTCGGCGCGGGCACCGTGCGTACCCCGGCGCAGGTCCACGACGCGGTGGCCGCCGGGGCGGCGTTCACGGTGGCGCCGGGCCTGGATCTGGCGGTGGCCGACGCGGCGGCCGGTCTCGGCGTGCCGCACCTGCCCGGCGTGGCCACCCCGACCGAGGCGCAGCGGGCGCTCGACCACGGCCTGGTGTGGCTCAAGGCGTTCCCGGCGGTCAGCCTCGGCCCGGCCTGGTTCCGGGCGGTCGCCGGGCCGCTGCCGGAGGCCCGGTTCGTGGCCACCGGCGGCGTCGACGCCGGCAACGCGGGTGACTTCCTCGCCGCCGGGGCGCGCGTGGTGGCGGTCGGGTCGGCGCTCACCGACCCGGCGCAACTGCCGCGCCTGGCCACGCTCGCGGCCGGCGGCGCGGTCAGGTGACGGTACGGCCGGACGTGGTGGCGGTGGTCCGGATCGCCTTCACGATCGCCGGGATCGACCCGATCAGCAGCACCAGCGCCCAGATCAGCGCCACCACCGCGAACACCACGGCGCCCAGGTCGTCCAGGATGCTGACCAGGATCACCGGCACCAGGCCGTGCAGGAACTGCAGCGCCACTGTGCACAGCAGCGTGGTCAGCACCAGCGCGACGAGGCCCTTGTTGCGCAGGAACCGGGGCTGGGCGGCGAGCAGCAGCCCGGCCCAGACCAGTTTGAGCAGCAGCGCCAGCCCGAGCAGCACCGCCGCGTCGCCGACCGGGAAGAACCCCCACACCGCGAGGTACGCCAGCGTGCCGAACGGCGGCGCCAGGAACAGCGACACCATCACCGTCAGCTCGACGAACGCGACGACCAGCAGGACCAGCGACACCAGCAGCAGCACGATCGAGAAGACGAGCGTGGCCGCGCCCTGCACCCGGCCCTGCACCCGGTCCGGCAGCACCAGGCTCAGGCAGAACAGCCCGGTCGTCCAGAGCGCCACCACGTCGATCAGCGCGAGGTAGCCGATGCCCCGCCCGGACGGCTCGGACACCGCGCCGACGTCGCCCAGCTCGACGCCGAGCTGCCCGGCGCGCTCCCGCAGCGCGCCGCTCGCGTCGCCGCCGCCGGTCAGCGCCGCCGCGCCCAGCTCCACGCCGACCACGAGCGCCACCGCGAGCAGGGCCAGCAGCAGGAACGGCTTGCGCAACTCACCCATGCCGCGTCTCCGTCCCGGTCAGGACCGGGCCAGCGTGACCGAACATCCACCACCTCCCGGACACCGCAGGAGCACCTCGGTCTCCCGGTCAACAGCCACCTTCGCCACCGCCGGGCCGTCCGCGTCGGGCGCGACCTCGTCGGTGACCGTCACGTCCGCGTCGCCCGGCGCGCGGGCGGTCACCTCGAACGGTGTCGTGCCGCGCAGCACCAGCGTGCGCAGCGCGCCCGGGTCGGCCACCCGCAGCCGGCACACCGTGCCGAAGGTGAGCGTCACCCCGTCGGCGGTGGTGGCCGGTTCGGCGGCCGGCGGCAGGCAGTTCACCGCCACCGTCGCCGGGTCGACCGTCCCGGACCCGCGTCCCAGCCGGGCCAGCGCGCCCGGCCCGGCCGCCGGGTCGCCCCTGTCGTCGCGGCGTCCGGCCACCGCCACCACGTACAGCGCCACCAGCAGCACTGCCACCGCCACCAGCAGCACCTTCTGCCTGGTGGTCATGGCCGGACGACGGGCGTGAAGCGGATCTCGTCCACGCCCGCGAAGTACCTGTCGGTGCCCTGCGTCTTGCTCACCGCCACGAGCGTCAGCTTGTGCGGGCCGCGGGTCAGCTCCAGGGTCCCCACGTCCACCTCGTCGGTGCGGACCACCGTCGGGGTGAACCCGAAGAACGTGTCGCCGACCTGCCTCCCGTCGACCAGCCAGATCGTGTTCGCGTAGTCGAACGACGTGGTCCGCACGGTGGAGAACCGCCAGGTGCCGTCGGACGGCAGATCCACCTGCACGGTGACCCGGTCGCCGACGCCCCGGCCCAGGAAGAACAGCTGGGCGTCGCCGGACCACACCACGTCGCAGCAGTTCTTTTGCGCCACCACGTCCGCCTTCGCGCCGGTGGTGGACTGCACCGTCGCGCCGGAGACCAGCGTCTCCGCCTCCACGGTCACCGCGTCGGCCTGCGGCGGCGCGGGGGTGTCCGGTCCGCGGGTCACCAGCCAGGCCACCACCCCGGCCACGACCAGCACCAGCGCCGCGGCGGCCGCGATCCACGGCCACGGCGCGCGCTTCGGGGGTACGACGGCCCGCACGTCGTACGTGACCCGGCCGCTGGAGCGGGAACTCTCCTCCGGCGCGGTGTTCGCCGAGTACGCGAACCCGGTCATGTCGTAGCGCCGGGGCGGCGTGCCGGGCGGCACGGCCAGGCGTGCCAGGAACGACACCGAGCCCTGCCCGGGCACCACCCGCTGCGGCTCGGCCACGGTGAACCAGGCCCGCTGGCTGCCCTCGCCGGGCGCGACGTCGAAGACGACGGTGTCCGGCGCGGTGCCCGGGTTCGACACGGTGAACGTCAGCTCACCGCTGTTGCGGGCGTCCAGGGTGAACTGTTCGGCGGCGGCGACGACTGTCCATTCGGTGGTCATGACGGCTCCTCGGGCGGATCGTGGGGTGCGGGTACGTGCGCCCGGCCGACCGCGCGCACCGTCGCCACCCCGGCGGCGGGCTCGGCATCGTCCGGCTCGGGCGTGGGCGGCGGGCCCGGGTCGGGCGGGTCCCCGGTGACGACCTCGACGGTGACCGCCGCCGGTTTCTCCGCCTCGACGATGCGGGTGACCAGCGCGAGCCGGTCGGCGGCGGCCGGTGGCACCCGCACCACCAGGTGGAACGGCCGCTCCGGCGGTTCGTCCAGCACGAACCCGGTCACGCCGGTGGCCAGCTCCAGCGCGGTCCGCATGCCGTACGGGGTGCCGCGCCACCGGGCCAGCAGCGCGCCGTGCGCCACCAGGTCCCGCAGCCGGCCCGCCGGCAACGGCAGCGGCGCGTCGGCGCGGGGCGCGGCGACCACGTGGTCCATCGCCACCCAGCGGGTCAGGTACGCCACGAACCCGTCCGGCGTCCGGTACGCCCCGAACAGCGCGTCGACGTCGGCGAGCACCGCCTCGTCCGGGGCGTGCAGCGCCTCCATCACGTCCAGCAGCGCGCCCAGCACGCTGCCCGGGCCGGCGGCCCGCTGGTACGCGGCCGGCAGCAGCCGCTCAATCGCCGCTCGGCGCATCCTGCCGCACCACCTCGATGTCGTGCTCGCCGGAGCAGAGCAGCCAGGTGCCGGGGACGGTGACCACGTCGGCGGTGGCCTGGTTGGCGCTCGCCGTCCAGTCCTCGCCGTCGCCGCTGCGGAACACGCCGCGCTCGCCGCCGGCGAGCACCAGCCGCCCGGCGCCGGGCGTGCCGGTGGGCGCGGTGGCGGCGATGGTGTCGACCGGGACGAACCGGGTGCGGTCCCGCAGCGGCAGGCCGCAGTTGACCATCACCGGCGACCACTGCGGCTGCCCGGCGAGCGTGTCGAGGCGGACCACGCCGCCGCTCTGCGTCGCGGCGAGCGCGAGCGGGCCGCTGAACGCCAGGTCGCGGCAGGTGCCGCCGATCCAGCCTGATGCCATCGACTGCCACTTCACGTCCGACTCGAACAGCCGGGTGCGGTGGCAGCCCTGGCCGGGCTTCTTCGGGTCCGGCTCGCCCGCGCCGCACCACAGCAGCGTGGCCGGGCCGTCGTACTGGACGGCGAGGATCCGGTTGTCGACGTTGGCGAGGCCGACGTGGGCGAACGTGCCGGGCCGCCCGGCCGCGGTGGACAGGTAGACGCCGAATCCGGCCTGCGCGGCGACAGCCACCCCTGGTGCGCCGCGCTCGGAGACGAACGCGCGCACCGCGTAGAAGCCCCGGTCGGCGTCGGCCGGGTCGACCAGGATCTGCAACGGCACCGCGCCGGGTAGCAGCGGCACCTCGTACAGGCCCGCGTCGGTGGCCAGCAGCAGCGCGCCGGTGCCGTCCCGGTCGATCCAGGCCAGATCGCGTACGCCGGAGTCGAGGTCGGTCAGCAGCGTCCACGTCTCACCCAGGTCGGTGCTCAGCCGGACCCGGGAGCCGCCGGCGTCGCGGGCCGTCACCACCGCCACCGAACCGGCCCGGGGGACCACGCCGGGGCGTACCGGGGCGGGCGCGGGCACCACCCGCACCACCGTCTCGTCGTCGAACCGGCCGGCCGGTTCCCAGCCCGCCCCCGCGTTGGTGGAGCGGAACAGCACCGGGCCGCCGCCGGCGTACCAGGTGTCGGCCTGGTACTGGTCCACCGCCACGGTCCGTACCTGCGCGTCCGGCGCCTCGTCGACCACGAACCGCACCGACTCGACGTAGCGCACACCCGGCTCGGCGTGCTCCAGCATCCGGTACACGTTGGAGGCGCGCAGCGGCTCGCCGAACGCCCAGCCGACCGGGTTCAGCGGCGTCGGCAGCGGGCTGAGCGTCTGGTGCAGCCGGTCGTGGATGCGGCGGCGCACCGCGTCCACGTCCTCCTCGCGGCGCACCACCACCCGGGCCCTGATGGACACCGCCTTGTAGCGCGCCCAGCCGGCCCGCACCGCCGTACCCAGGGCACGGCGGCGTTCCAGGTCGGCCTCGACCCGGCGGCGGGCCTCCTCCACCTCGTGCTCGCGCAGCACCGCCACCGGCAGCCGGCCGCCGGGACGGGCCGCCTCCGGCACGTACGGCACCAGCACCACCTCGACCTCGCCGGGCCGGGCGAAGCTGTAGACGGCGGCCCGGGTGAACGCCCGCGCCCGCGCCACCGCCCCGGAGCCGGTGGCCAGGATCTCGAAGTCCCGGGCGGTCACCGCGCGCTGCTGGGCGAAGAACTCGTACGGCCCGCGCGCCAGCACCGACTCCAGCGTCTCCAGTTCCCGCCCACCGGTGGCCGGCTCCGGGTTGTCCACCTTCACCCCGGGCAGCGGGTCGCGCAGGCTGGTCAGCACGCCCGCCGCGACGTTGCCGGCCGGTCCGCCGCCGCAGCGGTACCAGAGCCGCACCTGCCGTCCGGCCGGCGGCACCGCCGCCACTGTGGTCGCCCCGGCAGCCCCCTCGACGGCCGGAGCGGCTTCGGTGTCCGGGCGCAGGTCCAGCGCCGGGGCGAACGTGACCACCCCGGAGGCCCGGTCCACCAGGTAGACCTTCGCCTGCGGGCCGACACCGGCGAAGCTGTCCACCGGCCGCCAGATCTCGTACGTGCGCCCCTCGTGCTCGCGGGCGGCCGCGCCCAGCTCCACCGAACCGGCCGGCACCTCCACCCCGAGTAGCAGATCAAGCGCCTCGGTGGTACGGGTCAGCGGCGCACGGCCGGCCCGCAACACCTGACCGGGCTGCCCGGTGCCGGTGCCCAGCAGCTCCGCCTCGACCGGCTCGCAGTGGTGCACACGTACCGTCGTCGTGGTCTCCCCGGCAGGCAGCACCGCCGGTTCGGTGGTCACGAAGACGACCGGCCGGGGGTCCGCGCCGCGGGCCGCGGCGACCCGGGTGCCGGCCGGCACCCGCACCGGGCCGCGGTCCGGGCCGGTACGGGTCAGGCGCACGTCCGCCCAGGCCGCCGCCGGTGGATGCCGGGTGACGCCGAGCAGGTTCAGGAACGCCACGTACGCCTTCTCCGGCAACTGGTTCAGCCGGTAGATCATCACCTCGGTCAGGTACGCGAACGCCTCCACCAGCGCCATGCCCGGGTCGTGCGCGGACAGGTCCGTCCAGTCCGGGCAGGACCGGGCGATGCGTTCCCGCGCCTCGGTGACCAGGTCGAGGAAGGCGCGGTCGTCCAGGTGCGGCACCGGCAGCGTCATGACGTGCCCTCCTCGTCTCCGGTTTCCTCGTCGGCGGGCAGCAGGTCGACGGAGAACACCAGGTGGCCGGGGGAGAGGCTGGCCCGCACCCGGTAGTCGAGCCGGATCACCAGGCGCCACGGGTCGTCCGGGTCGGGGCCGGCGTCCACGTCGAGCACCTCGACCCGGGGCTCCCAGCGCCGGATTGCCTGCCGCACGTAGTGGATCGCCAGCCCGGCGGTGGTGTCGTCGTTGGGCGCGAAGACGAGCCGGTGCAGCCGCGACCCGTACCCGGGACGCATCAGCCGCTCCCCGGGCGTGGTGGACAGCAGCAGGTACAGCGCCTGGCGTACCGTCTCGTCGCCGTCGGTCATGGCGAGCGAGCCTGCGGCGGTGAGCGCGAGACCACCGGCGCGGCCGGCGTCGAAGCCGGCGCCGACGAAGCGGAAGGCCCTCATGCGTCCGCCCCCAGGAAGCTCTGCCGCACGTCGCGGACCTGGTGGTGCACGGTGCCCGGCGGGGTGCCGTCGGTCAGGCCGTCCAGGTGCGACAGCACCACCGGCTGCCGGTCCACCCGCACCCACGTGCTGTAACCCACTGTCACGGTCAGCGTGTGCAGGCACGGTTTGATCGTCGGGCCGTAGTTGGGGCAGGCGGTGATGTCGCGCCCCTCCGGGTCGGGGCGGATCAGCACCGGCACGGCCTGGACCGTCACCCACTGCTGGGACGGGCGGTTGCTCACCCGCCCGTCGTGTCCGCAGGTGATCAGCGAGTCGCGGTGGATCCAGCGCATCAGCCACCTCCGGCGGAACGGGCGAGCGTACGGGCCTGCGCGGCGGCGGTCTCGGCGTCCTCGGCCGCCGGGGCGTGCAGGAAGTCGACGGTGCGGCCGCGTACCACGACGGCCCGGCCGGGCGCGGAGAGCACCAGGTCACCGGCGGCGTGCACGGTGGTCAGCTCGGGACGCAGCTCGACGAAGCTGCCCGCGTCGGTGGCCAGCCGCAGCGTGCGCCCGTCGTCGTCGATCACGATGGACTGCCCGGTGCCGGTCCGCATCGACCAGCGCCGCGAGCGGCCGGACACGATCCCGGTGTCGTACGGCTCGACCGCGCCGAACAGCGAACCGAGCACCACGCCCGAGGCCGGCTCGCCGCCGGGCAGCGCCACCAGCACGGTGTCGTCCGGATCGGGCAGCGCGACGATCCCCTTGCCCCGGCCCGCGCCCGGGCAGAGCACCGCGAGCCAGCCGGCGTCCAGATCGCCGTACGCGGGCAGCGTCACCCGGGCCCGGCCCAGCCCGTCCGGGTCGTCGACGTCGGTGACGGTGCCGAGCGTGACAGTCGCCGCCGGGGGCGCGGCCGACGGCGGCGGGCCGGGCGGCGCCGTGGAGAACCGGGTCAGGTGCCCGTCGGCGTCCACCGTGTGCACCACCTCGGTGAGCACGTACACCCCGGCCAGCGGCTCCGGGACGCCGGCCAGCGCGATCCGCCGGCCCGGCCGCAGCGCCGGGTCGCCCTCCGCGGTGCCCTCGGCGGTGACCAGCGCCGCCACCCGGGCGTCCAGCCCGGCCTGGGCCAGCGCGGCCAGCTCGTCGTCGCTGCGGCCCGGCTGGTCCACAGCGGTACGCACGCCGTCCGCGCCCACGTCGCCCGGGTCGGGGCGCAGCGGGATGCGCCGCCCGCTGCGCGCCTCGTCCGCGCGCTGGCTCAGCGGCTCGGCGCGCTGCGGGTGCCAGCCGAGCACTGCGCACTCCGCGCCCGCCCGGTCCAGGTTCTCGGTGATCCGCAGCGCGTGCACCGTCTCGCCGAGCGTCAACGGCAGCGGCTCCCCGTAGCCGTCCAGCGTGCACAGCCGCAACCGGTCACCGTCCACGCCGAGGTGCAGCCCGGCGCGACCGGCCACCTCGCACAGCAGATCGAGGTCGGTGTGCCGGTGCTGGAGCAGCCGGTCCAGGCGCGGCCCGTCGTCCTCGGCCGCCACGCTCAACCCCAGCCCGGCGCACAGGTCGGCGGCCAGCTCGGCGGCGGTCACCGACTCGAACACGCGCAGCTCCTGCCGCTTGCGCAGCCGGTGCAGCGGGTCGTACGCCCGGATCCGGGCCAGCGCGGCGCCGTCACCGGCGTACTCCCGCTCGACTGCTGTCACCTCGCCGGTGAACAGCGCCTCCGCCTGACCGTCGAGGCGGACGTCGAGGGCGGCGCCGGGGCGTACCGGAGGGTCGAGCGGACCCGCGCCGGGAGCGGTGGCGAGGGTCAGCTCGCACTGCGCCGGGCGGTCGAGGCGGGCGGCGACGCGGATGCCGCGCAGCCGGGCCGGGTCGGCCAGCGGTCGCCCGTCGACCGTGACCAGGGCGGCCCGGCTCACGGCGCACCCCCGGCGGCCGCTCGCCGCGCCGGGCTGGTCGCGTGGCGGGTCACGGCGTGCCTCCCGCGGTGACGGCGTCCGGCGCGACGGTGGTGGCGCCGACCGGCGGGACGGCGAGCGCGGTGCCGGCGGGCACGGTGAGCGGGTCGGTGATCCGGTTGTGCTCGGCGAGCAGCCGCCAGCGCAGCGGCGAGCCCAGCGCGTCGTGGGCGAGCAGGTCGAAGCGCACCCCGGACCAGCCCGGCTCGGCCGCGCCGTCGGCGGCGGCGACCACCGCGGACCCGGGCGCGACAGCGGGTGTGCTCGCCGCGGCCAGTTCCTCCTCGAACCCGGCGCGCGCCGCCTCCGCGCCCTCGGCGACGCGGACCAGCTTCAGCCGCAGCCAGGAGCGCCGGGGCGTACCGGTGAGGGTGAACGCGTCGAAGCGTTCCGCGATCGCGGTGATCACGCCCGGGACGTTCCAGGTCTTGCCCCAGACCAGGCGGACCAGCGGCGGGCGTAGCCAGCCGTGCTCGACCGCCGAGTTCTCCGCCAGCATCCACAGCGGCCGGGTCAGCGCGCGGACGTCCTCGGGCCGGGCCGGCGACTCCACGAAGTCGACGTCGAAGAGCAGGTCCAGGACCAGTTCGGTACGCCCGCCGCCGGTGAAGACCAGCGGGTCGTCGGCCAGCCCGGCGCCGGTCAGCGGCCCGTCCGGTCCGCCGCGCGGGCGTACCCCGGCCAGCCGGGTCACCTGCACGGTCTCCGGGTTGAGCAGGCAGTCGACCCGGGTGCCGGACTCGTCCACGAGGAAGGCGACGCGCTCCATCAGTCACCCGCCTGTTCCCGGTCCAGCCGGGCCGTGTCGCTCCACCGCGTGGGCTGCGGGGCGGGCCAGGCCGGTTCGGCCGGGAGCGCCGGCCACGGATCCGCGTGCGTCCCGCCGCCCTCGGCCATCCCGGTCGCCACGTGGCCCGTCGTGCGGGTCGGGTCGGAACCGTCCGGCAGGGCCGGCCACGGGTTGCTGTACGTGGGACGCGCGGGCCACCGCCCCTGCCTCTCCCCGGACGCCGGGTCGTGTCCGCCCGGGTACGGCAGGCCGGCGGCGCGCCCCGGGTACTGGGCGACGGATCCGTCCCTTGTCCCGTCGCGACCGTTCGTTGATCCGGTTCGACCGCCCTTGATGCGTGGGGCCGGTCCGCGCGGCAACGACGGTGGCGCAGCCGCGAAGGCGAGCGGGGGCGTGTCCCCTCGACCGGACGGCACGTCCGCTCCGGCGATGTCGTCCCTGCGCGTCGGCCGGCCCCGGTCGACCTGTGGGAGGTTCCGGAGCGGGTCCGCCCGGTCGGGGCCGGGCCTGCGCTCGGACGGTGACGGCCGGTCCGATTCGCCGGATCTCACGCGGCCCGGCGATCCGATCGTGTCCCGGCTGCCGGCGGGGTGTACGGGCCCGGCGGTGCCAGCGGGCACGCCCGGGTCGGTGGGCCGACCGGTGCCGTCGCCGCTCGCGCCCCTCGTGCCGGTGAGGGCCGGCCTGAGGGCGCGAGTCACCACCGGCCGGCGTGCCGGGGGCGCGCCACCGATGGCTTCCGTGGTGCTTGCGGTACCGGTCGGGCCGACGGCGCCCGGTGATCCGGTCCGGTCCGGCATACGCGCCGCTCTCGTCCTCTCCGGTGCCCCGGCCAAGCCGATCGGCTCCGTCACGAACCGGTTCGCGGGTTCACCCGCAGACGCCCCGTCGTCCCACGACCGCGAGGCCCCGTCCGAGTGGGACCGGGCGCCCGGCGTCGGCGTGGAGGGCGCCGCCCCGCTCACTTCCCACCCGGCACTCGTCGCTCCCGGCGACCGCGCACCGCGCCCCGGCTCCGAGTTCCCGCTTGCCGAGATCCCCGTCCCACTTCCCAGGAGCTCCGGGAGATCTTGGTAGGAAACGGCCCCTATAGGGGTCCTTTCGTACCGAGATCTCGGCGGGCTGTTGCGGAAAGCGGCGAGTCCGTTGATCAAACGTGCCATCCAGCGCCACCGGCCCCTCTGGCGCCGCTCGTCGGAGAGCGGGGGAGGGGCGGAAACCGGCGGAAGGTCGCGCAGCAGGCCGGGGGCGTGCGCCGCCACCAGCCGCCGCCAGTGCTCGGGCGGCTGACCGGGGGCGGGCTGCTGGCCGGGCAAGGACGGCGCGTCCTCGGCCGGGGCCGGACCGGACAGGCGATCCGCGGTGACCCGCAGCGCGCGGGCCAGCCGGTCACGCGCCCGCCGGGGCGGCGGCACCGCCGGCCTCCAGTTCCAGGCCCTCGTACGCCAGGGTCAGCGCCTCGATGGCGATCTCCTGCGACAGGGTGTTCAGGTGCGCGCCCCGCCACCGGGTCGGCCAGGCATTGATCATGTTCCAGCGCAGCACCTCGGCTGTGCCGGCCGGGTCGAGCAGCACCACCGACACGTTGCGCCGGTTGACGGTGCCCTTCGCCGCCGCGCTCACCCAGTCCCACAGCTCACGCGAGCTGGTCAGGCCGAAGTGGAGCGTGACCGGGGCGTACTCGACCTGTCCCGGCACGGCCCGGATGCGCTCGTTGCCCGCCTCCCGGTACGACAGCGCGGGAATCGCCACCTCGAAGCCGCTGACCTCGGTGAAGTGCCCGTTGGTGATGCCGTTGATCAGCAGCTTGAAGTGGTAGGCGCGGTACGGGTCGACGGGCGCCCCCGGCTGCGGCGTCGCGGTGGTGGGCATGTCAGCCTCCGATCGTCTCGGTCTCGGTGCCGCCGGCCCACTGGCTCAGCTTGAACACCACGAACTCCGCGGGCTTGACCACGGCGATGCCGATGTGCGCCACCACCATCCCGGCGTCGCGGACGTCGGCCGGGTTGGTCTCCTCGTCGCACTTGACGAAGAACGCCTCCTCGGGCGTACGGCCGAGCAGCGCGCCGTCGCGCCACACCCGGGTGAGGAACGCCCCGATGTCGCGGCGGATCGAGCGCCACAGCGTGAAGTCGTTCGGCTCGAACACCATCCAGCGGGTGCCGCCCGCGATGGCCTGCTCGATCGAGATGGACAGCCGCCGCACGTTCAGGTAGCGCCACTCGCTGGCCTCGGCGGCGAGCGTACGGGCGCCCCACAGCCGGATGCCCTCCCCGGCGAAGAAGCGGATCACGTTGACGCCCTTGGGGTTGAGCACGTCGTGCTCCGGCCGGGTCACCCGGTACGCGAGGTCGACGGCGCCGCGTACCGGCTCGTTGGCGGGCGCCTTGTGCACGCCGCGCAGCGCGTCGGTGCGGGCCCAGATGCCGGCGACGTGCCCGCTCGGCGGGGTGAGCACCAGGTCGCCGCTGAGCGGGTCACGGACCCGGATCCACGGGAAGTAGAAGGTGGCGTAGTCCGACTGCCGGGGCCGGTCACCGCCGGTGCCGGGCGGTTCGTCGTCGGCGTCGCCCGGCGTACCCTCGGCGGGTTTGTCGGCCGACGCGGATGAAGCGGCCGACGCGGGCTTGGGCGGCTTGCCCGGCGTGGCGACGCGGGTGAGCCGGGAGACGTCGGTGACCTCCGGCGGCGGGTCGCAGATCGCCACCATGGTGCGCAGCCGCTCGGCCATGCTGATCAGGGCCTCGTGCGAGACCGGGTCGTGGTAGCCGGGCGCGGCCACTATGGAGACCTCGTCGATCGCCTCCAGCAGTTCCAGGCCGCCGCGCCGCCCGCCGGTGCCGGTGAGGCGGCCGCCCTCGCCGACGTTCACCACCCAGCAGCGGGTGCCGCCGTTGTCCAGGAAGCCGAACACGGCGCGGGCCAGCGGGGTGCTCTCCAGGTGCTCGCCGTCGGCGTACAGCCGCAGGAACTCGGTCCAGCTGTTCACCGCCAGCGCCTCGCCGACGTGGGCGCCCCGGTCGGGCGCGACCCCGACGAAGGCGGCGGTGCTCATGCCGACCGGTCCGATCGGGCGGGCCCCGCTCGGTACCTCCTCGACGTAGATGCCGGGGGAGAAGTAGGTGGGCATCGGTCCTCCTCGGACGTCAGTCGGGCGCGCGGACGACGATCAGGTGGTCGCCGTCCGGATCGAGTTCGGCGGTGTGGACGCGTCCCGCGCCGACCAGCCGGATCCGCACCGGGGCGTCCGGCGCGTCGGGGTCGTGCGGCACGCCGGTCAGCCGGAACCGGCCGGCGGTGTCGGTCTCGGTGGCCTGGGCGGTGCCCACCAGCTCCACCCGGACGGCGGCGAGCGGCTGGTCCTGCGGGCCGACCACCCGGCCGTCGAGCGTGCGCATGCCGAGCTGCCGCAGTCGCAGCGGGTGCCGCACCGGCGGCGCGATCGGGACCGGCCGGTCGATGCGGGCCGGCACGTCCAGCAGCAGCGCCGGCCGGGGCGCCACGCCGAGCGCCCGCCACAACGCCGGGTCGCCGGTGGCGAGCACCAGTTCCGGCCGGCCCGCCGTGGTGGCGGCGGCGAGCACCCGGTCCAGCGCGGGCAGCGCCGCCGGCCCGCCGCCGGAGACCAGCAGGCGGACCACGAACCGGTACGGCTCGCGCGCCGCGCCGCCGGTGGCGGTCTGCCGGGCCGGCCGCAGCTCCAGCGGCCAGACCGTGAGGCCGCCGTCGGGGTCGTCGCGCGGCGGACCGACCGGTACGGGCTCACCCGCGGCTCCGGTGAGCCAGCTCGCGACGTCCGCGACGGCCGCCTCGATCGCGCCGGTCATCGCGGTGGCGTCCCCTGGATCCGGTACGCGATGGCCTCGTTCCACACGTGCGGGTAGACGCCGATCTCGAAGTAGCGGGTGAACCGGTTGATCGGCGCGTTGGTGTGGTCGTGCCAGAGCAGCCACACCGGGGCGATGGTGAACAGCACGTAGTTGAGAGCCACGAGCGGCAGGTAGAACGGGCCGAGCAGCCGGGCCTGGAACACGTGCACGTCCTCGTGGCGCTGGATGCCCGGGCTGGAGCCGGCGCACACGGTGCCGATCGTGGTCGCGTACCGGGGTGAGACGCCCTCGATCACGTTGACCCGGCCGCTGCCAGCCGAGACGATCCGGTCGAGCTGGTGGCCGAAGACCAGGTGCAGGGCCAGGAAGAGCGCCCCGGCGAACGTGTTGAGCAGGCTCCAGGTGTGGTCGACCACGAACAGGAAGATCCCCTTCGGGTCGGCGCCGTACGTGCCGGCGGACGCGGACGCCCAGCCGAACGGCGCGCCGACGAGCAGGCCGACGACCGCGCCGGCCAGCAGGCCGACGGTGCCGGCGGCGAGTTGCCCGAGTGCGGCGCCGAAGACGACCTGGACGGCGGCGCTGAGGATGCCGAAGATCATGGGGTCACCTCTCTCAGACCCAGGAGCGGACGTAGCGGGGCTCGTGGCCCTGGGCGAGCTGGGCCGGCGACGCCTGCGTCGCCTGCCGGTTACCAGGGGGGAGCTGGTTGACGCCGAGCGCGGCGGAGAAGATCACCAGCCCGTTGAAGAACGCGATGATCCACTTCTCCGGGCCGGCGTCGGCGGCGAACGCGGCGGTCAGGTAGGACAGCAGGAGCGCGAAGCCCAGCGCGATCCACTTGCGCGCCTTGTCGCCGCTCGGGCCGATCAGCCCGCCGATGACGTTCGCGGCGAGCAGGGTGGCGGCGCTGGCGCCGGTCAGGCTGCCCAGGGCGGCCCAGGTGAAGAGATCGTTCACGGCGATCCCCCTCTTTTCGGTGGTGCGGTGGTGCAGGTCGGGGTGGGATGGTGCGGCGGCGTTCCGGGTCACGTGACCCAGCCTCCGCCCGGTGTGCTGGTGGGCCGCCGGCGCGGACGCCGTCGGTGGTCGGTGGGCTCAGGCCGGCGGACCGGCGGGTCGAGTCGGTGCGTCGGACGCGGCCGGGGCGCCGGTGGAGGCCGGGGCGGGGTCGGCCGGCACGCCCGGGCCGGTGGTCGCCGTCGCGTCCGGGCCGCCGCGGGAGCGCCGCCGCCGCATCAGCAGCACGAGCACGACGGCGGCGACCAGCAGCAGGACGACCACGGCGGCCACCACCGGCAGCCACGGGAAGGAACCGTCACCGGTCACCACGGCGGCCGGGCTGGTGGCCGGCGGCGGGGGCGCCTGGGCGACGGCGCGCAGCTCGGACGGCTTGGGCTGGTTGGCGACCACCTTCCAGGTGACCGAGCGCCCGGTGACAGTGCCGTTGGTGTCGAGCACCCGGCCGGGGAACGTCACCGAGATCTCGAACGCCATCAGCGTCATGAACGCCTGCTGCTGGCGCGGATCCTGCTGCCCGAACTTGCCGCCGTATTTCTTCGGGTCCAGCGGGAGCGAGAAGCGATACAGATCATCGTCCCGGACAAGATTCACGCTTTCGCTCGTGAATTGTGCCAGCGGTGTTTTCCGGTACGTGATCTGAATGCCGTACGAGGTGGCATCCTCGTACCGGGTCTCCGCTCCGGGCGGAAGTGAGGGAATGTTCGGCCGCAGTTCCGCGAAGGCCACCGCCGGGTCCGGGTTGCGCTGCTTGAGCACGGACTTCGGCGCGGTGAGCAGGAGCTGACCGGAGACCGTGTCGTCGTCGTTCATGGTCAGCCCGAGGTTGAGCTGCATGCAGCCGCTCAATATCGCCACGAGGGCGAGACACACCGCGAGGCGGAATGCCCGGCTGCGGCGGAGTCTCGTATTCATGCGCTCAGTGTGAGCCGGTGCAGCCCGCCGGGCAGTCCGTGATCGGTCGCCGTTCTGTCGCCGATCTTACCGGCGTCCTCTCCCATTCGGACGACCTCGAAAACGTGAGCGATCGATATTCTGAAGGATTGTCGTGTCGCCGTTCCGCCGGGGTTCCCGGTGACGACCCGGGCGGCGGGTCACCGCGCCGGGGACTCCGCCGCGACGATCCGGAAGACCGGGAGGCCGGGGGCGACCCGGGCGAAGTCGGCGAGCGGGGCGCGCCGGTCCACGGGCGCGTGCGGGCGCGCGCCGGGAGAGAGCGCGAGATGCCGGCGCAGGATCGGTGGCCGCTGCGCCACCGGCACCTCGACCAGCCGGACCGGCTCGCGGCGGCGACGGCGCAGCACCACCCGGCCGCCCCGGTACATCCACGTCATGACACCGCCCACCGGAGGCCCTCCTTCGCCGTACCCATCGACCGTCAGGCGCTCTCGCGGGCCACCAGCGTCGACGGGAACGCGGTGCTCGGGGCGACCGGCGCGCGCGTCAGCACGGCCGTGGCCGCGGCGGCGGCGATCCGGTCCACCGGATGGGTCGCGGTGGTCAGCGGCGGGCTGCTGATCGCCGCGTACGGCAGGTCGTCGAACCCGGCCACCGCCACGTCGTGCGGCACCCGCACGCCGCGCCCGCGCAGCGCGGCGATCACGCCGAACGCGGTGGCGTCGCTGGCCGCGTAGACCGCGTCGGCGTCCGGCCACCGGCGCAGCGCCTCCAGTGCCGCCCGGCCGCCCCGCGCCGCGGTGAAGTCGCCGGTGACCAGCCGCTCCGGCGACCCGGACTCCCGCATCAGCTCCCGGTACGCGGTCACCGAACGCTCGGCGCAGCTCAACCAGCGCGGCCCGGTGACCATGACGACGCGGCGCCGGCCGGTGGCGTACAGGTGACGCAGCACCTCACCCGCGCCACCGGCGTTGTCGACGTCGAACGACGGCACCGCCGGAGAGCCCTGACCGATCGAGACGACCCGGCCGCGCAGCCTCGGCGGCACCGCGTCCAGCGCGGCCTGGGTCGTGTTGACCAGGATCACCCCGCACACGCCCCGGTCGGCGCCCAGCCGGGTCAGCCCGGACGGGTCGACCAGCGGCAGCCACTCCAGCGCCACCCCGACGCCGTGCGGCGCGCCCACCCGCGACGCCGCGCCCACCACCCGGTGCACGTACGGGTCGTCCAGCACGGTGTCGTCGCGGCCCACCACGGCCACCACCAGGCGTACGCCCGCTCCGCGCACCAGCGACCGGGCCGCGAGGTCCGGTACGTAGCCGAGGTGCTCGGCGGCGGCGTGCACCCGGGCGCGGGCGTCCGCCGAGGCGAACCCGTAGCCGCCGAGCACCCGGGAGGCGGTGGCCCGGGACACCCCGGCGCCGCGGGCGACGTCGTCGAGCGTGGCGGGACGTGCGGTCGGCGTACCCATGTCCGCATCATGCCTGCTCCGGCGCGGATGGGCGAAGCCATAACGGCGCTTGTGGTGGAAGCGCTCTCAGGTGTGCGATTGTCGTCGGGAACCAGACGGGGGAAGGGACCACCGCACCGTGAGCAGCACCATCGACGCACCGGCCGGAAAGCGGCCACCGGCGCCCCGGGCGGTGCTGACCGCCCGCAACGGCGTCGCCGTCGTCTTCGCCCTCAACGGGCTCGCGGTGGCGAGCTGGTTCTCCCGGGTCCCGGCGGCCCAGGAGGCGCTCGACCTCAACCCGGGGCGGCTCGGCCTGCTGCTGCTCTGCGCGTCGGCGGGTTCGCTGCTGGCCATGCCGACGGCCGGCCTGGTCACCCAGCGGCTCGGGCCCGCGCGCACTGTCGCCGTGTCGGTGGTGCTGGTCTCGCTCGGCCTGACCGTGGCGGGTCTGTCCGCCAGCCTGGTCGGCTCGGTCGTCGGGGTGGGGTTCGGCCTCGCCGCGTTCGGCTTCGGCTCCGGCATGTGCGACGTGGCGATGAACGTCGAGGGCGCGGCCGTGGAGAAGCGCCTCGGCTACACCATCCTGCCCCGGTTCCACGCCGCCTGGAGTCTCGGCTCGGTGGCCGGGGCCGGGCTCGGCGCCGGCGCCGCGCACTTCGGCGTACCCGTGGGCGTGCACCTGCCGGTCCTGTCCGTGCTGATCCTGGCCGGCACGCTGGTCGGCGCCCGGGCATTCCTCGCGGCCACCGCCGAGGCGGCCGGGGCCGGGGAGCCGGCCGCCCGGCGGCAGGCGCTGCTGGCCGCCTGGCGCGAGCCCCGCACCCTGCTGGTCGGCCTGCTCGTGCTGGTCATGGCGTTCACCGAGGGCAGTGCCAACGACTGGCTCGCGGTGGCGTTCGTCGACGGGTACGGGGTCGACGAAGCGGTCGGCGCCGCGGTCTTCGGCGTGTTCGTGGTGGGCATGACGATCGGCCGCACCGTCGGCACCGTCGCCATCGACAGGTGGGGCCGGGTGCCGGTCCTGTTCACCACCATCGCGATGGCGTCCGCCGGCGCGGCGCTCGCCGTACTGGCCGGGAACGGCCCCCTCGCGGTGGTCGGCGTCGCGCTGTGGGGGCTCGGCGCCTCGCTCGGCTTCCCGGTCGGGATGAGCGCCGTCGCCGACGACGAGGACAAGGCCCCGGCCCGGGTGAGCGTGGTCGCGGTGATCGGCTACACCGCCTTCCTGGCCGGGCCGCCGCTGCTCGGCTTCCTCGGCGACCACTTCGGCGTGCTGTCCGCGCTCGGCGTGGTGCCGCTGCTCCTGCTGCCCACGCTCGCGCTGGTGCCGGTGCTGCGGGAGCGCCCCGCCGCGCCGGACACGCCGGCCGGCGCAGCGGCGGCGAAGGTCGGCTGAGCCGGTCCAGCCGACTCCCACCGCGCTCCCAGCCGCCTGCCAGGCCGGCGTGCTGCACTGGAGCGAACGCCGAGGAGAGGAGGCGGGCATGGGCTGGTTCAGCCGCCGGGCCGCCGACCCGACGACGCCCACGAAGCTCGACCGCGAGGCGACCAAGGAGGACCTGGCGCAGCTGGAGGCGTTCGTCACCAGCCGGCGCGGGGTCGAGTTCTACCTGGAACCGGAGACCACCGCCACCGACACCACAGTCGTCGCCATCGCGCACGACGGTGAGTGGATCCGCCGCCGTACCGGCTCGCCCCGCGCCGCCGGCAAGATCGCCCAGAAGCACGCGGTGCCGCTGTACGAGGCGGCCCGCACCGGCTACCCGGAGCGGATGCGGGCGTGGAACCGGGCCCACCCGGAACGCCGGGCCCGCTGACCGGCGCGGTCAGCCGGTCAGCGCGGTGACGAGGGCGTAGCCCAGGAACGCCGCGCCCAGGCCCGCGGCCACGCTGAGCGCCGCATTCGCGTACGCGAGGCGGCGCTTCCCGGTGCGGGCCAGGCGCAGCGTCTCGTAGCTCAGCGTCGACCAGGTGGTCAGCGCGCCGCAGAAACCGGTGCCGACCAGCGCGGTCACCGCCGGGTCGACGGGCGCCGCGAGCAGGCCGCCGAGCAGCAGCGACCCGGACACGTTCACGGTGAGCGTGCCCCACGGGAACGGTGAGCCGTGCCGGGCCTGCACCGCCCGGTCGGTCAGGTAGCGCAGCGGCGCGCCGAGCGCGGCGCCGAGCGCGATCAGCAGGACGGTCATCGGCCCGCCACCGTCTGGGCGGTCACGGGGCCCGCCCGTGCCGGGCGGCCAGCAGGCGCGCTGTCGCCGCGTCCCCGGCCGCGACCGCGGCCAGCGCGCCGAGCACCGTGGCGGCCAGGTAGACGCCCGCCGTCGCCGCCGCGCCGTCGGTCAGCAGCCGCTGCGCGTCGACCGCGTACGCGGAGAACGTGGTGAACCCGCCGAGCACGCCGACGCCGAGGAACGGCCGGGTCAGCGGGTGGGCCGGGCGGGCGGCGAGCATTGCCGTCAGCGCACCGATCAGCAGGCAGCCGGTGACGTTGACGGCGAACGTGGCCCACGGAAACTCGCCGGGCCGGTGTGGCACCGCCGCCTGCGCGCCCGCCCGCGCGAGCGCGCCGAACACGCCACCGGCGGCGATCACGCCGAGCACGGCCGCCGGGTGCGCGGACAGTTCCGACCGGTCCGCCGGTACGCGCAGGTCGACGTCCGGATCAACGCGCGGATCCGACACCACACCTCCCACCGCCCCCGCGAGCATAACCCCGCTCCCGCCGTCCGCCCGCGCCCCCGCTCTCGGTGATCTTGCGGTTCCAGCCCCGGCATTGCGCGCGAAGCGGACACCCGAGGGGCGGCAAGTGCAAGATCACGGGGGAGGGGGGTGGGGGAGGGATGAGGGGCGTACGGTGGGCGGCAGCGCCCGGCGCGGCGGTGCCCGGGGCCCGTCGCGCCAGGAGGAAGCCGTGCAGGACCGCACCCCTCGTCCGGACGAGCTGGATCCCGTCGAGCGGATCGGCGTCGACGAGCTGCGCGCCCTGCAGCTGGACCGGCTGCGCCACTCGCTGCGGCACGCGTACGACAACGTGCCGCACTACCGCCGCGCGTTCGACGACGCCGGCGCGCACCCGGGCGACCTGCGCGAGTTGACCGACCTGGCCCGCTTCCCGTTCACCACGAAGGCCGAGCTGCGGGAGAACTACCCGTTCGGCATGTTCGCGGTGCCCCGCGAGCGGATCGCCCGGCTGCACGCGTCCTCCGGCACCACCGGACGCCCGACTGTGGTCGGCTACACCCGCGCCGACCTGGACACCTGGGCGAAGCTGATGGCCCGCTCGATCCGGGCCGCCGGTGGCCGCCGCGGTGACCGGGTGCACGTCGCGTACGGCTACGGGCTGTTCACCGGCGGCCTCGGCGCGCACTACGGCGCCGAGGAGCTGGGCTGCACCGTCGTCCCGGTCTCCGGTGGCATGACCGAGCGCCAGGTCATGCTGATCCGCGACCTCGAACCGGAGGTCATCATGGTGACCCCGAGCTACATGCTCGCCATCGTGGACGAGATGGAACGCCAGGGCGTCGACCCGCGCGCCACCTCGCTGCGGGTGGGCGTCTTCGGCGCCGAGCCGTGGACCGAGGACATGCGCCGTGAGCTGGAGCAGCGCCTGGACATGCACGCGCTGGACATCTACGGCCTGTCCGAGGTGATGGGCCCGGGGGTGGCGGTCGAGTGCGTGGAGACCAAGGACGGCCTGCACCTGTGGGAGGACCACTTCTACCCGGAGATCATCGACCCGGTGACCGGGGAGGTGCTGCCCGACGGACAGCGGGGCGAGCTGGTGCTGACCTCGCTGACCAAGGAGGCCATGCCGGTGGTCCGCTACCGCACCCGGGACCTGACCCGGCTGCTGCCCGGCACGGCCCGCCCGATGCGGCGGATCGAGAAGATCACCGGACGGACCGACGACATGATGATCGTCCGGGGGGTGAACATCTTCCCGACGCAGATCGAGGAGCTGATCCTGCGTACCCCGGCCCTGTCGCCGCACTTCCAGTGCGTGCTCGACCGGCGGGGGCGGATGGACACGCTCGCCGTCCACGTGGAGCGGCGCGCGGACGCCGCCGCCGACGAGGCCGAGCGGGCCGGCGCGGCCCTGGCCGAGCAGGTCAAGAACACCATCGGCGTCTCCGTCGCGGTGCGGGTGATCGAACCGGACGGGGTGGAACGGTCGATGGGCAAGATGCGCCGCATCGTCGACCAGCGGCGGGAGCGCTGACATGGCGGACGACGGCGGCCGCACCGCGGCGCACGACATGTTCGACGCCGACGTGGCGTCCAAGGGGCTCGGCATCGAACTCGTCTCGGCCGGTGACGGCGCGGCGGTGGCGCGGATGCGGGTCACCCCGGCGATGCTCAACGGGCACGCGATCGGGCACGGCGGCTTCGTGTTCCTGCTCGCCGACACCGCGTTCGCGCTCGCCTGCAACAGCCACGGCCCGG
>NZ_JAGPXP010000032.1:0-59456 GCF_018070485.1 Micromonospora sp. C41 | reverse complement strand
GTTACAGGGCCAGGCGGACTGCGGCGGTGAGGACGAGCTGGGCCAGGGCCAGGGGGACCAGGACCAGCCAGCAGAGGCGCTGGAGCTGGTCCTCGCGCAGCCTCGGGTAGCTCACCCGCAGCCAGATGATCACGAAGGCGACGGCGAACACCTTCAGCAGCGTCCACAGCCAGCCGAGCTGCGCGTCGGCGAACGGGCCCTGCCAGCCGCCGAGGAACAGCACAGTCGTCAGCGCCGCGATCACCACGATGCCGACGTACTCGGCGAGCAGGAAGAACGCGAACCGCAGCCCGGTGTACTCGGTCATGTAGCCGAAGACCAGCTCGGAGTCGGCCACCGGCATGTCGAACGGCGGGCGGCGGATCTCGGCCAGCCCCGCCACGAAGAAGATCACCATGGCCGGCGCCTGCCAGAGCAGCCACCACGGCTGCCACGCCTCCACGATGCCGGAGAGGCTGAGTGTGCCGGCCGCCATCGCCACCGAAGCGGCGGCCAGCACGAGCGGCAGCTCGTACCCGAGCAGCTGGGCCGCGCCGCGCAGCCCGCCGAGCAGGCTGTACTTGTTGGCCGACGCCCACGCGGACATGAGCACCGCCAGCACCCCGACGCCCACCACGGCGAGCACGAAGAACAGGCCGATGTCCAACGGCTGGGCGACCAGGTCACCCGGGCCGAGCGGGATCACCAGCAGCACCAGCAGGTACGGCACCAGCGCCACCGCGGGCGCCAGCCGGAACACCTGCCGGTCCGCGTCGCGCGGGGTGACGTCCTCCTTCTGCACGAACTTGATGCCGTCGGCCACCAGTTGCGCCCAGCCGTGGAAGCCGCCCGCGTACATCGGGCCCAGCCGGCCCTGCATGTGCGCCATCACCTTGTGCTCGGCCTGGCCGACGATCAGCGGCAGCGTGAGGAACGCGACGAGCACGCCCGCCACGCGCAGGACCAGCTCCAACCAGTCCGGCATCAGCTCTCCCCCGCCGCGTCGGGGTCCGGCTGCTGCCGGGGCGGACCGGTCGGCAGTTCCCCGGGTAGCGGCCGCCCGAGCGGACCCGCCTCACCGGCCGCCGGAGCAGCGCCGGACCCCGGCCCGGGCTCCCCGGAAGCAGGCTGCTCCGGAGCATCCCCGGCAGTCGGCCGCGCCGGACGCTCAGCGGCAGCCGGCCGAGCCGGACGCTCGCCCGGCGCAGGCCGTACCGGACGCTCACCAGGAGCGGGCCGCGCCGGACGCTCCCGGGCCGGGCGGGCCGGCGTACCCCCGCGGGGTCCCTCACCGGCGCCCGCCGCACCCGCCGGCGTGGGCGTCGTGCCCCACTCACCCGGCGCGGGCACGCCCGGCGGCCGGACCGGCCGGCGGCCGCCGCCCGCCTCCGACTCGCCCGGCTCCTTCGCGCCGGGCCACGGCTTGGCGACCCGGGAGGCGAGGACGAACTCCTTGCGCAGCGGGTGCCCCTCGAACTCCGGCGGCAGCAGCAGCGGCCGCAGCTCGCCGTGGCCGGCGAAGTCGATGCCGAACATCTCGTGGGTCTCCCGCTCGTGCCAGGCCGCGCCGGGGAACAGGTCGACCACCGAGGCGACGACGGGCGCGTCGCGGGGCACGCGGGTGCGCAGCAGCAGCCCGTGCCGGTGCGCGACCGACCAGAGGTGCAGCACCACGTCGAAGCCGTCGGCCAGCTCGTCCACCGCCGACAGCCAGTCGAGGAAGTCGAGACCCAGCTCGGCGTCGTCGCGCGCCGCACGCACCGCGTCCGCCCAGCTCGCCGGGGGTACGTCAACGGTGGCGCGGGCGTACCCCTGACCGCCGGAGACCGACGCGGTGGCCTCCACGGGCGCGAGCAGCTCGACCACCCGCCGGCCGACCTCTTCCGGAGTCATGCGCTGATCCTATGGCCGACGGCTGCGGACCGGGTCGGGCCGCCCGTGCCGGATCGTCGCTTTGCCGGGCGGACGGCGGGAGCGCGCGGGAGGATGAGGGACGTGCGCGCTGTGACTGTGACCCCCGGTGTCCCGGACTCGCTACGGCTGGTCGAGGACTGGCCCGAGCCGGCGCCCGAGGAGGGTGCGATCCTGGTGGAGGCGCTGGCGGTGGGCGTCTGCGGCACCGACCACGAGATCGTCGCGGGCGAGTACGGCGAGGCGCCGCCGGGCCAGGAGCGGCTGGTGCTCGGGCACGAGTCGCTGGGCCGGGTGCTGGAGGATCCGACCGGCACGTTGCAGCCCGGCGACCTGGTGGCGGGCGTGGTCCGCCACCCCGATCCGGTGCCCTGCGCGAACTGCGCGGTGGACGAGTGGGACATGTGCCGCAACGGGCTGTACACCGAGCACGGCATCAAGGGACTGCCCGGTTTCGCCCGGGAACGCTGGCGGCTGCAGCCCAAGTTCGCGGTCGGCCTGGACCCGGCCCTCGCGTCGGTGGGCATGCTGCTGGAGCCGGCCAGCGTGGTGGCGAAGGCGTGGGACCACATCGAGCGGATCGGGCGCCGGGCCGAGTGGACGCCGAAGAGCGTGCTGATCACCGGGGCCGGGCCGATCGGCCTGCTGGCGGCGCTGCTCGGTAGCCAGCGTGAGCTGTCGGTGCACGTGCTGGACCGCAACACCACCGGCCCGAAGCCGGACCTGGTCCGGGCGCTGGGCGCCACGTACCACACGTCGTCGGTGACCGAGCTGGACGTGAAACCCGACGTGGTGATCGAGTGCACCGGCGCGCCGACGGTGGTGCTGGACGCCATGTGCAAGGCCGCGCCCACCGGGATCGTCTGCCTGACCGGTGTGTCCAGCGGCGGGCGGACCATCAACTTCGACGCCGGGGCGCTCAACCGGGAGCTGGTGCTGGAGAACAACGTGGTGTTCGGCTCGGTGAACGCCGGCCGGCGGCACTGGGACCTGGCCGCCGAGGCGCTCGCCCAGGCGGACCAGTCCTGGCTGACGTCGCTGATCACCCGCCGCGTACCGGTCTCGAACTACCGGGAGGCGTACGCCCGCACCGGCGAGGACATCAAGGCGGTGCTGGACTTCACGCAGTGAGGCGGGGCGCCGCGGTCGGCGCCCCGCGCCCTCAGATGCCGGGCAGCCGGCCGTTGCGGAACAGGTCCACGAAGAGCTGGTGGTCCTCGCGGGCCCGGATCCCGTACCGGTGCGCGAAGTCGACCAGGTAGTCGACGAACCCGTCCGGGTCGGAGTCGACGGCAGCGACGATCGCCTCCTCGGTGGAGTAGTCGACCAGGTCGTGGCTGGACTCGTCGTCGGCCACCGAGTGCATCCGGGCCACCGCGCGGCCCAGGTCGGCGAGCACCCCGGCCAGTTCCTCCGGCTCGTTCACGTCGGCCCAGTCGAGGTCCGCCGCGTACGGGGAGACCTCCGCGACGAGCTGGCCGACGCCGTCCAGCTCGGTGAAGCCCAGCCACGGGTCGGCGTGCGCCTGCAACGCGCGCTGCGACTCGGCGGTGCGGTGCCCCTGGTGCCGGAAGTACGACCGGACCCGCTCGTCGTCGACGTACCGCGCCACGGCCGGCACCTGCGCCTGCTTCATGTAGATGACGACGTCGTTCTCCAGCGCCTGGGTGTGCCCCTCCAGCAGCAGGTTGTACGACGGCAGCCCGGCCGACCCGATGCCGACGCCCTTGCGCAGCACCACGTCCTTGATGCCGGTGGCCACCGGGCGCAGCCGGGCGGCCGAGTCCGGCAGCGTGTGCAGGTAGTCGGCGAACGCGGCGCAGACCTTCTCCCGGGTCGCGTCGTCGATCTCGTGCACGCCGTCGCCGAGGGAGAACCGGCGCTCGTAGTTGTCGACGGTGGTCTGCGCGGCGAGCAGGTCCACCCGGGTATTCAGCCGCGCCTGCTGGAGCACCCGGCGCAGCACGCCGTCGGCGTTGTCCAGCGTGATCGAGCCGATCGCGTCGTCCCCGCCGGCCGCGATGGCCCGCAGCTCGGCCAGGTACGACCGGGCGAAGCCGGTGACCAGTTCGCCGATCACCCGGTCGGAGAGGGCCTTCGCGTAGCCGATCAGCGCCACGCTCGCCGCAAGGCGCTTCAGGTCCCAGGTGAACGGCCCGACGTACGCCTCGTCGAAGTCGTTGACGTTGAACACGAGCTGCCCGGAGGCGTTCATGTAGGTGCCGAAGTTCTCGGCGTGCAGGTCGCCGTGGATCCACACCCGGCTGGTCCGGCCGTCGAGGAACCGGTCGCTGCCGAAGTCGCCGCGCTGGTCGGCGTAGAACAGCGCCGCGCTGCCCCGGTAGAACGCGAACGGTGACGCGGCCATCTTGCGGAACTTACGGCGGAACGCCGCCGGGTCGATCGCCATGGACGCGCCGAACTCCTCGGTCAGCACGTCGATGATGAATGCGGAGCGCTTCTCCGCGAAGTCGGTCATGAGCCGCAGGCTAGACCGGCGGCGCCACCCGACGGCTCAGCCGAGCGGCGGACGGACCGGCGGCGCGGTCAGCGCCTCGACCGGCCGCGCCACAGCGTCCGCCGGAGAGGCGAGCGCGTCGGGGCGGGCCACGCCGCCGACGCCGGACTGCTCGGCGGCGATCTTCTCCTGGAGGCGCAGGATGCCGTGCAGCAGCGCCTCCGGGCGCGGCGGGCAGCCGGGCACGTACACGTCGACCGGGATGAGCTGGTCGACGCCCTTGGTGACCGAGTAGGAGTCCCAGTACGGGCCGCCGCAGTTGGAGCAGGCGCCGAACGAGATCACGTACTTCGGTTCGGGCATCTGGTCGTAGAGCCGCTTGACCGCCGGGGCCATCTTGTCGGTGACGGTGCCGCTGACCACCATCAGGTCGGCCTGCCGGGGGCCGTGGGCGAACGGGATCACGCCGAGCCGCATGAAGTCGTGCCGGCCCATGCTGGTCGCGATGAACTCGATGGCGCAGCAGGCCAGGCCGAAGTTGAACACCCAGAGCGAGTAGCGGCGGCCCCAGTTCAGCACGAACCGGATCGGCTCGCCGAGCACGCCCGGCAGCTGCATCTCCGACCTCCCGCTGTCCGTGAACCCCGAGCAGACAGTCAACCACAGCGGTCCGGTGTCGTACCCACGACAGGGAACCCGGGCAACTGTCCCCGGGGCCGGCGGGTGTCTTCACTGTCGGGCGGACGGAACCACCGCCGCCCACCACGGGGATCACGGAGGACCTGTCATGACCACACGTACGGCACGAGTCGCCACCGCGCTGCTGGCCGGGGCGGCAGCGCTGTTCGCGCTGGCCACGCCCGCCGCAGCCACGAGCGGCACCGCTGCGGCACGGCTGACCGTCGACACCGGGCCGCTGGTGCTGACGCCCACCGACCGGGGGTACGTCGGCACGCTGACCGCGACGATCAGCAACCGGGGCCGGGCCGACGGCGTCGCCGACCTGCGCATCACCGAGCCGGCCGGCGCCTCGTTCATCGGCCTCGACGACGGCACGCCGTGGTTCACCGAGGGCCTGGTGGAAAACCGCCGGGTCATCGGCAGCTTCGGCGGCCGGGTCGCGGCGGGCGACAGCCGGGCCCTGCGGCTCAACTTCCAGGTCTGGACGACAGCGCGCGCCTACCCGATGGTCGCGCCGGGCGGCTCGATCGCGGTGGTGCCGGGCGGCGGCGCCCGGGTCGCGGATCGCGACGCCTTCCCGACCGTGTTCCGGTCCACCTCGGGCAGCGTCCGCGCGCCGCGCGTCTACCGGCAGGCCACCGCGACGGACCTGACCGTAAACGGTCGTGACGTGACGCTGACCCGCCAGGCCGACGGAAGCCTGCTGGGCCGGATGCCGGTAACGGTGCGCTACGGCAACGACGCGCCGTCGTTCCGGCTCGCCGCGCGGGCGGCCCTGCCCGCCGGGGTCGAGGTCTGGAGCACCGATCCGCAGGACCTGCCCAGCTTCCCGGACTCGTTCGACGTCCCGGGCGGCCGGTTCATGCCCGGCGAGGAGCGCACGTTCGACGTCGTCCTGCGGGCACCGGCCGGAACGCCGGCCGGCGTGCTGGGCAGCGGCACGTTCACCGTCGAGGCCCGCTACGTGAACGAGCCGGTCGGGGACGTCGACCCGGCGGACGACACCACCACGTTCAGCGTCGGCGCGGCCGGCTGAGACACCGCACGACGCGGCCCGCCCGGAATCCGGGCGGGCCGCGTTCGCGTCACCAGGCCGGGCGCTGGAGCAACCCGACGAACTCGGCGAGCAGCCGCTCCCGCAGCCGGGCCGGCGCGGCGTCGAGCAGCGTGTTGACCACCGCCATCCGCTCCGGCGCACCGGCGTCGGCGGCCAGGCCGAGCCCGCCCGCCAGCCCGGCCACCAGATCGGGGGTGAGCGCCTCCGGGGTGAGGCTGCCGGTCAGCGCCAGCAGCTCCGGCGGCAGCACCACCGGCCCGGCGGCGCGGGCCGCCGCGACCGCCTCGGCCAGCGCCGGGCCGAACTCGGCCACCCGGGGCGCCACCGCCGCGGTCACCGTCAGGTGCACGCTGGCCGGCAGATCGGCGTACGTGAGCTGGGGCTGGGTGTGCCAGCCACGCTCGGTCAGCTCGTCGACCAGCACGAACAGGTCGAGCCCCGGATCGTCGCTGGTGAAGCAGACGACAGTGGTCTCCGGTTCGGCCATCAGCCGCAGCCCGTCGGTGGCCCGGATCGCGTCGGCGAGCCCGGCGACCGCGTCCCGGGTGGCGGCGGCAAGCCGCAGGTACCCGTCCTCGCCGAGGTGCCGCAGCGTGGCGTACGCGGCGGCGATCGGCCCGCCGGAGCGGGTGGAGGCGATCACCGGGTTGACCATCGTGTACCCGGGCCAGTCCGCGTACGCGAAGAACTGCGGGGCGCGCAGCGCCGGATCGCGGTGCAGCAGCACCGAGACGCCCTTCGGCGCGTACGCGTACTTGTGCAGGTCCACCGAGATCGAGGTGACCCCCGGCACGGTGAAGTCGAACGGCGGCACCGGCGCGCCGAGCCGACGCAGCCAGGGCAGCGCCCAGCCGCCGAAGCAGGCGTCCACGTGGCATCGCACCCCGGCGGCCTGCGCGACGGCGGCGATCTCCGCGACCGGGTCGACCACCCCGTGCGCGTACGACGGCGCGGACGCGACCACCAGCACGGTCTCCGGGCGGATCGCGGCGGCCACCGCTGCCACGTCCGGGCGCAGCGTCACCGGGTCGACCGGCACCGTGTCCAGAGCGACCCGCAGGTAGTGCGCCGCCTTGGCGAACGCGGCGTGCGCGCTCGCCGGCGCCACGATCCGCGGCTCGGTCAGGTCGGGGCGGGCGTCCCGGGCCGCCTTGACGGCGAGCAGCAGCGACTCGGTGCCGCCACTGGTGACGCTGCCCACCACGTCCGGCGCGCCGGTGCCGGGGCCGCCGCCGAGCAGCCGGGCGGCGGCGCCGACGAGCGCGTTCTCCATCGCCAGCAGCGACGGGAACGCGGTCGGGTCGAGGCCGTTGACGTGGGCGCTCTGCGCGTACGCGGCCTGCGCCAGCTCGTCCAGACCGGCCACGCCGGGGTCGTAGACGTACGCGAACAACCGCCCGCCGTGCGTGGGCCGGTCGGCGTCCCGCAGCGCGCGGATCTCGCCGAGTACGTCCGCCGCGGGCATCCCCTGGGCGGGCAGCGCACCGGCGCCTGCCGTGTCGGTCATCGGGTGGTTCCTCTCGTGGACGGGGTGCTCACGCCCGCGCGGCCGGCGCGGCGTCATCGGCCTCGGGTGCGGCGGCGGTCAGCTGGGCCGGGGTCAGGGTGTAGCCGCGCAGCAGCACCAGCGGGATCGCCACCAGCAGCGCGGGCAGCACGGTGAAGCCGAGCAGCACACCGAGACGTGCCGTGTCGGACTGGACGGCGGCGGTACCGGTGGACGAGGAGACATAGCCGGAGAGCTGGAGCACCAGCCCGTAGATGCCCGGTCCCAGCGCCAGCCCGAACGTCTCCCCGGCGGTCCAGAGCCCGGTGAACACCCCGGCCTGCCGGCGTCCGGTGCGCGCCGTGTCGTACGCGATGCAGTCCGGCAGCATGGCCAGCGCGAACACCTGCTGGCCCGCGTACCCGACGCCGATCACCGCGACCACCGCGTAGGCCGCGGCGGCGGGCAGCGCGGGCGCGGCGACCAAGGCCAGCGCGCCCACCGCGAAGATCAGCGACGCGGCGACCAGCGACGCCCGCTTGCCCAGCCGGGCGCCGGCCCGCGACCACAGCGGCATGACCAGCAGCGCGGGTGCCACGAAGCAGGCGAACAGCAGCGTCGGGCCGCTGTCCGGCTCGCGCAGCACCTGGCCGGCGAAGTACTTCACCCCGGCCAGCACGGTGGCCACCCCGGCGGACTGGATCACGAAGCAGATCAGCAGCACCCGGAACGGCCGGTTGCCGGTGGCGACAGCGAGCTGGGCGCGCAGGCTCGGCTCGCTCTCCCCCACCGTGCCGGTCGGCGCGGACCGGGTGCCCAGGAACACGCCGACGGTGCCGGCGACGATCAGCGCGGCGACGAACAGGCCCATCCACCGGTGACCGGGCACGCCGTCGCCGCCCGCGCTCACCACGGCCGGGGCCACCGCGCCAGAGACCAGGATGGCCAGCGCCAGCACCGCGATCCGCCAGGTCATCAGCCGGGTACGCTCCGCCGGGTCGGCGGTCAGCTCGGCCGGCATGGCCACGTACGGCACCTGGAAGAACGCGAACGCGGTGGCTGTCGCCAGGAACGCCAGCGCCACGTACGCGGCGGCGGCCGGACCGTTCGCGAACGGCGCGGCGAAGATCGAGGCGAACAGCACGGCGAGCGCCAGCCCGCCGACCAGCAGGTACGGACGGCGGGCGCCCCAGCGGGAGCGGGTCCGGTCGGAGATCCGCCCGGCGACCGGGTTGACCAGCACGTCCCACGCCTTCGGCAGGAGCACCAGCAGCGCGGCCAGCCCGGCGGCGACGCCGAGCGTGTCGGTGAGGTACGGCAGCAGGAGCAGCCCGGGCACGGTGCCGAACGCGCCGGTGACCAGGGAACCGAGCGCGTATCCGAGGTGCACCCGGCGGGGCAGGCCCGAAGCTGTCATGGAGCCGAATGCTACTCACGTTATGGCTCGCGTCACATCCCCTCCCGGACGCTGCTTGTTCGATGCCGCCAGGCGCTCGCGAGTCGCAACAAGCCGCAGGTCGGCACCGTTACCCTGTAGGGCATGGACCCGGCCCGATCCGTTCGCAGCTCGCGGGCACCGTACGAGGCCCGCCCCGGCCGCCGTGCGGTCGTGGTCCCCGCCCTGAGCGAATTGCAGGGCCCGGTCACCGGCATCGTCGAGTTGCCCCACCGGCTGTTCTGGCAACCCGACCGGCACGTCGACCTCGACGTTCCGGGGCTGCTCGCCTGGATGTACGAGACGGTGCTCACCGAAGCCGTTCATCCCGACGAGCTGCGCACCTGGCTGCACGGACCCACCCTCGTCCGGCTGTGGCCCGAGCTTTACGTGCCCCGCGGTGTCCGCCGCGCCTGGGAAGAGAGCCACCCGGTGCTGCGCGCCCGGGACGTCGCCGCCTGATGTCACCCGCGCCGGACCCGTTCCAGCACGAGGTCGCCCGTATCGCGCTCGCCGTGGCCGGCTGACACGGCTTCGCCCTCGCCGGCGGCCAGGCCCTCATCGCCCACGGCATCGGCGCCCGTCCCACCGAGGACGTGGACCTGTTCACCGATCTCGACGGCGGGGTCACCGCAGCCGCCGAGCTGGTGCACGCCACCCTGCTCGATGCCGGGTTCCAGGTCGAGACCATCGCCGAGCCCACCGAGCTGGACGATGTCTTCTACGGCTTCGAACACGACATGACCGAGTTCGAGGTTCGCCGCGACGACCGGACCGTACGACTGCAACTCGTGCGCTTCGCGCGCAGCGCCAGCCCGATCGTGCTCGACGTCGGGCCGGTGCTGCACCTGGACGACGTGATCGGCACCAAAGTCGCCGCCATGGTGACCCGTGCTCAACCCCGCGACTACATCGACGTAGCCGCCGCGCTCCGCCGGTACAGCAGGAACGACCTGGTGGACCTCGCACGGCGTGCCGACCCGGCGCTCACCGACGAAGAGTTCCAGGACGCGCTGCAGCGCCTCGACCGCCTCCCCGACACCGTCTTCGCGCTCTACCGCCTCACCCCGGCTGAGATCCACGACCTCCGGCACGCGTTCTCCGAGTGGCCGCGATGACTCGGCCCCGTTGAGCGGAGTCGCGATCGATCGACCGGCCGCCTCCGACGCGGTCGGGTCACCCCTCGTCCGGCGACCAGGACGCCGCCGCCAGGTCCACCCGGTCCCCGCGCAGCGGGCACCCCTCGGCGAGCAGCCTCTCCCGCGCCTTGCGCTCGTGACCCGGCGGCAGCCGGCCGGCCGAGTTCACCACCCGGTGCCACGGCACGCCGCCTCCGTGCCGCGCCATGATCGAGCCGACCAGCCGCGGCGACGCCCGCCCGGAGCGGTCGGCGAGCGCGTCGGCCACCGCCCCGTACGACATCACGCGGCCCGGCGGGATCCGCTCGACAAGTGCCAGCACCGCCTCGACGTACTCGTCAGGTGTCACGAGCTGCCACGATATGGGAACGCGCCGCGGCGTCACAGACCGCAGCGCGCAGAATGGTCGGGTGCGCGAAGCAGTCACCTCGGCCCGCCGGATCGTCGTCAAGATCGGTTCGTCCTCGCTGACCACCGCGACCGGTGGCCTGGACGACGCCCGGGTCGACGCGCTCGTCGACACGCTCGGCGGGCTGGCCGCCGCCGGACGCGAGGTGGTGCTGGTCTCCTCCGGCGCGATCGCCGCCGGCCTCGCCCCGCTGCGGCTGCCCCGGCGCCCGCGCGACCTGGCCACCCAGCAGGCCGCCGCCAGCGTCGGGCAGGGCCTGCTGATCGGACGGTACGCTGCCGCGTTCGCCCGGCACGGCCGCACCGTCGGGCAGGTGCTGCTCACCGTGGACGACGTGACCCGGCGCGCGCACTACCGCAACGCGTACCGGACGCTGCGGAAACTGCTCGACCTGCGGGCCGTGCCGATCGTCAACGAGAACGACACGGTGGCCACCGAGGAGATCCGGTTCGGCGACAACGACCGCCTCGCCGCGCTCGTCGCCGCGCTCGTCGACGCCGACCTGCTGGTGCTGCTCTCCGACGTCGACGCGCTCTGGACCGGCAACCCGGCCCGCCCGGGCAGCACCCGCATCACCGAGGTGCACGGCGAGGGTGACCTCGCGGGCGTGGACATCGGCGGGGCCGGCCGGGCCGGGGTGGGCACCGGGGGCATGGTGACGAAGGTCGAGGCGGCCCGCATCGCGACCGGCTTCGGCATCCCGGTGGTGCTGACCGCCGCGCCGCTGGCCGCGCCGGCGCTGGCCGGGGAGCCCGTCGGCACGTACTTCCACCCGAGCAGCCGCCGTCCCGCCGCGCGCCTGTTCTGGCTGGCGCACGCGACCGCGCCCCGGGGCCGCCTGCACCTCGACCCGGGCGCGGTGCAGGCGGTGGTGGGCCGCCGCAAGTCGCTGCTGCCCGCCGGCATCACCGCCGTCGACGGCGCGTTCACCGCCGGGGACCCGGTCGACCTGGTCGACACCGCCGGCGCGCCGGTGGCCCGCGGGCTGGTCAACTACGACGCGGTGGAACTGCCCGGCCTGCTCGGCCGTTCCACCTCCGAACTCGCCGCGGCGCTCGGCCCGGCGTACGAACGTGAGGTCGTCCACCGCGACGACCTCGTCCTGCTGTAAGCAAGGGCCCCTTATTAACAGACGTCTGTTAATAAGGGGCCCCTCCTTAAAACACCTCCGAAGGAGTACGCACGATGAGCGTCGTCGAGCAGGCCCGGCGAGCCCGGGACGCGGCGGAAGCCCTGGCCACTGCCACCCGTACCGTCAAGGACGCCGCGCTGCACGCGATGGCCGACGCGCTCGTGGCGCGTACCCCCGAGGTGTTGGCGGCGAACGCCGCGGACCTGGCGGCCGGGCGCGAGGCCGGGCTGTCCGCGGCCGTGCTGGACCGGCTCGCGCTCGACGAGGGCCGGGTGGCGGCGATCGCCGACGCGCTGCGCCAGATGGCCGCGCTGCCCGATCCGGTCGGTGAGGTGGTACGCGGCTCGACGCTGCCCAACGGCCTGGAGCTGCGCCAGATCCGGGTGCCGTTCGGGGTCGTCGGCATCGTCTACGAGGGCCGGCCGAACGTGACAGTCGACGCGGCCGGGATCTGCCTGAAGTCCGGCAACGCGGCGCTGCTGCGCGGCTCCTCGTCGGCCGCGCACTCGAACGCGGCGCTGGTCGCGGTGCTGCGCGACGCGGTCGCCGGCGCCGGACTGCCGGCCGACGCGGTGCAGCTGCTCGACTCCAGCACCCGTGACTCGGTCAAGGAGCTGATGCGCGCCCGCGGCCTGGTCGACGTGCTGATCCCGCGCGGCGGCGCGTCGCTGATCCGCGCCGTGGTCGAGGAGTCGACGGTGCCGGTGATCGAGACCGGCGTGGGCAACTGCCACGTGTACGTCGATGCCGCCGCCGACCTCGACAAGGCGCTGGCGGTCACGTTGAACGCCAAGACCCAGCGCCTGTCCACCTGCAACACCGCCGAGTCGCTGCTGGTGCACCGCGACGTCGCCGACGCGTTCCTGCCGGCCGTGCTCGCCGCGTTCGCCGAGGCCGGGGTGACCGTGCACGGCACGCCCGAGGTGGCCGCCCACTCCGACGCCGTGGTGCCGGCCACCGAGGAGGACTTCGGCACCGAGTACCTCTCCGCCGACATCTCCGTCGCCGTGGTCGACTCGCTCGACGCGGCGGTCGCGCACATCCGCCGGTACGGCACCGGTCACACCGAGGCGATCGTCACCGACTCGCAGCGGGCGGCCCGGGAGTTCGTGGCCCGGGTGGACTCGGCCGCGGTCATGGTCAACGCGTCCACCCGGTTCACCGACGGCGGCGAGTTCGGATTCGGCGCGGAGATCGGCATCTCGACGCAGAAGCTGCACGCGCGCGGCCCGATGGGCCTGCCGGAGCTGACCAGCACCAAGTACGTGGTGACCGGGGACGGTCACCTACGCTGACCGACCTTGCCCGTTGTGGCGCGCCGGCGCCACCCCCGCACTTTGATGCCACCACCTCCCCGAACTGGTGTTGATCATCAGCTGGCCGGGCTAGGCGATCTGGAGTGGATCTCCGTCGGCCGGTGCGGCGGGGGCGACCGGCGGAACTGTGCCGGGCTGCGGCGGTGCGGCGATCACCTGGGCGGTGGGCTCCGATGGCGGCGTGACCAGCGGAGGCAAACCCGGGGACACGGGGGCGGCCGGTGGCACCGCAACCGCCGGAGGCAGAGCGGGCGGCACCGGGCCGGGCAGCAGCTCCGACACCAGCTGCGCGGCAGGCCCGGCGCTCTCGTCGGGAAGCAGATCGGGCGTGACGATCCAGGCGGACCACGGCGCCTGCCCGCTGTCCGCACCGGCCGACACCTCAGCACCGGCCGACGGATCAGGCCCTGCTCCCGATCCGGGCGTCGCATCCGGCCCGGTGTCCGGACGGAACCAGGTATCCGGCCCGAGACCCCGGGCCGGAAACAGCTCCGGCGCGCCGTCCGACAGCGCGGGCGCGATCCCGGCCGACGGGTCGGTGCCGAAACTGGACGACAGGTCGGAGCCGAAGCCCGCCGAAGGGTCGGAAGCGGGACCCGCCGATGCGACCGATGCCTCGGCCGGGCCGGTCAACGGGCGAGCCGGGCCGGTCAACGGGCGAGCCGGGCCGGGCAGCGGAGACACGGGCGCAGGCGACGCGGGCGTGGAGGCGGGCGGCCCAGAGTCGGGCGCGGGCGGCGGAGACGTCGATGCGGGGAGCCGGCGCGGGCGCGGGGCCGGCACCGCGGGCGGCGGGGGCAGCTCGGCGGGGCGCGGCGCCACGAACGGCGCGCCGGACACCGGGGCCTCGGGCGTGTTCGGACGGCACGCCCGGATCGCCCGCAGCGTGGTGTGCACGTCGAACTGGTGGCCGTCGTCGCTGTCCCAGCCGCCGTCGCTGCGCTGGGTCTCGGCGAGCCGCCTGCGCGCGGACACCAGCAGCCACTGCTCCTCGCCGACGTCGACCCGGCGCAGCGTGGCGGCGAGCCAGGCCACGTCGGCCGGGGACATCCGGGGGATCCGGTCGGCCAGCACCGCCTGGATGCGCGCCGACTCGTAGTACATCTGCTGGCGGTGCAGCACCGCGGCGGCGAGCCAGCCGGCGGGCAGGAAGGACGGCCAGCTTCCGTCCGGGGCGAGCTGGGCGGCGAGCGCCTGGGCCGCCGCCTGCACCACACCGGCGTACGCGCCGCCGACCCGGTGGTCCAGCGGCCCGGCGGCCCGGGCGTCCAGCCCGGCCACCGTGAGCCAGAATCCGGCGTTGGCGGTCTGGTAGAGCCGGGCCTCCGGATCGCCGGGGGTGGCCCATTCGGGGGCGAGCCCGGCCAGCGACGGATCCTCGTCCCAGCCGCCGTCTGGTAGTTGCCGGGCGGCCAGCCAGTCCAGCGCGTGCCGGGCCGCCGGGCGGCCGAGCGCGCCGAGGTCGTCCAGCTCGGCCAGACGGAAGCAGGTCGCGTCGATCGAGGCGACTTCGCCGTCGAGTACGGCGGGCCAGCCGCCGCCCGGCGCCGGCCCGGACTCGGCGGCGTCGAGCACGTCGGACGGCACCGGAGCGCCGGTGCGCAGCCGGGAGAGCCGGGCGCGGTCCACCGCGTCTCCGTGAGCGACGACGAATCCGATCGCCGCGTCCAAGTCCACCACGGCCCTGACGGTACTGGCGCGGCCGGGGTTACGCCTCGGTAGCTCGGTCAGGGCCGGTACCGCCCACCGGTCGCCGAACGCATCCACCTGCGGGTCGGGCGACCAGGCGTTTGTCCACGCCACGGGGTACGGAAAGCACGACGGGCCCGCCCGGGGAACCGGGCGGGCCCATCGACGCGACTCAGTACGACGGCAGGGACGGGTCGATCTGCTTGACCCAGGAGAGCACACCGCCCTGGACGTGCACGGCGTCGTTGAAGCCGGCCGCCTTCAGCGCGGCGAGCGCCTCGGCCGAGCGGACGCCGGACTTGCAGTGCAGCACGATCTGCCGGTCCTGCGGGAACTTCGCCAGCGCCTCGCCGGAGAGGATCTCGCCCTTGGGGATGAGCGTCGAGCCGGGGATGCGGACGATCTCGTACTCGGCGGGCTCGCGCACGTCGACCAGGAAGATGTCCTTGCCGGAGTCCTGCCAGTCCTTCAGCTCCAGCGCGGTGATGGTCGAGTCGACCACCGCCTCCTGCGCCTCGTCGGAGACCGCGCCGCAGAAGTCCTCGTAGTCCTCCATCAGGTCGGTGAGGGTCGGGTTCTCACCGCAGAGCACGCAGTTGGGATCCTTGCGGACCTTGATCTTGCGGTAGCTCATCTCCAGGGCGTCGTAGACCATCAGCCGGCCGACGAGCGGCTCACCGATGCCGGCGAGCAGCTTGATCGCCTCGTTGACCTGGATCGACCCGATGGACGCGCAGAGCACGCCGAGTACGCCGCCCTCGGCGCAGGAGGGGACCATGCCGGGCGGCGGCGGCTCCGGGTAGAGGCAGCGGTAGCAGGGCCCGTGCTCGGCCCAGAACACCGACGCCTGGCCGTCGAAGCGGTAGATCGAACCCCAGACGTACGGCTTGCCGAGCAGCACCGCGGCGTCGTTGACCATGTACCGGGTGGCGAAGTTGTCGGTGCCGTCCACGATCAGGTCGTACCGGGAGAAGATGTCCCGGACGTTCTCCCGGTCCAGCGCGGTGTTGTGGATCTCCACGTTGACCAGCGGGTTGATCTCGCGGATCGACGCGGCGGCGGACTCGGCCTTGGAGCGGCCCACGTCGGAGACGCCGTGGATGACCTGGCGCTGCAGGTTCGACTCGTCGACGGTGTCGAAGTCGATGATGCCGAGCGTGCCGACACCGGCCGCGGCCAGGTAGAGCAGGGCCGGCGAGCCGAGGCCGCCGGCGCCGACACAGAGCACCCGGGCGTTCTTCAGCCGCTTCTGCCCCTCGACCCCGACGTCCGGGATGATCAGGTGGCGCGAGTATCGGCGGATCTCGTCTACGGTCAGCTCGGCGGCGGGTTCGACGAGCGGGGGCAACGACACGGTGGACTCCCCGGGATCGGCGGTGTGACCGCGCCATTGTCGCTCGCCCGGGCGGGGATCGGCCATGATGAGGGACACTCGGCCCGAACTGCGGGACCGGGAATAACTCAGACCCCGTCGGTGGGCTCGCCGGAGTATCGAGCCCCGTCGACGTACGGCCAGGCGTTCGGCAGGCAGCCGTCCAGCCCGTACGTCTGCTGCTGCATCACCGGGGCGGGCGCGCCGGGCGCGGGGCACGCCTGGTGCAGCTCGCCGAACTCGTGTCCGACCTCGTGGTTGATCACGTAGGTCCGGTAGACGTCCAGCGGGGCGCCGTAGTCGGGCACCGCCGTCATCCAGCGGGCCAGGTTGAGCACGACCCGGCCGGGCAGCCGGCAGGAGGTGTACCGGTCGGTGCGCAGTCCGCCCTCGGCGCACATCCGCTCGGAGGTGACGGGGGTGGCGAGGTAGACGGTGAAGTCGGCGGCGGCCGCCTCGGGCACCCGCTGCACCCGCAGTTCCCCCGACGCGATCCAGCTGCGCGGGTCGCCGAGCACCGCGTCCACGGTGGCGGCGAAACCGTCGGCGTCCTGCCCCGTACCGTGCTCGACCTCGACCCGGTAGCGGCGCAGCGGCCCGGCGTGTCCGCGTACCGGGGATCGGCCCTGGGCCACGGCGAACGTGCCGGGGCCGGCGGTGGGGTAGCCGGTCGGCGGCGCGGCCGGGACGTCGGCCTCGGCGGCCCCGCGGGCGAGCGACGGCTCGGCCGCGAGCGACGTCCCGCCGGGCCCGGGGGCGTTCAGCCGGGTGACGCCGACCGCTCCGCTGCCAGCGGCCAGCAGCATCGCCAGCAGCAGCACCGAGCGGCGGCGACGACGGCGCATGCGGCGCACCGTGGGACGCTCGGCCGGGTGACGGGGCGGCGGTCGGCGGCGCGGCTCGGCGTGCATGTCGTAAGGGGACGACGAGGTCATGACACCAGCGTGCCATGCAATTCGGGCATTTAGCTGCTTTTGCCGCCTATGCCGCGAATGTTCTTCACGAACCGGCGGTCACAGGCTCTGCCCGGCGTACCGCTTCCCGCCCACGTAGGGCCAGGGGTTCGGGCGGCAGCCGTTGAGGAAGAGCGTCTGCTGCTGCATCACCGGCGCGGCCCGCCCCGCCCGCGGACACCCCTCGTGCCGGTGCCCGAGCTGGTGGCCCACCTCGTGATTGATCACGTAGAGCCGGTAGTCGTCGAGCGTCATCCCGGCGGCGACCAGGTGCGGCGCGGAGGTCCGCCACCGGTCCAGGTTGATCACCACCTTGCCCGGAACCCGGCAGGACGTGTACGGCACCCCGCCCACGCGGATGTCGATCCCGCCCGCGCCACACAACCGCCGCGCCGTCTCCCGGGTGGCCAGGTAGATCGTGAAGTCGTACCCGCTGCCCGGCCCGACCCGCTGCAACCGCAACCGGCCGCCGTCCACCCAGCTCCCCGGGCCGGCCAGCGCCCGCTGCACCGCATCGCCGAAATCGCGGACCTGCTCGCCCGAGCCGTTCTCGACCGCCACCCGGAACCGCTGCAGCGGCCCGGAGCGGCCCAGCACCCCGCCGGGCCGGTCGTCGTAGCCGAAGCTGCCCCGCCCCTTCGCTGGCCCCGGGTCGGACAGCGTCAGCACCGGCGGCGGCGAGGAGCTGGGCGTCACCACCGGCGACGGGGACACGCTCGGCGGCGTCCGCGTCGGCGCCGGAGGCTGGGCCACGAACCCGTCGGTGACCCGCGTCCCCGCCCCCGCCGACGGAAGTTGCAGCGCCGCGCCGACGCCGACCGCGGCGACGGCGAGGAAGGCGCACACCACGAGGGCGGAGCGCCAGGGACGAGCGGAGGCCCGGGACCGGGCGGTGCGGGGAGGGCGTGAGCTGGGCATCCGGCTCAGCCTGCCATGTCGCGCCCCGTTCCGCTCTCCCCCGCACCGGCGTCCGGCGACGACGGCTCGCCGAGCAGCCCCAGCACCGCCCGCGCCACCGTCCGCGGGACCTCCAACTGCGCCACGTGCCCGACGCCGTCGAGCATCAGCAGCCGGCTGTCCGGGATCACGCGGGCCGCCTGCGGCGCCACCCGGACGTCGACCAGGCGGTCCTGCCTTCCGCCCACCACCAGCGTGGGCGCCCGCACCGCCGCCGCCTGCCGCCACAGCGCGCCCTCCCCCGGCAGGTACGAGCGCAGGAAACTGCCGACCAGTCCCCGGAAGGTACGCACGTACGCGGCGGCGTGGTGCGCTGCCTCGTACCGGACCCGGATCTCGTCGATCGCCTCCTGCCGGCGCTGCTCGCTGATCCGGGTCAGATCCGCGACGCACGCCTCCATAACCTGCTGCGCCGCCACCTCGGGCGTGAACTGGGCCAGTCGCCAGGCGGCCAGCCGCTCACCACGGGGGATCGCCAGCAGCGGAAGCATCCGCCCCTGCAACGAACGCCGGAAGTCCAGGAACGGCAGGGCCGGCGAGATCAGGGTGAGCGTGCGGACCAGGTCCGGCCGCAGCGCCGCCACCCGGACCGAGATCGCGCCGCCGAGCGAGTTGCCGAACAGGTGTACCGGCCCCCGGTCGGTGTGCTCGATCCAGCGGATCACCCGGTCGGCGAAGGCCGGGATGGTGTAGCGCGGTCCGGGCTCGCTGCGCCCGAAGCCGGGCAGGTCGACCGCCTGGCCGTCGAGCCGGCCGGCGAGCAGGCCGGCCAGGTCGGTCCAGTTCTGCGCGGACCCGCCGAGTCCGTGCACGTACAGCGCCGGTTCCGCGCCGGGCCCGGTCGCCGGGGTGTCCCGGACGTGCACGAGCGTGCCGTCGAGCCGGACGTGCCGGCCGGGCCAGGGCGGCGGGACCTCGTGCGCGGGGAGGCTGTGCTCCGGCCAGAGTGCGGCGCGTTTCATGTCTCCAGTCTTCCCCGCGCGCGCCGTACCGCACACCGTTCAGGCGAGCAGCGCCTCCAGCCGCCGGTTCACCGCCGCCAGCGTGGCCCGCACGACCGCCTGCCGGGGATCCCCGGCGACCAGGGCCGACCCGGCCAGTTGCTCCACCCAGCCGTCGCAGACCAGCAGCACGACAACCGTCGCCACCTCGCAGTTGCCGAACGGCACCACGGCGGCGTGCTCCACGAAGCACCGGCCGTGCTCACCGGCCGGGACGCCCCGGCCGAGCAACTCGTCCACCGCCGCGGCCGCCGCCACCGCGCACAGCCGCAGCACGTACCCGTCGACGGCCGGCCCGGTCGCGTGGCCCTCGGCGGTCCGGTCGCCCGCGATCAGGCGGACCTCAGTGGTGGCGTCCAGGCCGAACGTGCTCACCAGGACGTGCTCGATGACCACCCGGGGCCCGGGCGCGCCGCCGGTGTCGAGCGGTCGCGACGGCGCGGTCTCCGTCGTGGTCATCTGCCCACCGGAGTACGAGGTGCCGAGCGTCACCGGGCTGCCGGTGGACATGCCGGTCGGCGCGGCGGCCAGCGACGTCTCGTCGACAGCGGCCCGGCCCCGGTGGGTGGCCTGCCGGCGGCGGCGCGGCGGCTCGTCGCCCTCGGCCGGGGCGTCGGCCGGACGCGCGGCGCGGTCCGTGCCGCCGAACCGCCCTTCACCGGAGCGGTTCGCGGCCGGGCGCACCACACCGGTACGCGTCGGCGTCTCGTCCCCGGCCGGTCCGGGCTCGTCACCGTTGCGGGGCGCGGGCACCGCCGTCCGCGTCTCGTCCGGCAGGGCGCGGGCGTGAATCGGCCCGGGTGAACGGCCCTCGCCCGCCCGTGCCTCACCGGCCCGGTCCAGCCGGGCCGATCGGCGGCGCAGTGGGGCCGGCGGCGGCACGACCGGCGCGCCGGGCAGGTTCTGCGGCGCCGCCGCCAGGCCCATCCGTTCCTGGAGCAGCCGGGCCACCAGGCGGCTGACCTCTGCCGGGTCCGCGCCGTCGGCCAGGTCGAGCCGGAGGCTGTGCGCGCCGGCCGGGGTACGGCGCAGCGCCGCGTCGCGTACGCCGGCCACCTCGCGGACCGCGTCCAGGATCGCGTTGACGTCGAAGCCCTCCGGGCGCTCACGCAGCGGCGCGGGTTCGTCGTCCCGGCGCAGGTGGGTGGCGATGCGGGCGAGTTCGGGGGTCTCGGCGGACGGTTCCACTGCGGGCGGCTCCGGCACGACTGGCACGTCCGGCTCGGCGGGGACGCGCTGCGGCAGCACCACTGGGGCCGGTTCCTCCGGTCGGGGCTCGGTGGCCGCGTCGGCGGCCGGCACGGGTTCCGGCGCGGACCGGCGGGCGGCGTAGGGGGGCGCGCTCGCCGGCTGGGGCGCGGAGGTGCGGTCGGTGTGCGCCGCACCGCTCGTGGCGGGGACGCCGGAGATCGGCCGCGCCGGCACACCGGAGATCGGCCCGGCCGGGACGCCGGACGTCGGCCGGGCCGGCACGCCCGAGATCGGCTGTGCCGGGAGGCCGGAGGCCGGCTGCGCCGGGACTCCGGAGATCGGCCGGGCAGGGGCGGCCGGCGGCTGCCGGGGATCGTCGGCGGTCTCACCGGTGGCCCGGGTCGCGGGGTTGGCGACGGGCGCGGCGGCAGGCGGCGGCCCGGCGGGCGCGGAGGGGTAGCCGGGGAACGTCGGCGTGTACCCGCCGGCCGGGGCGGGTGGGGCGCTCGCCGGCTCGGGACCGGTGGCCGGGTTCACCGGCGGGACCGGCACCGGCGGCCCGGCCCACGAGGGTCGCTCGTACCCGTGCGGCGGCTCGCCGTCGCCCCGGGCCAGCCGGAACGGCCGGGTCGCCTCACGCGCCGGCTCCGGACCGGTGCCCGGCTCGGACTCGTACTGACGCGGCGGTTCCGGCTCGTACGGCCGGGTCGGTTCCGGTCCGGCGGCCGGCTCGGCGCGCAGCGGCTCGTACGGCCGTACCGGCTCGGGCCGGGGCGGCTCGTAGCCGGACGGCGGCTCGACGCGGGCCGGCATGTACGGCCGCACCGGCTCGGGCGCCCACTCGGCCGCGCGCTCGTCGCGGGCCGGCCGGTCGTCCCAGCCCGCCCGGTCGTCCCAGCCCGCGCGGTCGTCATGGCTGGCACGGTCGTCGTGGGCCGCGCGGTCGTCGTGGCTGACACGGTCGTCGTGGCTGGCACGGTCGTCATGGGCCGAGCGGTCGTCGCGGGCGGCGCGGCGGCCGGCGGTGTCGTCCTCCCGCTCGCGCCGGTCGGCGGGCTCGGCGGCGCGGCGCGCCGCCGGCTCGTCGGTGCGGGCCCACGGCGGGGCCCAGCCGTCGCCCCAGCTCGGGCGGTTCCAGGACGGTCCGGACCAGTCGGGTTCACCGGCGCCCGGGTCGTCCGCGGCGGGCTCCCGGGAGTCGGCGGCGGCCCGGGGCCCGGCGGCGCCCGCCGGTCCGTCCGGCGGGCGGACGTCGCCCACGGGCTGCGCGGAACGGCCGGCCGGGTCGGCGGACGGCTCGCCGGCGGCCCGGTCGGCCCAGCCACGGGAGAGCGACGGGGTGGACTCGGTGTTCGGCGCGTGGAAGCCCGGTGGCACCTCGAAGCCGGATGCGGCGGCGCCGACCGGCGGCACCTGCAGGGCCGGGGGCGCGGAGGCGGGGCCGCTCTCGGCCCAGCGGGGCGCGGCGGCCGGGTCGTCGGCGGCGTGCCGGGAGCCGGCGGCGTCGGCCGGGTTCACCTGCTGCTCGGCCGGGGGCGCCGGTCGCGGGGCCGGTACGGCCAGCCGCTCGCCGTCGCTCTGCCGGGGCGGTTCGTCCGCCGGCGGGGCACTGACCGGCGCCTGGCGGGTCACGCGCGACTCCTCCCCGGCGTGGTGCACGCCGTTGACGTGGCGGCCGTTCACCGGTCCCGGCTCCGGTCGGCCGGGTAGCGGAGCCGGCAGGTCACCGTGCCGGGGCGAGGAGGCGGCCCAGCCGCCGAGATCGCCGTAGGGCCAGCCGCCGGGCGCCGGAGCACCACGGGACCAGCCGTTCGGCGGGGGCGCCCAACCGCCGCCGGTACGGGCGGGTTCGTCCTGCCGGCCCGTCCCGTCGCCGTGCTCTCCCGGGGTGGCGGCTCCGGGTTGCCCTGTTTCACTCACCGCGCGCTCCTTGGTCGCCCCCGCTGAGGCTACCGTGTGGTGACAGTGGCGATAAGTTACAGCGGCGGGCCAATTCCGCGACGGGTTCACGAACCCGCACCGGTTCGGGTGATACGTGCCGGCTCGTACGCAGATACTCGGAGGTTCCCATGACCGCAGTGGGGAACGGTGCACAGACCGCCGGTCGGCCCACCCGCCTGCCCCGCTCGGCACGCCGTAAGCAGCTGCTCGCCGCTGCTCAGGAGGTGTTCGTCGCGCAGGGCTACCACGCCGCCGCGATGGACGACATCGCCGAGCGGGCCGGGGTCTCCAAGCCGGTGCTCTACCAACACTTCCCCGGGAAGATGGAGCTCTACCTGGCGCTGCTGGACACGCACTGTGACGCGATAGTGGCAAACGTGCAGGGCGCCATGAGCAGCACCAGCGACAACAAGGAACGGGTCAGCGCCGCGGTCCGCGCGTACTTCGACTTCGTCGACCACGAGAGCGAGGCGTTCCGGCTGGTCTTCGAGTCCGACCTGCGCAACGACCCGGCGGTGCGGCAGCGGGTGGAGCGGGTCGAGCAGGGCTGCATCGCGGCCATCACCGACACGATCATCTCGGACACCGGCGTCAGCCGGTCGCATGCCGAGCTGCTCGCATCGGGCCTGGTCGGCGCCGCCGAGACGGCCGCCCAGTTCTGGCTCGCCGGCGGCCGTCAGGTGCCCAAGGCGGAGGCCGAGGCGCTGGTCGCGGCCCTGTCCTGGCGGGGCATCGCCAGCTTCCCGCTGCAAGGTGAGTCAGCCTGAACATCGGGCCGCCGGATCGGATAGCCTTCCCACGGTGGCTTTTTCGCCCCAGTTGAGGAGGCACAGTGGAGGTCAAGATCGGCGTGCAGTACGCGCCGCGGGAGCTGGTCCTGGAAAGCGCGCAGTCGCCGGCCGAGATCGAGCAGATCGTGACCGACGCCTTCGCCAGGAGCGAGGGCACGCTCTCCCTGACCGACGAGAAGGGCCGGCGCGTGATCGTGCCGGTCGGCAAGGTCGCCTACGTCGAGATCGCCGAGGCGTCGCCTCGCGCGGTCGGGTTCACCGTTCGCTGATTCCCGCGGCGCCGGCCGCCGTGGCGGGCCTCCCGCCACGGCGGCTCAGTTGTTCAGCCCGACCGCCGTCATCCGCGCGGTGTGCGCCTCGGTCAGCCGGCGCAGCAGCCCCGGCACGTCCCCACCGGTCCGGCCGATCAACGCGCTGAGCGCGCCCCGGTCGGCGGCGGCGACCCGGCCGGCCTGGGACAGCGCCTCCCCGAGCAGCCGCCGGGCCCACATGGAGAGCCGGCCCGCGGCCCGGGGATCGGCCTCGATCGCGGCCCGGATCTCGGCCGCGGCGAACTCGGCGTACCGGGAGTCGTGCAGCACGTCGAGCAGCAGCGTCCGCTCCGGCCCGTCCAGGCCGTCGGCGATCCCGCGCAGGAAGTCGTCGGTGATCGCGTCGCCCACGTACGCCTTCGTCACCGCCTCCGCCCAGTCCCGCGGCTCGGTCGAGTCGTGGTACGCCCGCAGCGCCTCGACGTAGGGGACCATCGCCTCCTCCGGGGTGACGCCCCACGCGGCGAGGCGGTCGGTCAGCCAGCGATAGTGGGCGATCTCCGCGGCGGCCATCTCGCTGAGCGCGGCGCGGCGGCCCAGGTCGGGCGCGAGGCGGGCGTCGGCGGCGAGGCGGTCGAAGGCGAGCAGTTCGCCGTACGCGACGAGCCCGAACAGGTCGATCGCGGCGGGATCGGGGGCGGTGGGACCGGCGGCGGCAGAGCCGGTCGCGGCGGGGTCGGGGGCGGCCACGAGCGCAGGCTACCGGCGCCAACGCTGTGACTCAAGTCACATCGAGCCGCCCCGCGCGCACGGCCACCACCTGGGAATCGGGACGACTCAGGGGCCGTTCAGGTAGGATGAGACAGTTGCCGTGGGCACCGATTCGGTCAGCTTCGCTGATCAAGACCGGTCCCCGACGCGCGTGCGGCCCGGTCCGGCTCGGCGATTCGCCCCCGACCGCGTGGCCCGCGCCACACACCGAACGCGCCCTGAGGACATGAGGGGCGCACCACGAGAGGGCACCCCCACATCCACATGAGCGACCAGATTTCCGGCCAGCCACTGGCCCCCACCGCTCCGGTCCCGCCGGAGGCACCCACGTTCGCCGCGCTCGGCGCGCGGCAGGAAACCGTCGAGGCGCTGGCCGCCGCCGGCATCACCCGCGCCTTCGCCATCCAGGAGTACGCGCTGCCGATCGCGCTGCGCGGCGTCGACCTGATCGGGCAGGCTCCCACCGGCACCGGCAAGACGCTCGGCTTCGGCATCCCGCTGCTGGAGCGCGTGTTCGCCCCGTCCGAGGGCAGCGACGGCGTCCCGCAGGCGCTCGTCGTCGTACCCACCCGTGAGCTGGGCATCCAGGTCGCCAAGGACCTCGACGCCGCCGGTCGCACCCGGGGCGTCCGGGTGCTGCCGATCTACGGCGGCGTGGCGTACGAGCCGCAGATCGAGGCGCTGCGCAGGGGCGTCGAGATCCTGGTCGGCACCCCCGGCCGCCTGCTGGACCTGCAGAAGCAGAAGCACCTGCGGCTCGACCGGGTCCGCGCGCTCGTCCTCGACGAGGCCGACCGCATGCTCGACCTGGGCTTCCTGGACGACGTCGAGAAGATCCTGGCGATGCTGCCGGAGGACCGGCAGACCATGCTGTTCTCGGCCACCATGCCGGACCCGATCGTCGCGCTGTCGCGGCGGTTCCTGCGCCGGCCGGTGACGATCCACGCCGGGCACACCGCCGAGACCGGCCCGTCGCCGCAGACCACGCAGCTCGCGTACCGCACGCACTCGCTGAACAAGGTCGAGATCGTGGCGCGCATCCTCCAGGCGGAGGGCCGTGGCCTGACCATGATCTTCACCCGGACCAAGCGGGCCGCCGACCGGGTCGCCGAGGATCTCGACTTCCGCGGCTTCGCCGTGGCCGCCGTACACGGCGACCTCGGCCAGGGCGCGCGCGAGCGGGCGCTGCGGGCGTTCCGCGCCGGCAAGATCGACACGCTGGTCGCGACCGACGTGGCGGCCCGGGGCATCGACGTCACCGGCGTCACGCACGTGATCAACTACGACTGCCCCGAGGACCAGGACACCTACACCCACCGCATCGGCCGTACCGGCCGGGCCGGGGCCACCGGTGTCGCGGTGACGTTCGTCGACTGGGACGACATGCCCCGCTGGCGGATCATCGACAAGACGCTCGGGCTGGACATGCCCGAGCCGCCGGAGACGTACCACACCTCCGCGCACCTCTACACCGACCTGGCCATCCCCACCGACGTCAGCGGCACGCTGCCGACCGCCGAGCGCACCCGCGCCGGGCTGTCCGCCGAGGTCGAGGAGGACCTGGGTGGCGGCGGCCGGGCACGCCGGGGCGCGCGTCGGGGTGACAGCCGGGGCCGCGAGCGCGGCGACCGTGACCGTGGTGACCGCGGTCGGGGCCGTACCAGCGACGGCGGGGACGCGCCCGCCGGGCAGGCCGAGGCCGGGGACGGCGAGGCGACCCGTACGCCGCGTCGGCGGCGGCGTCGCCGGGCCGGCGAGACGGTGGCCGGCGAGCCGACCGCGGTGATCAGCACCGAGGGCTCGACCGAGGCCCCCGCCGCACCGCAGGCCGCGGAGGGTGAGACGGCGAGCAAGCCGCGTCGCCGTCGTCGCCGCCGCAGCGGCAGCACCGGCGCGCCCGCCGAAGCCAGCAACGCCGACTGACGAACACCAACGGAAACGGCCTCCCGGACCCCGGTCCCGGAGGCCGTCCCCGTCCCACGACCGCCGGACCCACGCGGTGATCATGAAGTTGACGGCGCGACACGCCGTGCTCACGTACGGCCAACCTCATGATCAACCAGGTCGGTGGGGTGGGTGGAGAACTGGAGAGGTAGGTAGGGATGCCGGAAGCGCTGGAATCGGCGCTCGCCGAGGTACGGACGCTGCTGCTCGCGCCGGGGCTGACCCGGGCGGTGGCCGCCGGGCGGCGTCGTGGGCAGCGTCCCTCGGTGGTACGCGCGGAACTGCGCCCGGTCGCGCTCAAGAGCGGCCCCCGGTTGCAGATCGCCACCTCGGACGGGTCACGGCCGCACACCCGCAACGTGGCGCCGGGAGCCGAGGCCGACGCCGCGGTGGACGAACTGCTCGCCGAGCCGTTCGGCAACTGGCATGTCGAGACCGCCGACGCCACGATCCAGCTCCGGGTGACGAAGTCCGGTGAGGCGCAGGTGCACCGCGCGGCGGCCAGCCGTACCGCCGGCGAGCCGGAGCGGCACGACCGGGCCAAGGAGTGGCTGCTCGACCCGGGTGATCCCCTCTTCAAGGAGATCGGCGGCTCGGCGGCCAAACGCCGGCAGGTCGACGCGTTCCTGCGCGCGCTGGCCGCGACGCTGCCCGACGACCTCACCGGCGCGCTGCGGGTGGTGGACCTGGGCTGCGGCAACGCGTACCTGACCTTCGCCGCCTACCGCTACCTGCTGCGGCGCGGCCTGGACGTGACACTCGTCGGCGTGGACGTACGCGAGGACCAGCGCCGCCGCAACACCGAGCTGGCCGAGCGGCTGGGCTGGGCCGACCGGGTCAGCTTCGTGGCCGGCACCATCGCCGAGGCGCCCGTCGAACCGGCGCCGGACCTGGTGCTCGCGCTGCACGCCTGCGACACCGCCACCGACGAGGCGCTGGCCCGGGCGGTGCGCTGGGACGCCCGCTGGGTGCTCGCCGCGCCCTGCTGCCACCACGACCTGGCCGCCCAGCTCCGGGCCCGCCCGGCGCCGGGACCGTACGAGCTGCTGACCCGGCAGGGCATCCTCCGGGAGCGGTTCGCCGACGTGCTGACCGACGCGCTGCGGGCCGGTCTGCTGCGCCTGCACGGGTACCGCGCCGAGGTGGTGGAGTTCATCGACTCCCAGCACACGCCGCGCAACCTGCTCATCCGGGCACGCCGGACGGCCGGAGCGCCGACCGACGGGCAGCGCGCCGAGTATCGCGACCTGGTCGGCCAGTGGGGCGTGACGCCCCGGCTGGAGACGCTGCTGGCGGAGCGGGCCTGAGGGGCGCGCTACCGCCCCCGGTCGCCCCGGTTGCGATCGCCCCGGTCCAGCACAGACACGCGCTCACCACGGTTGGCGGGCCGCTCGCCGTCCTCGGCCGCGGTCGGGAACGGCACCACCTTCCCGCCGAACTGCTCGGCGTTGCCGGCGGCGGCGAAGGCGTTCCACGAGATGTCCACGAGCATCCGCTTCAGCTCGGCATGCCGGAGGGCGGCGTTGCGCTGCAACGCCATCCGCGCTCCCAACACGACCGAGGCCAGCGTGGTGCAGATCGCGCCGGTCGCGGCGATCAGGTGTACGCCGGTCGCCTCGCCACCGCGTACCGCCAGCACCAGCAGCCAGATCCAGAAGCCGAGAGCGAACAACGCGGCCTTGGCCACGAAGAAGAGGCTCACCGCGCCGGGGCGATGCGGTACGGGACGGTCCGGCTCGGCCATGCTTCTCCTCCATCGATTCTCAGGGTTCACTCAGCCTATTACCCGAAGCGCATTACCCGAAGCAAGCTTCCGCATTCACCGAGTCCCGCCGACGAGATCTCCGGACCGATCAGTCAGTTACTTCTGCGCCCCGGCGTACTAGGCTCGATCGGCAGAGCCGGGCCACCGGCGGGAGGGGCAGATCCGACAGGGATGGGTTCGGCAGACGTTTCGCCGCAGATGGCCTTCGCGCGCTTCGTACGCCGGGCCATCGACGACGCGCGCGAGGAACGCGGCTGGACGGTCACCGATCTGGCCACCCACACCGGAGTCGGCCGCTCGACGGTGTTCCGCTGGCTGGCCGGCGACTGGCAGGACTACCCCGAACTCGCCAAGGTGCGCGGCTTCTGCGCCGCTCTCGACCTGCCCGTGGCGGCCGCGTTCCGCGCGCTGGGCCTGCCCGACGCCGGGCCGGTGCCGCGCCGCCGAGGTGCCGAGGAGGGTCCGGTGGAGGCCGACGTGCGGGTGATCCTGGACCGGCTGGCCGACCCGAGCGTGCCCGCCGAGGAGAAGCACCACATCCGTGATCTGCTCCGCTACCTGGCCCGCCGCCCGGTCCGCCGCGCCGGCTGACCGAGGGCTCAGGCCACCGTCAGCGTGAACTCGGCGGTCCGCACCACGCCGCCGACCTGGAAGTCCAGGAACATCCGGTAGTTGCCCGGCCCCGGCGCGGTCAGCCAGAACGTCACCTCGTCGCCGTCGCGCACCGGCTCCGGGTGTACGTGCAGGTAACCGAGGTCGCCCTCGCGCAGCGCGACCAGGTGCCCGAACGCGCCGAGGTACGGCTGAAGCGGCGCTGCCGCGCCGTCCGCGCCGGTGATCCGGAACCGCAGCGGCACCGAGCGTCCCACCTCCGGGGTGCCCGTGTACGCGGCGGTGAACCCGTCGACGGTGGCCGACGTCGCGGCGGCGGGCAACGGCCGGGGCCGGTACGCGCCGGGCGCGGCCAGGTCGGCGCCGAGCACCACGGCGACCTGTCCACCGTCGTCGGCGACGGCGGTGAAGTCCGCGTACATCCGCCAGGAGCCCGCCTCGATCGGCCCGAGCGGCACCGACCAGGTGCCGTCGGCGGCCATCGTGGGGTGCAGGTGCAGGTAACCGCTCAGGTCACGGCGCACCACGATCACATGCATCGGCTTGTCGTGCACCACGGCGAACCGGGTGACCGCGCGGCGCTTGTCGTCGCGGATCTGGAAGCGCAGCTCACCGGCGCGGCCGGCGGTCAGCTCGGCGTTCGACGGGACCAGCGTGTAACCGGCCGAGGTCATCGACAGCCCGGCCGCGCCGTCGCCGCCGCCCTGGGTGACGGTGGCGCCGTCGTGGGAGTGAGCGCCGGTGCCAGGCGCGTGGGCGTGCATGCCGCCGTCGCCCGTGGTGGCCCCGCTCGCCGTGGCTGCGGGCCGCGCCGGGTCGGCGGGCGCGTTCATCCGGCCGAGCCCGAAGCCGAGCAGCACGGCGAGCACGAGCCCGCCCACCACCAGGGCCAACCGCAGCGTCTCCCGATCCACCGCGACCGGGCCGCCCGCGGCCACCCCGGCGCGGGGCGGTGTCGCGCCGGCCACGGCGTCGTCGGGGACGACGCCGGTGCCGGACGTGCCGGACGACGACTCAGGCACCGCCGCCGACCAGCTCGTAACCCGCCTCGTCCACGGCGGCACGGACCGACTCGACCGCGAGCGGGGCGTCACTGGTGACGGTGGCGGTGCCACCGGCCAGATCGATCCGGACCTCCTCGACGCCGGGCAGCGCGGACAGCTCCTCGGTCACCGCCCGGACGCAGTGTTCGCAGGTCATCCCGGTCACGGCGTACGTCTGGACGACGGGTAGCTGCTCGGTCATGACCCCACGGTACCGCCGGTCACCTGCGGCTCCGCCGACGGTCCGCCGACGGTGGCGACGCTCGCATTCCGGCCGCGCCGGGAACTTTTTCGACGGCCGGGACCTGTCACGCGGACGCGACGGGTCAGGCGGCCACCGCGAGCGCCAGCGGCAGCACGTCCGGCGCGCCGGCCCGGCGCAGCAGCCGCGCCACCATGGCCATGGTCCAGCCCGAGTCGACCAGGTCGTCCACCAGCAGCACCGGCCCGTCCAGCCCCGGCAGCGCGTCGGCCAGCTCGTCCGGCAGGCGGAAGGCGTCGTGCAGCGTGCGTACCCGCTGGGCGCTGTTGCCGCGCGGCCCGCCGCCGCCGGACGGACCGGCCGGGACGACGTGGCCGAGCAGCGGCAGCCGGCCCACGGCGGCGATCCGCTCGGCCAGCGAGCCCACCAGCAGCGGTCGCGTCCGCGAGCCGACCGCCACCACGCCCACCGGCCGCCGGGGCCACGGGTCGTCGCCGTGCGCCCACGCCTTCAGCACCTCGACCACGGCCGCCACCACGTCGTCGGGCACCGGGCCGTCGGGCGCCTCCGGCCCGACCAGCCCGCGCAGCCGCCCGCCCCACCCCAGGTCGGAGAGGCGTCCCACGGCCCGGCCGGGCAGCGCCTGCTCCGCCGGGGGGATGCGGCCCTTCAGGGGTACGCCGACCGCGTCCAACCCGGTCGGCCAGAGCTTCTTGGGCGGGATCGCGACGCCGGGGCGCCCGAGGAACGTCTGCGCGGCGGTCAGCGCCTCGTCGGAGACGGCTGCCTCGAACAACGGGCCGGCGCAGTTGTCGCACCGCCCGCAGTCGGCCGCCCCGGTGTCGTCCAGCCCTTCCCGCAGGTAGCGCATGCGGCAGCCGGACGTCGAGGCGTACTCCCGCATGGCCCGCTGCTCGGCGGCGCGCGCGTCGGCGACGCGCCGCAACCGGGCCTCGTCGTAGACCCACGGCTCGCCGGTGGCGAGCCAGCCGCCGCGCACCCGGCGGACCGCGCCGTCCACGTCGAGCACCTTGAGCATCAGCTCCAGCCGGGCCCGGCGCAGGTCGACCACCGGTTCGAGGGCCTGGGTGGAGATCGGCCGCTCGGTGTCCAGCGCGGCCAGCACGGCGCGGACCTGTTCCTCGGGCGGGAAGGCGAGCGAGGCGAAGTACCGCCAGATGGCCGCGTCCTCCACGCCGGGCAGGAGCAGCACCTCGGCGTGCTCGACGGCCCGGCCCGCGCGGCCGACCTGCTGGTAGTAGGCGATCGGCGACGGCGGCGCGCCCAGGTGCACCACGAAGCCGAGGTCGGGCTTGTCGAAGCCCATGCCGAGGGCGCTGGTGGCGACCAGCGCCTTGATCTTGTTGTCCAACAGGTCCTGTTCGGCGGCCCGCCGGTCGGCGTCCTCGGCCTGCCCGGTGTAGGAGGCGACCGACCAGCCCCGGCCGCGCAGGAAGTCGGCCGTCTCGGTGGCCGCCGCGACGGTGAGCGTGTAAATGATCCCCGAGCCGGGGAGCCGGTCCAGGTGGTCGGCCAGCCAGGCCAGGCGGTGCGCCGGGGTCGGCAGATCGAGTACGCCCAGGCGCAGCGACTCCCGGTCGAGCGTGCCCCGCAGCACCAGCGCGTCACCCAGTTGCTCGGCCACGTCCTGCGTGACCCGGGCGTTGGCGGTGGCGGTGGTGGCGAGCACCGGCGTGCGCTCGGGCAGGTTGGCCAGGAACGTGCGCAGCCGCCGGTAGTCGGGGCGGAAGTCGTGCCCCCAGTCGGAGACGCAGTGCGCCTCGTCCACCACCAGCAGCCCGGTGGTGGCGGCGAGCTTCGGCAGTACGCCGTCGCGGAAGTCCGGGTTGTTCAGCCGCTCCGGGCTGATCAGCAGCACGTCGACCGCACCGGCGTGGATCTCGGCGGTGATCTCGTCCCACTCGTCCAGGTTCGCCGAGTTGATGGTGCGGGCCCGGATGCCGGCGCGGGCGGCCGACTCGACCTGGTTGCGCATCAGCGCCAGCAGCGGCGAGACGATCACCGTCGGCCCGTGCCGGTTGCCCTCGCGCAGCAGCGCGGTCGCCACGAAGTAGACGGCCGACTTGCCCCAGCCGGTGCGCTGCACGCAGAGCACCCGCCGCCGGTCGATCACGAGCGCCTCGATGGCCCGCCACTGGTCCTCGCGCAGCCGGGCGTGGTCACCCGCCAGCCGCCGCAGCACCGCTTCGGCGCGTTCCCGTACGGCCGTCCGATCCTGGCTCATCCGGCATTTCTACCAGGGGTGGCAGACACCAGGAGCGGACCGGGCGGCGGGTGACCTCTTGTCAGCGGCCGAGTACGGAACCGCCGTTGACGCCGAGCACCTGCCCGGTGACGTACCCGGCGGACGGGCCGACCAGGTAGCTGACGGCCGCCGCGATGTCGTCCGGCACACCGGCCCGGCCGACGAGCGTGGCGGCGACGCGCTTGGCGTGCCCCTCGGGCGTCATCCGGTCGCCGAAGAACTCGGTCTCGGCCACGTAGCCAGGGCTGACCACGTTGACGGTGATCTGGTCCGGGCCGAGCTGGGCGGCCAGGTCGTACGCCCAGCCGTGCAGCGCGGCCTTCGCGGCCGAGTACGGCCCGCCGCCGCCGCGCTGCGCGGCGATCGAGCTGAGCAGGACAACCCGGCCGCCGGGGCGGCGCAGGGCGGGCAGCAGCGCCTCGGTGAGCAGTACGGCGGTGAGCACGTTGGCGTCCAGGTTGGCCCGCCACCAGTCCGCCACCCCGTCGAGCGAGTCGGTGGACCCGCCCAGGAATCCACCGGCGTTGTTGACGACGGCGTCCACGGCGCGTTCCCCGACCGCGTCCACGACCGCGCCGACCTGCCCCGGATCGGTCAGGTCGGCGACGACGGCCGTGACCGCCCCGTCCCGCCCGCTCTCGTCAGAGATCCGCCGCGCGGCGGCGTCGAGCACGTCCCCCCGCCGCCCCACCACGAGAACGTCGAATCCGTCCCCGACGAGCCCCCGCGCCACGGCAGCCCCGATCCCGGTCCCACCCCCACTGACCACGGCAAGCCGCCGCTCCCCCATGACCGCTCCCCTTCCCGCTGTCCCCGCTCTCCCCGTTGATCAAGGAGTTTGCGTCATCCTAACCGCGAAATCAGGACACAAACTCCTTGATCAACGGGGTGGAGGGAGGGGGCCGGAGGTCAGCGGGGGCGGTGGAGGGCCTTCAGGAGGGGGGTCACGCGGGAGCGCAGGCTGGCCAGGCCGCCGGGGAAGAAGTAGACGGCCAGGATGAACACCGTGCCCAGGACGAACAACGGCTGGCTCAGCGGGTGACTGAGGAACGCGGGCAGGCCATTCACCGCGTCGCTGCTGCCGAACGCGGTGAGCCGGTGGTCCAGGTACATGTACAGGACGCCGCCCAGCACCGGCCCCCATCGCGTACCGGGGCCACCGAGCACCACCATGACCAGCAGCGACAGCGTCAGCTCCGACGAGGTGATGTGCGGGCTGGCGCCGCCGACGATCAGCACGTAGACCACCCCACCGGCCGACGCGAGCCCGCCCGCGAGCGTGAACGCGACCAGCTTGAACCGGTACGGGTCGAGCCCGAGCACCCCGATCCGCCGCTCGTCGTCGCGCAGCCCGGCCAGCACCCGCCCGGTCGGCGAGGCGCTGACCCGGTGCACGACCAGGACCACTATGGCCAGGTACGCCAGCGCCAGCCAGTACAGGTTCACCGTGTTGGTGACGCCCACCAAGGCAGCCGGCAGCCCCGACACGTCCAGCGGCAGGCCCTCCTCGCCACCGGTGAGGCCGCCGAAGTCGCGGGCCACCAGGATCGCCCCGACCTGCGCGAACGCCAGCGTCACCATGGCGAACGCGATACCGACGGTGCGCAGCGCCACCGCGCCGAGCAGCGCGGCGAGCGTGGTCCCGCCGATCACCGTGAGCACGGCGGCCTGCCACAGCGGCAGCCCGGCCTTGGTGACCAGGATGTCGGTGCCGTACACCCCGGCGGCGAAGTAGAGGGCGTGGCCGAAGGAGAGCATCCCGGTACGCCCGAACAGCAGGTCGTATCCGGCCGCGAGCCCGCCGAACACCAGGCAGATGGCGAGCAGTTGCAGCGTGCCCGGCGAGTTCAGCGGCCCCTCGAAGATCCCGGGCAGGTTCAGCGTCGAGTACGGCAGGATCGCCGCCACCACCAGGGCCACCAACGGCAGGTACGGACGCAGGCCGTGCCAGCGGGAACGCCCGGGGGTCAGTTCGTCGGGCACCTGCGCCGGAGGCGCGTCGACCACCGAGTTGGTCATGCGTGAGCCACCTTTCCGGCCAGGCCCTGCGGACGCAGCAGCAGCACCACGGCGAGCAGACCGACCACGCACAGGTCGCCCAGCCCGGACGTGCCGTAGTAGTTGACGAACTGTTGCAGCAGCCCCACCGCGACCGCCGCGTACGCGGACCCGACCACCGAGCCCATCCCGCCGATCACCACCACGATGAACGCGAAGATCAGCAGTGAGCCGCCCTGCCCCGGCGAGACGGTGCCGAAGTAGACGCCGCCGAGCGCGCCGGCCAGCGCGGCGGCGGCCCCGCCGATCGCGAAGACCAGCGTGAACGCCTTGCGCACGTCGATGCCGAGCGCCGTCACCATCTCCCGGTTCTCCACGCCGGCCCGGATGATCAGGCCGTACCGGGTCCAGCGCAGGAACGCCAGCAACGCGCCGAGCACCACAGCGGCGGCGACGATCAGCAGCAGCCCGGCGTTCGGCACCTGCGCGCCGAGCACCGACGTCACGTTCCGGCTCCACTCCGGGCGCGGGAACGGTCGCGGGTCGGCGCCCCAGGTGGCCTGGAGCAGCGCCACCCCGGCGAGCGACAGGCCGACGGTGACGAGCACCTGCTCGATGGTGCGGGAGTAGAGCGGCCGGATCAGCACCAGCTCCACCAGCACCGCGACGAGCGAACCGGCCAGCACGCCGAAGACGACGGCGAGCACGAAGCCGAACCCGTCCGGTCCGGCGCCGGGCAGGTTGCCCGAGGCCCACCACGTCGCGTACGCGCCCACGCCGAGGAACAGCCCGTGCGCGAAGTTGAGCACGTCGGCGAGGCCGAACACCAGCGACAGGCCGGAGGCGACGAGGAAGTAGAGCGCCGCCAGGCCCAGCCCGGTCAGCGTCAGCAGGACCACGGTGTTCACGCGTGCACCTCCCCGGAACCAGAACCCACACCGAGCAACGACTTCGTCAACGCGGTCTCCAGCAGCAACTCCGCGGCGTCACCGGTCCAGGCGACCTTGCCGGCGGAGAGCACCACCGCGTCGGTCGCCAGCCGCCGTACCACCGCCAGGTTCTGCTCGACCAGCAGCACCGGCACGGATTCCGCGACCCGTTCCAGCACCTCGGCCACTTCGGTCACCACCTTCGGCGCCAGCCCTTTCGTCGGCTCGTCGACGAGCAGCAGCCGGTTGTCGTTGAGCAGCACCCGGCCGATCGCGAGCATCTGCTGCTGCCCGCCGGACAGCGAGCCGGCCCGTTGCCGTCCGCGCCGCTCCAGCTCCGGGAAGAGCGAGAAGACCTTGTCGTACGCGGGCGCGACACCGCGCCGTTCGGCCAGCCGCAGGTTCTCCGCGACGGTGAGCCCGGCGAAGACGCAGCGGTCCTCCGGCACGTAGCCGAGACCGTCACGGACCAGCCGGTGGGTGGGGCGGGCGAGCAGGCTGCGCGCCCCCATGCGTACGCTGCCGCGCACCTCGCCGCCGCGCGGCGTCAGCCCGACGATCGCGCGCAGCGTGGTGGTCTTGCCGACGCCGTTGCGCCCGAGCAGCACCGTCACGCCGGTCGGCGCGACCTCGAACGACACGCCCTGGAGGATGTGCAGCCCGGCGATCCGCACGGACAGGTCCACCACGGACAGGACAGGTTCCGCCATCAGAGCGCCTCCCCCAGGTACGCCTCCTGCACTGTGGCGTTCGCCATCACCGTCTCCGGGGTGTCGCACGCCAGCAGCGCGCCGTGGTGCATCACGGCGATCCGGTCGGCCAGCTCCAGGATCACGTCCATGTGGTGTTCCACCATGAGCACCGCCCGGCCGCTGTCCCCGGTCAGCGACTTGATCACGCTGACCAGCTCGGGCACGTCCTCGGCGCTCACCCCGGCCATCGGCTCGTCCAGCAGCATCACCCGGGGTTCACCGGCGAGCAGCAGCGCGATCTCCAGCTTGCGCTTCTCGCCGTGGGCCAGGGTGCCGGCGAGCGCCGTACCCCTGTGGTGCAGGCCGACCCGGTCGAGCGCCGCGTCGGCGGCGGCGGCCACCTCCCGGTCGGCCGCCGCCCGCCGCCACAGCTTCATCGAGCCACCCCGGTGTGCCTGTACGGCGAGCCGGACGTTCTCCCGCACGCTGAGCGAGCCGAAGACCGAGGACGCCTGGAAGGTACGCCCCAGTCCGAGCCGGGCACGCCGGTGCGGCGCAAGCGCGGTGATGTCCGCGCCGTCCAGCAGGACCGTGCCCTCGGTGGGCCGGCGCAGGCCGGTGATCAGGTTGAACAGGGAGGTCTTGCCGGCGCCGTTGGGCCCGATCACGCCGAGGAACTCCCCCGGCGCCAGATCGAGGTAGACGGAGTCGACGATGGCGACCTCACCGATCCGCCAGGTCAGACCGCGGGTGGCGAGCATCGGTCAGCCCTTCATCTGCGCGACCGGCGGCGCGCTCTCGTCACCGGTGAGCGACTTCTGCGCGGTCGCCGTGAAGGTGGTGCCGCTGCCGGAGAGCTTCGCCTGGTACATCGGCTGGAGCAGGGCGTGGTCCTCGGCGCGGATCTTCATGGTGCCCTTGACGCCCTCGAACTCCCAGCCCTCCAGCGCCTTCACCATCTTCTCCACGTCGTCGCCGCCCTCCTGCACGGCCCGGACGACCATCTGCGCGGCGGCGAACCCGTCCGGGTGGAACAGGTCGAGCGTGCCGCCCGGCACCTTCGCCTTCGCGGCCTTGGCGGCCTCGGTGTCGCTCGCGCCGTCGAAGTAGTGCGACAGGAACGAGATCTTGCTGCCGGCCGCGCCGAACGTCGGCCACGAGGCCCGGATGTCCAGGCCGGTGACGACGGTGGTGGAGGCGAGGACGCCCTGCTGGTCGAGCGTCTGCCACATGGCGCCCGCGGTGGTGCCGGCCCAGGCGACGAAGAGCAGGTCCGGCTTGGCGGCCTTGATCTGGCTGGCGAACGGCGTGAACTCGGTGGCGCTCGCCGGTGCCCGCACGCTGCTCACGTTCGCGCCCGCGCCGCCGATGACGGCCTTGACGGCGGCCTCGTTGGCGTCGCCGAACGCGCCGTCCTGCGCGAACACCACGACCTTCTTGCCGCCCGCGTCGCCGATGAACGAACGGGCGGTCACCACGTCCTGCCACGACTGCCGGCCGGAGCGGAACGTGTACTTGTTCGCGCCGGTCACCGCGTCCGTGGCGGCCGGGCCGGAGATGAACAGCACCTTGTTCTGCGCGGCGATCGGCGCGACCTGGAGCGCCACCCCGGAGGAGGTGGACCCGGCGATGATCTTCGTACCCTTGCCGATCAGGTCCTTCGCGGCGGACACGGCCTTGGCCGGGTCGCCCGCGTCGTCGGCCTCGGTCACCTCGATCGTGCGGTCACCGACCTTGCCGGTGCCCTTGGTGGCGAAGTCGAGGCCGGCCTTGAAGCCCTCGATGTACTGCTTGCCGTAGCTGGCGAGCGGCCCGGACTGGGAGTAGACCAGACCGACCTTGACCGGGGCGGCGGCGTCGCCGCCGCCGGATGCGGTGTCCTGCGGGCTGCCACAGGCCGTGGCGGCCAGAACGACCGCCACCGAGGTGGCGGCGGTAAGGAACACCCGTCGCGTGTGCCGGATCGTCATTGCGACTCCAGGTGAGGACAGGGGAATGTCAGTTGTCGGCTCACGCTAGAAGTGACGTCACCCACGGGCTATGTGGTCGGCGCACACAAGTGCCCGGGACAGGGTGGCCGCTCGTTACAACGCCGGACATCGTCACGTAACCGCGCCGACCCGGGATGGCCGCACCCACCACGCGCAGCTCGCCGGGAATGTCGGCCCACGCCATCGCGCGCCGGTCACCGCCCGCCGCATTCCCCGTCATGGTCGGCCGCCCGTGCGCATCGCCGGCCACCGTCACGCGGCCGGTCGCACCAGACCCAGTGGCGTACCGACTGATCGTCCTCCCGCGACACGGTCGTCCCGGCGCGCTCCACGTCGGCCAGGAACCCGAGCGCCCGGCAGATGGCCCGCGCGAACCCGCGCGCGCCGTCGAGGTCGGCCGCGAGAACCGGCAGGTGTACGACGAACCGCTCCCGGCTCACCGCTGCGCGCCCGGCGTGAACCGGGACTGCCAGCTCTTGAGCGCCGCCTTGATGCGGGTGTTCTCCTCGGCGTACCGGGACGCGTCGCGCCGGGCCAGCGCCAGGTCACCGGCCACCCGGTAGAGGAAGGCGTGCACCTCCGCCGGGTCGAGTCCGTGCCGCACGGTGCGGAACTTCCGCTCGCGGATCTGCCCGACGCTCAGCGGCCGGCACGACTCCGAGCGGTACCAGCCCTGGTTCGGCGGCCTCCGGGTCCGGTTACGCCGCGCCGACTTGAACAGGTTGAGCACGTTTCGCACGCCGATCCTCCTCACCGAGCCGTGGAGGCGGCCCACCCGCAGACAGGGGACACGGGCGGGCCGCCGACCCCGAGACCGCAGCCCGTTCGGCGGTACGGCCCCGGAGCCCAATCCGGGTCCGACTCCCGAGGTTTGCCGAACCAACCGGAGCCGGACGCGGGTCAGCCTACCCAAAATACCTGTGTAGGTCGAGCGTCCACATCGGGCTTTCTGCTTGTTGCAGTTACTGGTGTAGGCCCGGCATGATCGGAGGTGCCGAACCGACCGGAGTCCTCACCATGCCTACAGCCGAAGCGCCGTATCGTCAGATCGCCAACGAACTCGCCGCAAAGATCAAGAGTGGCGAGTTGAAGCCCGGCGACAAGTTGCCCTCGACCCGTGAACTCGCCGAAGCCTACGGCGTCCACATGAACACGGCGTCCCGCGCTCTCTCACTGCTGCACGATCGCGAGCTGATCACCGGCCAGCCCGGCCGAGGCACCTACGTAGCCGAACCGCCGGCCTGATCAACTCCACTACGCCGAGGTGGCGGCATCATCCCGCCCCGCCCCGCCGATCTTGGAGTTGTGGCGCCTCAGATGCCCGGTTCGCGGCTTACGCGAGGCACCACAAGTCCAAGATCGGTGGGGAGGCCCGAGATCTTGGTACGGGATGACCCCTCGGAGGGCCGTTTCATACCAAGATCTCGGGCGCGGGCGAGCGCGACGGACCCCGGGCACGCTAACGGGGTGCCCGCCGCTGCGGCGGGCACCCCGTGAACAGGAGCAGGGGTCAGCGGCCGGCTCGGGCGGCCACCGCCGTGTCGGGATGGTCGCTGAACACGCCGTCCAGGCCCAGGTCGAAGAACAGCTCGTACTCGGACGTGATGTCACCACGCGCGTTCGGGTCGGCACCGATGCGGAAGTCCACCGGCAGGAACTGGTTCTCGGCCCGGAACGTCCACGCGTGCACCACCAGCTTCTGCCGGTGCGCGTCACGGATCACCGAGGTCGGCGCGAGCAGCCGGCCGGCCGAGTCGCGGGGCACGATCAGATTCTTGTTCAGGCCGACGCCGTCGGCGTACCGGGAGATCCAGGCCAGTCCGGCGGGCGTGGCCAGGTCCGCGTAGGTCCGCTTGTCGCCGCCCGCGACGAAGTCGTAGGGCGCGCCGCTGGCGTCCATGAGCTGCACCAGCCGCACGTCGATCATCTTGTCGAGTTTGCGCAGGTTGGCGGTCTCGAAGCTCTGCACGAACACCGGGTCGGCGCGGTGGGTGAGCCGGTTGCGGCGCAGCACCGCCACCAGCGGCTCCTCCAGCGGGCGGCCGATCGAGGCGAAGTAGGTGGGGTGCTTGGTCTCCGGGTAGACGCCGATGGTCCGGCCCCGGGCCTTCGACTCGGTCCGTGCCAGGTCGATGACCTCCTGGAAGGTCGGGATCTCGAACCTGCCGTCGAACGCGGTGTTCGCGACCCGCACCTGCGGCAGCCGCTCCTTGGCCCGCAGCGTCTTCAGCTCGGCCAGCGTGAAGTCCTCCGTGAACCAGCCGGTGACTGTCACCCCGTCGATGGTCTTCGTCGCCTTGCGAGCGGCGAACTCGGGGCGGGCGGCCACGTCTGTCGTACCGGAGATCTCGTTCTCGTGCCGCGCGACCAGGACGCCGTCCCTGGTCGCGACCAGGTCCGGTTCGATGAAGTCGGCGCCCTGCCGGATGGCGAGCCGGTAGGCCTCCAGGGTGTGCTCCGGGCGGTAGCCGCTCGCGCCGCGGTGGCCGATCACGATCGGCCGCTGGGTCGCGCGGGCCTGCTCGGCGGCGCGGTGGTCCGGGCCGGCCTGGGCGGCCACGGCCGGCACCACCACAGCCGCCGCGAGCAGCGCGCCGGCCACGCCGAGGGCGGAAAGGGTACGTCGCAACGCCGTCTCCTGTCGTCGATGGGTACGCACAGCAGACCGGGCGCGGTTGACCGCCAGTTGGTCGGTTCCTGACCTGCCGGTGAATCTCCGGACGGAAGATGACGGGATGCGCCGCCTGCTCCGGAAGCCCGTACGGCTGGTGCCGTTGGGGTTCCTGGCGGTGATCCTGGTCGGCACCGGTCTGCTCATGCTGCCCTGGGCCACCAGCGAGGAGCGGTACACCCCGTTCGTCACCGCGCTGTTCACGTCCACGTCGGCGGTGTCGGTGACCGGGATGGCGGTGACCGACACGCCGAACTACTGGAACGGCTTCGGGCTCGTGATGATCACCGTGCTGACGCAGCTCGGCGGCCTGGGCATCCTGACCGGGGCGTCGCTGGTGATCCTGGCGGTCTCCCGCCAGCTCGGCCTGCGCAACCGGCTGCTCGTGCAGGCGGAGACCGCCGAGTTCGGCCTCGGCGACGTACGCCGGCTGCTGTTGCGCATCGCGGCGACCGTCTTCGTCACCGAGGCCCTGATGACGGCGGTGGTCGCCGCGCGCCTGTTCCTGGCCTACGACTACCGGCCGGGCCGGGCGCTCTGGTCGGCGGTGTTCCACTCGGTGCAGGCGTTCAACAACGGCGGCTTCGCGCTCTACTCGGACGGTCTGATCGCGTTCTCCCGCGACGGCTGGGTGGCGCTGCCGCTCAGCATCGGGGCGATCATCGGCGGGCTCGGTTTTCCGGCGCTGTTCGAGGCGGTACGCGAGTGGCGGCAGCCGGCGCGCTGGGCGGTCGCCACGAAGCTGACCGTCTGGGGCAGCGTGGTGCTGACCGTCTTCGGCGTCGCCTACCTGCTGATGGCCGAGTGGGGCAACCCGTTCACGATCGGCACCTTCGACGTGCCGGGCAAGCTGCTGGCGTCGTTCACCCAGATCGCGTTGAGCCGTACCGGCGGCTTCGACGTCATAAACGTCGGGCGGCTCACCGACGAGAGCTACCCCATGCTGATCGGCCTGATGTTCATCGGCGGCGGCAGCGCCAGCACCGCCGGCGGCATCAAGGTCTCCACGTTCTTCCTGCTCGGCTTCGCCATCTGGGCCGAGTTGCGGGGCGAGCCGGACACCACTGTCGGGCACCGCCGGGTGGCGGCGGCCAGCCAGCGGCAGGCGCTGACCGTGGCGCTGCTGAGCGTGGCGCTCGTGGCGGGCGGGACGGTCGGCCTGATCGGTTTGACCTCGCACGTGTCGTTCTCGGCCGCGTTGTTCGAGGTCACCTCCGCGTTCAGCACCACCGGCCTGACCGTCGGGGTGTCCGGGCAGCTCTCCCCACCCGGTCAGTACGTGCTGATCGCGCTCATGTACATCGGCCGGGTCGGGCCGCTCACGCTCGGCTCGGCCATCGCGTTGAACACCCGTCGACGGCTGTACCGCTACCCGGAGGAGCAACCCATTGTCGGCTAGACGCCCGGAGGAGACCGGCATCGCGGTGATCGGCCTGGGCCGGTTCGGCTCGCGCCTCGCGGACTCGCTGTCCCGGCTCGGTTACGAGGTGCTGGCGATCGACCACGACCCGGCGCGGGTCCAGCACTGGTCGGCCGACCTCGACCGGGTGGTGCAGGCGGACACCACCGAGGAGGTGGTGCTGCGCCAGCTCGGGCTGGCGGACTTCCGCCGGGTGGTGGTCGCGATCGGGGCGTCGCTGGAGGCGAGCGTGCTCACCGTACTGGCCCTGGCCGAGCTGGGGATCGAGCAGATCTGGGCGCGGGCCACCTCGGAGAAGCACGCCAAGATCCTGCACTCGGTCGGCGCGCACCACGTGGTCTTTCCCGAGGCGGAGACCGGTGAGCGGGTGGCGCATCTGATCGTCAGCCGGATGCTCGACTTCATCGAGTTCGACGACGACTTCGCCATCGCCAAGGTCAAGGTCCCGGCGCCGCTGGTCGGGCGGTCGCTGCGCGACATCGCGCCGCAGGACCGGTACGGCGTGATGGTGGTGGGTGAGAAGCAGGCCGGGGAACGGTTCCGGTACGTCGGACCGGACACGGTGCTGGAGGCGGACAGCGTGCTCATCGTGGAGGGCGGCATCACCCAGGTGCAACGCTTCTCCGCGCTGGCCTGACCGTCAGTCCTTCTTCGGGCCCTTGCCCTTGCCCTTGCCCGGCCCACCCCCCTTCGACTGGTCTACTGTGCTTTTCCCTTGGGGCCCTCCTTGCCCTTGCCGGGCTTCGGTGCGGCCTTGGGCTTCGCCGGTTTGGGCTTCGCCGGCCCGCTCTTGGTGGTGGTCTTCGCGGTGGTCTTGGTGGGCGACTTGACCGGCGTCTTCACCGGCGGCGCGGTGGTGGGCGCCGAGCCGGCGATCCCGGACACCTGCACGCCGCAGCTCTTGCCGCCGACGGTGAACTCCACCGGCAGCGTGTTGCTCCCGGTGTAGCGGCCGGCCAGCGTGAGCTTCGCCGACGCGCCGGGCGCCAGCGCCGGGGTCGCGGTGGGCGCGGGAATCGACACGGTACGCCCCTCCTGCCGGGCCGGCGGCTGGGCCGTGGTGACCGTCTGCTTGCCGGGGAACGTGAAGTTCATGGTCCAGCCGCGCAGTTCCCGGTCACCGGTGTTGGTGAGCGTCAACTCGGCGGAGAAGTCCTTGCCGGTGTCGCGGCGCAGCGAGTAGTCGACGGCGCAGGGCGTCGGCTCGGGCGGGCTCATCCGCGCCTCGGTCGGCTCGACGCCGCCGCTGGCCGGGCTCCGCGACGTCAGTCCCCACATCGTGGCGGTCACCGCGATCAGGCCGACGGCGGCGACACCGGCCTCCACCTTGCGCCGCCGTGCCACCGCCCGCCGCGTGCGGGTACGCACCGCCGAGAACGGCAGCGCGTCGGTCTCCGCCGACCACGGCAGGATCGTGGTGCCCGCGTTCTCGGCGAGCGCCGGGTCCATCCGGCCGAACGCGGGCGACACCGGCACGATCGCCGCGATCCCCGCGGCCTCGGCGAGCGTACGGGCCACCTCGGCGGTCGCCGGGCGGTCCTCGGGGCGCTTGGCCAGGCACCGCTGCACCAGCGCGGCGACCGGCTCGGGCAGGCCCGGCACCGGCGGCATCGGGTCCGGGTCGCGGTACATGTGCGCGCGCAGCATCTCGGTGGTGGTGCTGGCCTGCCACGGCAGACGGCCGGTGAGCATCCGGTAGAGCAGCAGCCCGACCGCGTACACGTCGGTGGCGGGCGAGACGTGCCCGTTGTCCAGCCGCTCCGGCGCCAGGTAGGCCGGCGTGCCGAGCAGCGCGCCGTCCGGCCCCTTGTCGCTCTCCCCCACCAGCGCCGAGATGCCGAAGTCGACGACTTTCACCCCGGTCGGGGTCAGCATGACGTTGCCCGGGGTCACGTCCCGGTGCACCACGCCACGGGCGTGCGCGGCGGCGAGCGCCGAGGCGACCTCCGCGCCGATGGTCATCGCCTCCCGCCAGGGAAGCTGCCCGTCGCGGCCGAGCCGCCCGCTGAGCGGACCGCCGTCGACAAGCTCCATGACCACGTACGGCACGGTCAGGCCGACCTGGACCGACTCGCCGTAGTCGTACACGTTTGTGATGTTGGGGTGGCACAGCCGCGCGGCGGCCTGCGCCTCCACCCGGATCCGGTGCCGGAACGCCTTGTCGCTGGCCAGCCGTGAGGCCAGCACCTTGACCGCCACCTGGCGGCCCAGCACCTCGTCGTAGCCGCGCCAGACGACCGACATGCCGCCCGCACCCAACTGCTCGACGAGCCGATAGCGCTCGCCGAGCAGTTGCACGCCGTTCCTGACCGGTCCACCCATGGTCGGTCCTGTTGCCCGAAGTGGGCCCCGGTACACCTCAGCGGTCGGAATCGGTCAGGAAAGTCACCCGTTCAGGCGGTCGCGAGGAGTTGGTCCACCGGCGCGTAGTCGTCGGTGAGCACCATCGCGTCGCCCACCCATTCGGTCACCGCCGCCTCGTCCATCAGCTCGGCCCGCTCCGGCAGCAGCTTCAGACCGGGCGGGATCGCGGCCAGCGGCAGCGGCGCGTCCGAGGCGACGATCACGAAGTTGGCGCCCTGCTCCCCGTCGATCGCGCCGGGCGGCGCGATCAGCGCGACGTGCGCGAACTCGGCCTTCACCGTGGCCAGCTCGGCCCGGATGAACCGGCCCGGCGGGTAGTCGATGACGTTCTGCACGTAGATCCCGTCCGGGCGCAGCACCCGCCGGATGTCGGCGGCCATCTCCCGGGTCGCCAGGTGCCACGGCACCACCAGGTGCCCGAACGCGTCGCCGACGATGAAGTCGCGGCTGTCGGTCGGCTCGCCGCGCAGCAGCACCCGCGCGTCGCCCACCTCGGCGCGCATCTTCGGGCCGGTGCGCAGGCCCAGCTCCCGCCGGTCCAGCTCGACCAGCCCGCCGTCCAGCTCGAACACCAGGTTGTCGGTGCCGGGCCGGGTCGCGGCCAGGTAGTTCGGCACGGTGAAGCCGCCGCCGCCCAGGTGCAGCGCGTCCATCGGCTGCTTCGCCGGCCGCGCCACGTCCGCGACCAGGCCGATCCACTGCGTGTACGCGTACTTCAGGTGGTTCGGCTCGTTCAGGTCGACGTAGGAGTGCTCGGCCGAGTTGAGGTAGAGCGTGCGTCCCTGCGGCCACGACGGGTCCACCTCGACCCGGGCGCAGTGGTACGCGGTCTCCACGTCGCACGGGTTCGGCGCGGCAGCGGTGAGCCCCGCCGCGGCGAGACCGAGCAACGCCAGCGCGGCCTTGACCCGGCCCGGCGTGGACGGCCCGCCGGCCCCGGCCTGCCGTCGCAGCCACACGCCGAGCCCCAGCCCGGTCACCCCGAGCGCGGCAGCGAGTCCCAGCACGATGACGGAGCTGGACAGCGCGGCCACCAGCACGAAGCCGGTGCCCAGCGTGGCGGTGATGCCGCCGAGCGTGCCGATGCTGGACAACTTGCCCACCACCTGGCCGGTGCGGCGCAGGTCGGCGAGCTGAAGCTTCACCACGAGCGGGGTGATCCCGGCCAGCAGCGCCGCCGGCAGCACCACGGTCAGCGCGGTCAGCAGGAGCACCGCGCTCGCCGCGCCGCCGCGCAACACCTCACCGGCGTACCTGACGATCGGCAGCGTGACGGCGGTGGCGATGCCGGCCAGCACCAGCGCCGGGGCGAGCAGGGTACGCGGGTCACGCCGGTCGGCGAGCCACCCGCCGAACCACGCCCCGTAGGCGATGGCGGCCAGCGCCATGCCGATGACCGAGCTGGTCACCTGGAGCGTCACCCCGACGTACGGGCCGACCAGGCGCAACGAGACGGTCTCCAGCACCAGCACCGCGCCGCTGGAGAAGAAGACGAGGAACGCGGCGAGCCCGTTCGGGAGGGCCCGCGGCGGAACCGGGGCGTCGGCCGCCGGTTCCGCCATGACGTCGGACGATGTGCTGCTCACCGTGGCGATGGTACGCAGCGCCGCCGGCGGGCCGCGTCAATACATCGAGATGTGAACATGGTTTGTGTGGTCGGCGGCCGGGCTGCCGCCACCGCTGTACGCGCGCCAGCCGGTGTTCGGCATCCAGATCTGCCGATACCAGATGACGTACATGATGCCGAGGCGGTTCGCGTTGTTCTTCGCCCAGGCGGCGAGGCTGTCGCCGTACGCCTTGTCGCCGCCGGTGGCCGTCTTGTCCTCGAACCCGCCGCTGGCGGCGGAGAAGTCGCAGGCCCGGCCCTTGGGGTGCTCGCCGCCGCCACCGCTGCGGTGACACGAGGCGTAGCGCTTGTAACCGGCCGCCTTGGCCTGCTGGAGCATGTGCAGCGTGCGCGGCGTGATGCAGCCGGACGCGGGCGTCGGGTCGTCCACCGAGCACGACTCCGACGGCCACGAACCGTCCGAGTTGCGCGGCGCGGGCTTCGCCGACGAGGAGGTGCCGTTGAACCCGGACCCGGCGCCGGAGCTGACCTTCGCCAGCGCCACCTCGGCGTCCTTCTTCTTGCGGGCCTGCACCGCGACCTGCTTGGCCTGCTCGCGCACCTCGGCGTCGATGGCGAGCTTCGCCTCGGCCGCCTGCGCCTTCGCGTCGGCCAGCTCCCGCAGCCGTTTGCTGTCCCGCTGGGCCATCACGTCCAGCTCGGCGGCGCGCTTGAGGAAGTCGTTCGGGTCGGCGCTGGCCAGCAGCATCGACGTCGCGGTCAGCCGGCCCATCCGGTACGACTGCGCGGCCACCTCACCGGCCTGCGCGCTGAGCCCGACGAGGCGTACCTCGATGTCCTTGAGCTGGGCGTCGAGCGCCTTCTGCCGGCGCTTGGAGTTCTCCAGCTTGTTCTGGGCCTCGATGTGGCCCTTCGCCGCCGCCTCCAGCGCCGCCCGCAGCTGCTTGCTGCCGCCCTCGTTCGGGGCGTTCGGGCTGGGTACGGCGGCGGCCGGCCCGGCGGCCACGCCGGAGCCGAGAAGCACGGCCAGCGCGGCGAACGCGGCGAGCAGCGACCGCCGGGCGCGCCGGCCGGTAGAGCTGGTCCTGGGCACGTGATGGTCCTTCCGTCGACCGCCGGCCCCCGTACACCGAGCGGCGTCTCCGCCGGCGCCGGTCGGCGGCCTGCTGGCGGAGACCGCCGGTCACGATACCGGAACACGCGCGACACGCCAGGCCGGCGACGGCGTACGGCGGCTGGCGTCGACGCAGCGTGCCGTGGCCGTCGCGCAGCGCCGCTCAACCACCCAGCAGGGCGGCGCTCACCTCGTCCCAGACGTCCGGGCTGGCCGCCACGAGCAGTCCCGTGCCGTCGTCGGCCGGGTGGTAGTCGGCGCCGTCGAAGCGGCGGGCCACACCGCCGGCCTCGCGCACCAGCAGGGTGCCCGGCGTGTGATCCCACGGCAGGGTGCGCCAGAACAACACGAACTGCTGCGCGCCGGTGAGGATGTCCAGGTACTCCCGGCCGGCGCAGTGCTGGCCGGGCAGCAACTCACCGATGCGGCGCCCGCCCTCCTCCACCTGGCGGCGGAAGTCCGGCGGCAGGAACTTCGTCGCCGCGGTGCCCCGCAGCGCGCCCACCCGCGGCTCCGCCGGCGGCGTCCGCAGCGTCGCTCCGTCCAGCCGGGTGCCCGCGCCGAGCCGGCCCGCCGCCATCGTGCCGTCCAGCGGGTCGTACACCCAGGAAGCCACCGGTACGCCGTCCGTGAGCAGCGCCGCCATCAGCGCGAACGGCCGCCGCCCGGCGGCGAAGTTGGAGGTGCCGTCGACCGGGTCGACGAGCCATACGTCACCGCTGCCGCGCAGGTGCCGCAGCAGGTCCGGGTCCTCGGCGACGGCCTCCTCGCCGACCACCACCGAACCGGGCAGCAACTGACGCAGACCCTCGGAGATCAGCGCCTCGGCCTCCCGGTCGGCGACAGTCACCACCTCGCCGGGCGCCTTCTCGGAGATGTCGGCCTCGTCGAGCCGGCGGAACAACGGCACGACGACCTTGGCCGCCGCCTCCCGCAGCAGCGCGCCGACGTCGTCCAGCAGCGGGTCAGCCACGCGGAGGCAGCTTGACCACGCTGACGAAGAACTCGTCGATCTGGCGGACCACCGAGATGAAGCGTTCGAAGTCCACCGGCTTGGTCACGTAGGCGTTGGCGTGCAACTGGTAGCTGCGCAGGATGTCCTCGTCGGCCTGCGAGGTGGTGAGCACCACGACCGGGATGCGGCGCAGTTCCCCGTCCTTCTTGATCTCCTCCAGCACCTCCCGGCCGTCGCGCCGGGGCAGGTTCAGGTCGAGCAGGATCAGGTCGGGCGTCACCGCGTCCGCGTACTGGCCCTCACGGCGCAGGTACGCGAGCGCCTCGGCGCCGTCGGAGACGACGGTGAGGCGGTTGCGGAGCTTGTGCTCCTCGAACGCCTCCTGGGTCATCAGCACGTCGCCCGGATCGTCCTCGACGAGCAGGACCTCGATCGGGCTTTTGCCGTCCGCGGGCGCGGTCATCCCACCGTCTCCTTCATGCCACCGTTTGTACCGTGTCCGTCCGCCTCCGCGGGCGGCTCTTCGCGTGCTTCGCCGTCCGGCTGACGCCCGACGGCCGCCGGGTCACCCTCGGCGGCCTCGGCCTGCGCCCCGGCCTCGGCCACCTCCGCCGCTTCCGCCGCCTTGGCGGCCTCGATGTCGGCCTCCAGCGCGGGCAGCGTGAACCGGATCGTGGTGCCCTCGTCGGCGTCGGTGTCCACCCAGACCCGGCCGCCGTGATACTCCACGATCTTCTTGACGATCGCCAGCCCGATGCCGGTGCCCGGGTACGCGTCCTTCGAGTGCAGCCGCTGGAAGATCACGAAGATCTTGTCGGCGAACTCCGGCTCGATCCCGATGCCGTTGTCCCGGCAGCTGATCTCCCACTCGCCGTCGACCAGCCGCGCCGACACGTGCACCTTCGGCGGCACATCCGGGCGGCGGAACTTCACCGAGTTGCTGACCAGGTTGACCAGCAGGTTGGTCAACAGCGGCTCCTCGCCGCGGATGGTCGGCATCTCGCCCCAGGTCAGCTCCGCGTCGGCGTACTGCACGGCCGCCTCGGTCTGCCCCGCCACGTCGCCCATCACCTTGTTCAGGTCGACCTCGGTGAAACCGGTGGTCAGCCGGCCGATCCGGGAGAACGCCAGCAGGTCGTTGATCAGCCGCTGCATGCGCTGCGCGCCGTCCACCGCGAACGCGATGTACTGGTCGGCGCGCTCGTCGAGCTGCCCGGCGTACCGCCGCTGCAGGAGCTGGCAGAAGCTGGCCACCTTGCGCAGCGGCTCCTGCAGGTCGTGCGACGCGACGTAGGCGAACTGCTCCAGGTCACGGTTGGAGCGGGTCAGCTCCTCGGCCTGCTTCTGCAACTGGCTGTTGACCCACTCGATGCGCTCCCGCGCCTCGCGTACCTCGTCCAGCTCGCGGGCGATCTTCATCCGCATCTGGTCGATGTCCTCGGCGAGGCGGCGGAACTCCGGCGGCCCGGACCCCTCGATGCGGTGCCGGTAGTCGCCGTCGGCCACCTCACGCACCTGGCCGACCAGGGCGGCCAGCGGGCGGATCAGGATCCGGTCCAGCGAGAGCAGCATGACCACGCCGGCCGTCGTGACCACCAGCGCGGCGATGATCAGCAGCACGACAAGCGTGTTGCTCGTCGCGTTGACGCGGTCGGCGGTCTCCTGCCGGACGGTGAGGATCTCGTCCTGGAGCGTGTTCACCGACGAACGGATGCCGTCGAACTGCTGCCGCGTCGCGTCGGTGATCAGCGCCTGGCCCGCCGCCGCGCCGTCCCGCTCGACCGTGCTGATCACCGGCTCGGCCACCTGGCTCCGCCACTGCGCGGTCTTCTGCTCCACCACGTCCAGCGACCGGCGCACGTCCGGGTAGTCGGCGGAGAGATCGCGGATCGAGGCGGCCAGGCTCTGCTCGCGCTTCACGCCCTCCTGGTACGGCTCCAGGTCGGTGCGGTCGCCGTTCACCGCGTACCCGCGCACCGAGGTCTCCTGGTCGAGCAGCGCGCTCATCAGCTCCTGCGCCTGCACCCGCAGCGGACCGGTCTTGAGCAGCACCGCGTCGATGTTCTGGCGGTTCTGCGCGGCGACCGCCGCCTCCGCGCCGGCCAACCCGAGCAGCAGCACGACCACCACGCCGAGCAGCGCGGCCACCCGCCGCCGCAGGGTCCACCCCTGCTGGTACGCCTTCACCGGTTCCTCCCCGTCGCCCTTCGCGCTCACCGGCCGCTGCCCCGCGTGACCAGCAACATCGCCACGTCGTCGGCCAGCGGGCCACCGTTTATCTGCTCGGCGCGCCCCACCAGCCAGGCGGGCAGCTCGGACAGCGGCACCGCACGGTTGGCCGGGTCGGCGAGCAGATCGGTCAGACCGGGCACGTCGAGCCGTTCGTCACCGCCGTCCACCCGGCCCTCGATGAGGCCGTCGGTGTACATCAGCAGGGACCAGTCGTCGGTGTCGAACTCCAGGTCGAAGGCGATCGGGCGGCGCGGCCGTACGCCCAGCAGCAGCCCACCCCTGGCCGGCACCGGCGCGACAGTGCCGCCGCTGAGCAGCAGCGGCGGCGGGTGACCCGCGAGGCGTACGGTGGCCCGCGCCGACGCCAGGTCGAGCCGGGTGGTGGCCACCGTCGCGAAGATCTCCTGGAGGCGGCGCTCGCTCATCAGCACCTGCTCCAGCGCGGGCAGCACCTCGTCGTCCGGCACCCCGGCCAGCACCAGCGCCCGCCAGGCCACGCGCAGCTCGACGCCGAGCGCCGCCTCGTCCACGCCGTGCCCGCAGACGTCGCCGACGATCAGGTCGATCCGGTCGGGCCGGGTCTGCACCACGTCGTAGAAGTCGCCGCCGATCAGCGCGGCGTGCCGGCCGGGCCGGTAGAACGTGTGCACCGACACCTCGTCGGTGGTCATCAACGGCTGCGGCAGCAGGCCGCGCTCCAGGCGGGCGGACTCGGCCTGGCGCAGCTCCACCTCACGCAGCCGGCGGGCGTTCTCGTCGGCCCGCTTGCGCTCCACCGCGTACCGCAGCGCCCGGGTCAGCAGGACCCCGTCGACCTGGCCCTTGACCAGGTAGTCCTGCGCGCCCTCGGCGACCGCGACGATGCCCAGGTGCTCGTCGGACCGGCCGGTCAGGACGCAGACCGCCGCGCCGCTGGCCATCTCCAGCACCCGGCGCAGCCCGTCCAGGCCCTGCGCGTCGGGCAGGCCCAGGTCGAGCAGCACGCAGTCCACGCCCATCACCCGCTGCCGGGCCTCGCTGAGACTGGTCGCCACCAGCAGGTCGATCATCGAGTTGGTCTCGGCGAGCAGCTCGCCGACCAGGAAGGCGTCGCCCTCGTCGTCCTCGACCAGCAGCACCCGTAGCCGCTCGCCCGGCGGTACGCCGCCGTGCAGCCCCGCCCCGGCCGACGGCACGTGGACGGCGCCCGATGCGCCGGAACCCCGCTGCGGTCGGGTAACCGCCGCGAGTCGCGGGAGTTCGCTGGTGATGTCGGGCTCCTTCCGAATGCCCTGCTGATCCTGACTCAGACCACAGTCATACACAACGCGGCCGACACCGGCGCGGCGGAGCGGGTGACCGGTCCACCTCCACAGCGGCACGGTCGACAGACGATGTTACGCCGGGAGCGCTGTCACGCCCGCAGCGCACCGTCCGAGGACTGCCGCCGCAGCCCCCGGGGGTGCAGGATGATGCCCACCCCGTTGATCCACCCCGAGGAGTCCCCGTGGGCGCACCCCCCACCCGTCCCGCCGACCGGGCGCTCACCAAGCCCCGCCGCCGGCTGACCAGCGCCGTCGCCGCGCTGATCGCGCTGCTCGCCGTCGGGGCGGGCGTCCTGGTCGGCCTCTCCACCCCGGCGCCGGCCCCGGCGGACGCGCCCGAGCGCGAGTTCAGCGCCGCCCGGGCGTACCGGAACGTCGAGGTGATCGCGGCCGAGCCGCACGTGGCGGGCAGCGCCGCGAACGACCGGGTACGCGAGCACCTGGTGGCGACGCTGCGCGGGCTGGGGCTGCAGACCGAGGTGCAGGACGCGGTCGCGCCCGAGGCCGGGCAGCTGTCCGGCGCGGCCGGCGGGGCCACGCTGGCCCGGGTCCGCAACGTGGTGGCCCGGCTCCCCGGCACCGACCCGACCGGGAAGGTGTTCCTGGTCTCCCACTACGACTCGGTGCAGACCGGGCCGGGCGGCAACGACGACGCCGCCGGCACCGCCACGATCCTGGAGGTGGCACGGGCGCTCACCACCGGCCCGCGCCCCCGCAACGACATCGTCTTCGTGCTCACCGACGCGGAGGAGGCGTGCCTGTGCGGGGCCGCCGGGTTCGCCGGCGACCACCCGCTCGCCCGTGAGGGCGGGGTGGTGCTCAACCTGGAGGCGCGCGGCTCCACCGGCCCGGTGATCATGTTCGAGACGTCCCGGAACAACGCGAAGCTGGTCGAGGTGTTCGGCAAGGCCGCGCCGCACCCGGTGGGCACCTCGTTCGCGGTGGAGATCTACCGCGCGCTGCCGAACGACACCGACTTCACCGCGTTCCTCGACCGCAAATTCGTGGGCCTGAACTCGGCGTACATCGACGGCGGCGCGATCTACCACACCCCGCTGGACGTGCCGGCCCGGGTGGACCGGGGCAGCCTCCAGATGCACGGCGACAACGCGCTCGGCCTGGCCCGCGAATTCGGCCGCACCGACCTGGGCGACCTGCGCGCCGGCCACGACGACACCTACTTCCCGGTGCTCGGCGGCCTGGTGAGCTACCCCGGCTGGCTGACACTGCCGCTCGCCGTCGCCGCGCTGCTCGCCGTCGGCGCGCTCGGCTGGCTCCTGCGCCGCCGGGGCCGCGCCACCGCCGGCACGCTCGCCGCCGGCTTCGGCCTCACCCTGCTGCCGGTCGTCGTGGCGCCGCTCGGCGCGTGGCTGCTCTGGGCCGCGATCACCACGATCCGCCCCGGGTACGCCGAGCTGCTCGACCCGTACCGCCCGGTCTGGTATCGGCTCGCCGTGGTGGCGCTCTCCGCCGCGGTGCTGTTCTGCTGGTACGCGCTGCTGCGCCGACGGGTCGGCCCGGCCGCGCTGGCGTTCGGCGGGCTGGCCTGGCTCGCCGTGTTCGGCGTGCTGCTGGCGGTGGCGGTGCCCGGTGGGGCGTACCTGACGACACTGCCCGCCCTGGCCGGCGCGCTCGCCGGTTTCGCCGCGCTCGCCACCCGGCGCGACGGACCGTGGCCGGTGGTCGCGGTGACACTCGCCGCCGCGGTGGCGGTGGTGATCCTGCTGCCGCCGGTGGTGCTGCTGTTCCCGGCGCTCGGCATGGGCATGGGCGCGGTAGCCGCGCTCGTCGCGGTGCTGCTCGGCCTCGCCGTACTCCCGGTGGTGGACCTGCTGCACCCCCGGGCCAGCGGCCAGCGCGGCCTGCTCGCGCTGCGCGCACGCCGGCTCGGCGCGCTGCCCGCCGCGGCCGCCGCGCTGGCGGCGGTGGTGCTCGCCGGGGTCGGCCTCGCCGTGGACCGCTTCGACGCCGCGCATCCCGTGCCGACCCACCTGATGTACGCGCTGGACGCGGGCACCGGGAAGGCGGCTTGGCTCACGCGCGAGGAGAAGCCGCAGCCCTGGACCGACGGCTACGTCGACCGGAGCATCGCGGTGGCCGACGACTTCCCCGGGCTGGGCAACGGTGAGATGCGCGCCGGACCGGCCGCCGCGGCGCCCCTGCCCGCCCCGAAGCTGGACCTGCTCTCCGACACCCGCACCGGTGACCAGCGCGTGCTGCGCCTGCGCGTGACGCCGCAGCGGCAGGTACGCCTGCTCACGCTGCACGTCGACACCAGCACCGCCACCGTGCGGTCCGCCTCGGTGGCCGGGCGGGACGTGCCGGTCGAGCCGGGCGACGGCAGGTGGGGGTTCGGGATCGTGTTCCACGCCCCGCCGCCGGACGGTGTCGAGGTGACGCTGACGCTCGTGCCCGGCGCCGGGGCCGTTTCGGTGCGCGCGATGGACGCCAGTGACGGGCTCTCCGGGGTGCCCGGGTTCCGGGAGCGGCCGGAGGGTGTGGGCGTGGTCGGCTCGCACAGCTCGGAGATGCTGGCGGTGGCGCGCACGTACCCGCTCTGACCGCCACTTACTTGCACCACCTCGCCGAAGTGGCGGTATCCCCGCGCCGGGATACCGCCACTTCGGCGTACTGGAGTGGATCAAGACTAGAGCAAGCCGCGCCCGATCGTGCTGACAGCGATGGGGCGGCCGGCAAACGGCCTGATGTTGAACGGCACTCTCCCCCGACTGCGCCATTAGCCATCCAGGAGTGCCTGAGCGCAACAACCAGGAAATGCTTACGAGCGGTAGCGCTTCGTGACAGACATCATGCCCTTGCGCCCGCTCATCTTCCTCGATAGCTTGCTACGAGCAACGGGCACCGGCCGCTCACGGAAGGTGTGTGGCCCAACTATCGGGGGATTCCTTGCGTCTGATTAAATTGCGGTCCGCTGTTGCGTCGATTCTCATAGCCGCAGGTCTGGTTGGAGTCGCGTCTCCTGCGAATGCCGCCGCAACCGCTTACCTGACCAAGTCGACGAAGCTTGCGCGGATCCCGGCGGAGGGCATGGCCACTGCGTGCATCTCCAGGCAGATCCAGCTCGCCTCGGGTACCTACTCGTGGGGTCACGTCATGCTCAACCAGGAAGGCTATCAGGAAAGAAGTATCTATCTTACTGCCGCGAACTACAACTGGAAAGAGTGCATTGATCCGCGTTCCGGATACTACACTCTCACCGGCTCCCTGCAAGTTATCGTAGACTCGGACCCCCTTCCGGCGGCCCACCTCGAACCGCTCGATATTGATATCCGCGGCATGAGCGATGAAGACCAGAATTGGACCTGGGGTAGCTACATAAACCCCAAGTTCTGACACGGACGGCGGCACGTGCCGGAGCACCCGGAAACGGCATGATCTTGCTTTCGGCCCCCTCTGAACGACCCAGGACGCAGGTCAGGGGGCATGCCGGTTCTACTTCCAGCGGAAATGCACGAACAAACGGCCGAAGTTCTTCGAGTCCTTCTCGACCCGGTGGTAGAGCTGCTTCACGTCCTTCTGGTCGAGGAACCGCAGCACCTTCTTCTTCAGCGCGCCCGACCCCTTACCCGGGATGATCTCCACGAGCGTGGCCTTCTTCGCCACCGCCTCGTCGATGATCCCGCGCAGTGCACGATCGATGTCGTGGCCCTTGTTGTAGATGTCGTGGAGGTCGAGCTTGAGCTTCACGGTCCCATCCTAGGTACGCGGAAGGGCAGCCCGGGCGGGCTGCCCTTCCGCGTGATCAGTCAACGGCCGACCTTGCCCTCCACCCGGCGCAGCGCGGTGGCGTAGTCGGTGTTCGTCGAGTACATCGCGGCCGCGATGCGCAGGTGCCGCAGCGCGTCCACGGGCCGGTTCATCCGCTCCAGCGTGCGGCCGAGCACGTGGTGCGCGTAGTGGTCGCTCGGGTCCCGGTCGACCAGCTCGCGCAACTGCTCCTCGGCCCGGTTGAGCTGGGCCGACTGGAAGTAGGCGCGGGCCAGCAGCTGCCGGACCGACGAGTTGTCCGGCTCGGCCTCGATGATCGGTTCGAGCAGCCGGGCCGCTCCGGTCGGGTCACCCGCTTCGAAGAACATGGTCGCCCGCCGGTACTCCGCCAGAAGATCCACTCGACCCACCTCCTCGTGTCGCGCCAGGCCCTTGGTCCGACGCTGGCACAACACCGGCGGGAGCGCGAGTGTTCCTGCGGGGCGAAAGATCAGGTTGTGGGGTCGTACCGGCCGCCGACCAGGTCCCAGGCCCGGACACCGCCGACGATTCCGGCAGTGTTCGGGACGATCACCACGTCATCGCCCATCCGGGCCACCTGCTCGGGCCGGATGAGCCGGGAGTTGCCGCCGCCGAGGTACAGCCGGTCCCAGCGGAACACCGGCCGCAGGCCGTCCACCACCTGCCGGATCCGCCGGGACCAGAACGCGTCGCCGAGGCGCCGCCGTTCCGGCTCCCCCACGTACGTGTCATAGGTGGTGTTCCACCGCACCGGCGCGTGCGACAGCTCCAGGTGCGGCGCCAGCACCCCGCCGTCGAACAACGCGCTGCCCAGCCCGGTACCGAGCGTCAGCACCAGCTCGCAGCCGGTCCCGGCGACCACGCCCGCGCCGTGCACCTCGGCGTCGTTCAACACCAGCGCCGGCACGCCGAAGGCCTCGGCCAGCGCGGTACGCGCGTCGTACCCGGACCACTCGGCCAGCAGGTCCGGGTCGACGCGGCTGCGCGGCCCGGACCGCGTCACATAGTGCGGCGTGGCCACCACGACGCCGTGCCGGATCATGCCGGGCATGCCGACGGTGAGCCGGTCCGCCGTGGGCAGGCGGGCGCCGAGATCCAGCAGCGTCTTGACGAACAAGGCAGGCGGCAGCGGGTACGGCGTGGGCACGCGCAGCGGCCGGGCGCGCATGGTCCCGGCGGCATCCAGCACGGAGGCCTTGATCCCGCCGCCACCGCAGTCGATCGCCAGTGTGGTCACCACGGCTGTGAGTCTCCCTCAGATCGGTGCCGCCGCGAGCGTGGGTCGCGGTAATCCGGATGCGCACGCCGGTAGGCTCGGTGCCCTGATGAGCGCCACGTTGATCGCCAAGGACCTCACCGCCGGCCACGGTGACCGCCTCCTCTTCGAAGACCTCGACCTGGTCGTCGCGCCCGGCGACGTGGTGGGGCTGGTCGGGGTCAACGGCGCGGGGAAGTCCACGCTGCTGCGTACCCTCGCCGGGCTGGTCCCACGCGAGCAGGGCACGGTCTCGCTCAGCCCGCCCACGGCGACGGTCGGCTACCTGCCGCAGGAGCCGGAGCGCCGGCCCGGCGAGACGGTCCGCGAGTTCCTGGCCCGGCGCACCGGGGTCAGCGCCGCGCAGGCCGCGCTCGACGCCGCCACCGAGGCGCTCACCGCCGGGGCGGCGGGCGCCGACGACGCGTACGCGAATGCTCTGGAACGTTGGCTCGACCTCGGCGGCGCGGACCTGGACGAGCGGGCCGCGCAGGTCGCCGCGGAGCTGGGTCTCGACGTCGGCCTCGACCATCCGATGACCGGCCTGTCCGGCGGGCAGGCCGCCCGCGCCGGGCTCGCGTCGCTGCTGCTCAGCCGGTACGACGTCTTCCTGCTCGACGAGCCCACGAACGACCTCGACCTGGCCGGGCTGGACCGGCTGGAACGCTTCGTCACCGGGCTGCGCGCCGGGACCGTGGTGGTCAGCCACGACCGCGAGTTCCTCACCCGCACCGTCACCCGGATCGTCGAGCTGGACCTGCATCAGCGGCAGGTCAACCACTTCGGCGGTGGCTACGCGGCCTATCTGGAGGAGCGGGAGGTGGCGCGCCGGCACGCCCGCGAGGAGTACGAGGAGTACGCCGACACGAAGGCCGACCTGGAGGCGCGCGCCCGCACCCAGCGGGCGTGGATGGAGAAGGGCGTCAAGAACGCCCGGCGCAAGGCCACCGACAACGACAAGATCGGCCGCAAGTTCCGCACCGAGTCGACCGAGAAGCAGGCCGCGAAGGCCAAGCAGACGGCCCGGCTGATCGAGCGGCTGGAGGTGGTCGAGGAGCCGCGCAAGGAGTGGGAGCTGCGGATGGAGATCGCCGCCGCGCCCCGCGCCGGCGCCGTCGTGGCCTCGCTGCGAGGAGCAGTGGTACGCCGTGGCGGCTTCACGCTCGGCCCGGTGGACCTGCAGATCGACTGGGCCGACCGGGTGGCGATCACCGGGGCGAACGGCTCCGGCAAGAGCACCCTGCTCGCCGCGCTGCTCGGGCGGCTCCCGCTGGACGAGGGGCACGCCGCGCTCGGCCCCGGCGTGGTGGTCGGCGAGGTCGACCAGGCCCGGGGACTCTTCCTCGGCGACCAGCCGCTGCTCGACGCGTTCGGCGCCGCCGTACCCGATCTCGCCCCGGCGGACGTGCGGACGCTGCTGGCGAAGTTCGGGCTGCGCGCCGACCACGTGCTGCGGCCGGCGGCGACGCTGTCCCCCGGCGAGCGGACCCGGGCCGCGCTGGCGCTGCTGCAGGGGCGCGGCGTGAACCTGCTGGTGCTCGACGAGCCGACCAACCACCTCGACCTGGCTGCGATCGAGCAGCTCGAATCGGCGCTGGCGAGCTACCCGGGCACGCTGCTGCTGGTGACCCACGACCGGCGGATGCTCGACGCGGTGAGCGTCAACCGGCGGCTGCGCGTGGCGGACGGAGGGATCGCCGAACACTGATCCATGCCGAGTCGGCCGGGCGGGTCCACAATGAGCGCATGCTCAAGTGGGAGTACGCGCTGCTGGTCCGTCGTCGTCAACCCGCGTCGACCGACCTCGGGTTCGAGGTCGTCTTCATCTGGTACGGCCCGGACGGCTCCATGATCGACGTGACACCGTACGGCGACACCGCGCTGGCCCACCTGAACCGGGCCGGTGACCAGGGCTGGGAACTGGTCGCGATGAGCGAGGACCCGTCGCTGCCCGGCAACAACGAGCTGCACCGCTACCACCTCAAGCGCCCGAAGGCAGCGGCGGCCCAGCCGCGCCAGCGGATGCGCAGCTCCCGCACCATCCGCCGAACCCTCTCCCCCTGACCCTCCTCCCTCCCTCCCCGCCCCTCCCGCCCCTCAGCGCGTCGATCTTGCAGTTGCGGCCCCTCGCCTGCCCCTTTTGCGAGCTTGGCCCGGGCCACAACTCCACGATCGACAGCGCCCGCCCCCAAGCCTCCCGTCGGAGCGTGCACCCCCCGGCCCGAAACCGGCGGTGATCAAGGAGTTCGTGTGGACGTCGCCCTCGAAAAAGGACACAAACTCCTTGATCAACGGGGTGGGGGGTGGCCTCTCGCGATCGAGGAGTTCGGGTCCATCCACGCCGACGCCAGCACGAACTCCTTGATCCCCGAGTCGCGGGAGATCTTGTAAGGAAAGTGCCCCATGACCGCCGAAATCTTCCAAGATCTCGGGCGCGCCCCGGTGATCAAGGAGTTTGTGTCCTCGCGGGCGTCTTCTGGTGACACAAAGTCCTTGATCAACGGGGTGGGGCGGGGCGGACGGCGGGACGGGGTGGAGGAGGACGGCGGACGGGTCGGGGCATATTGGGGTGAAATGGGGGTAACGGGCCGCCGGAGGTGGCGCATGGTGGCGATGGGGCAGACCGCGCTCTCGGGTGAGCGACTCCGGCAGACCGACGAGTTTCTCGCCGAGGCGTGGGCCGACCTGGTCCGGCACGACGAGCGGCTACGCGGGACGACCGTCGAGGTGCGCTTCGACCGGGGGGTGGCGCACCTGACCGGCGCGGTCGCCGACCCGGCGCAGTTGCGGCTGGTACGGGAGTTGATCGGCCGGCTGTCGGGCGTACTCGGGGTCTGGTGCCGGGTCGCCGTGGGCGGGCGGGCGCCGGTGGTGGTCGACCTGGGCTGCGGTGCGACCAAGCAGTGGCCGGGCAACCTGGGGCTGGACATCTATCCGGCGCCGGGGGTGAACGCGGTCGCCAATCTCGCCGGCTCGCTGCCGCTGCGCGACGCCTCGGTGGACGTGTTCTTCGCGGTGCACATCGTCGAGCACCTGATCGACTTCCTGCCGCTGTTCGACGAGTGCCACCGGGTGCTGCGGCCCGGCGGTGTGCTCCACGTGATGAGCCCCTGGTGGCGGCACGTCAACGCGGTGGCCGACCCGACCCACGTACGCCTGCTGGACGTGCAGACGTTCAAGGGCATCTGCGGTCAGCGCCCGCCGGGTACGCCGCGCTGGTATCCGCTGCACGTCGGCTGCGACGGCGCGTCGGTCTTCGCCGACCTCACTCCCCTGTCCCCGGACGCGCCGCCCCCACCCGCATCCCACCTGGCCCGCTTCTTCGACTGACCCCGGCCGAGCCGGACCCACCCCGGCCCCACCCCGGACCCGGACCCGGACCCACCCCGGCCCCGGACCCACCCCGTCGATCATGAAGTTGGCGGCACTCACGGAGATCGACATCGCCGCCAACTTCATGAT
>NZ_JAGPXP010000031.1:0-68594 GCF_018070485.1 Micromonospora sp. C41 | reverse complement strand
GGGGGGGGGGCCCCCCCCCGCCCACGAAGGAGGGGTCACCTCACCCCTGCGGGAAGTAGGTGCCGTAGTCGGCGTACGCCATGGCGATGTCCGCCTGCGCCCAGAACCGGTGGTAGTTGAAGACCGGCTCGGGACCGCCGTCCAGGTACGCCTGCACCTTCGGCCAGTCCGGGTCGTTCTTGTAGAACGAGCGGATGTCCAGGAAGCTCTTGCCCGGGGCGATCACGTCACCGTTGGGCATCTTCCCGGTCCAGCCGTTGGGGATGTAGAGGCCCTGGCCGTCGGCGGCGTTGTAGACGTCGTCGAAGCGCTTGTAGTCGCCGCGCTTCTCCGGCGTCGAGACGCCCTTGCTGTCGGCGGCCGCCGAGAGCGCGTCCAGCAGGCCCTTGGCGGTGTCCTTCGCCGCGGTGTTGCCGGACTTCGCCGCGTACGCGATGAGCGTGCGGGCGTAGGCGCCGGCGACGCCGACGTCCTGGCCCTTGACCGTCACCTCGACGTGCAGGTTGGTGTTCGGCTGCGGGCTGCTGGGGTTCCAGTTGGCCGGCTGGCCGGTCCACTTCATGTCCGACGGGATCGACCAGTCGGTGCCCAGCGTGGTGTTGGCGATCGCCCACGGCACCCACTTGTCCAGCAGCGCCTTGGCCTTCGCGTTGCCGGTCTCCAGGTACAGCTCGGCGATGCGCTGCATCGACCAGGCCTGCATGCCGAACCACTGGTTCGACGGCGGGTCGTTGTAGACCGGGTCGACGTCGTAGAACATGCCGTAGAAGGTGGCGGTGCCGGCCGGCGGCTGGGCGTAGCTGCCGTCCCAGCTGTTGGTGGCGCCACCGGCGATGCCGCCCTCGGCCGACTGGAGCCAGGTGTAGAACTCCAGCTGCCGGTCGAGGCTCTTCTGCCAGTCGGAGGCCGCGGTCGGCGACTTCGGCTTCAGCTCCGCGACGTTGGTCATCACCCAGGCCGCGAACGGGTTCTGGTAGCCGAAGTGGCTGTGGCTGGACCCGATCCGCCACGACCAGTTCTGCGAGGCGTCGTACGCGCCGCCCCAGGCGTAGTACCAGGAGAGCAGGTAGTGCGCCGAGTCACGGCCGCTGGCGGCCGGGCAGGTGCTCGCGCCGACGCAGTTGCCGATCTTCTTGAAGTACTTGTCGAACAGCGCGTAGCGCAGGTAGTCGCCCATCTTGGCGGCCTTGGCCACGGTGGCCGCCACGTCGCCCGCCTTGCCCTGCGCCTTGGCCCAGGTCAGCGCCCAGTAGGCGGCCTGGACGGCACGCGCGTCGGCGTCCGGGGCGTTCGTGTACTTCCACTGCTTGGCCGGGGCGTTGGACTCCTTGACGAACAGGTCCAGGTAGCCGTTCGGGCCGCCGTGCTTGAACGTGTCGCAGGACGGCTGCGGCACGGTCTCCCACACCGACTCCTGGGTGCCCCGCTGGAAGGTGTTGATGTACGCGGGCCGGGTGGTGCCGTCGCCGCAGCGGCCGTAGCCGTACGTGTTGTCCACGTCGAGCAGCCAGTGCATGCCGTAGATGTCACCGGTGCCGTAGGTGGACTGCAGCTCCGAGCGCAGCGGGTCCTGGCCGACCGGGACGTTGGCGTCCAGCGTCGACGGGTACTGGCTGGGCAGGTTGTGCTCGGCGGCGTACTGCGGGGTGCCGGGCGAGCCGGCCGTGGCCTGGTCGGCGTGCGACGGGATGATGTACTTTTCCATCACCGTCCAGGCGTTGTTGAACGGGGCCCAGTTCTGGGTGACCCGGCCGTACTGCGCCTCCAGCCAGAGCCAGAAGCTGAACGCCTCCGAGGTGGTCTCGTGGCCGTGGTCGGGCGCCTCGACGATCAGCGTCTCGATCGAGTGGTACGGCACGCCCTCGGGGCTGAAGTACCCCGAGTTCTTGATCTTGCCGTACTGGTCGAGGAACTTCTTGATGTAGGCGTTGTCGCCGCCGGGGCTGTCGTTGTCCGCCTCGGTGGCCACGACGGAGACCGGCGCGTAGCCGGTGGCCGACGCGGTGATCGTGGCGGTGCCGCCGACCGTGTCGGCGTCCTCCGCGGCGGAGACCGTGGCGGTGACGCCGGTGCTCCAGTTGCTCGAGGTGAGCGTCAGCGTGGTCGGCGACACGGTGATGTCGCTGTCACCGGTGACGGCGAGGGTCACCGGCACGTTGGCGCTGGGCGCCGCGCTGAGCGTGTACCGGACCGTGGCGCTGCCGCCCTCGCTGACGGTGACCGCGGACGGAGTGGCGACCAGCTTCGGCCCGGTGGCCGCGGTCACTGTGAACGACTTCTCCGAGACCGCCGAGGCGCCGGCGTTGTCGTACGCCTTGGCCTGCACCGTGTAGCTGCCGGCCGGCAGGTCGAGCAGGTCGTAGCCGTACGGCGCGGTGGTGTCGGTGTTGACCAGCAGGCCGTTGCGGTAGAACTCGACCTTGCTGATGGTGCCGTCGGGGTCGCTGGCGGTCGCGGTCAGCGGGACGTCCGCCGGCGCCTCGAACGGGCCGGACGGCACGCTCAGCGAGACCGTCGGCGGCTGGTTGGTCTGCGCGCCGTTGCACGCCACCCCGTTGAGGGTGAACGCGGTGGGCTTCGGGTTGCTGCCGCTGAAGCTGCCGTTGAAGCCGATGCTGGTGGACGCGCCGGTGGGCAGGCTGCCGTTCCACGACTCGTTCGTGGCGGTCACCTCGCTGCCGGACTGGCTCCACCGGGCCGACCAGCCCTGGACCACGCGCTGGCTGCTGTTCGGGAAGGTGAACTTCAGCGACCAGTTGTTGAGCGCGTCGCCCAGGTTCTTGATGGTCACGTTGGCGGTGAAGCCGTTGTTCCAGTCGCTCGACGCATACGTCACGTCGCAGGCGGGCGCGGCCTGGGCGGCGCCCGCGGGCAGGGCCACCCCGCCTATGACGAGGGCGGCGGCGGCGAGCATCGCCGTACGGCGACGTCTGGCCAGAAGTCTCATGTGGGCGGTGTCTCCTCGGACCGGGCCGGGACCTCGGGGTCCCGGCGGGGCGCCTCCACGCGTCGACGGGGCGTACGCGGGGGGACGGAGGCGTCCGGAAAGGTGGTCGTCCCGGCCGTGCCGGGGATCGGGGCGCCGCACCGGTTGTCACCGGGTGCCCTCGGCGGCCCGCGCTCGCGTCACTGGCTCCGCGTGGCGTGACGAGAGTGTGACATGGAAGCGCTCCCACCACAACGGCCAGCGCAGATACGCGCTTCCATGTTTCGATCTCGTTTAGGGGCTTTTCCAAACCCGTGACGGGCGTTACAGTCGCAGCATCGCCGATGGGAGCGCTTCCATCGACGGTGATACAAGTACTGGATCGCCGGGTACGCCCGTGCCCGGCGCGTCGGCCCAGAGGCCGGCGGCGGACCAGCCCGGACGCCGCCACCGGCCGCCACCCGCCAAACGGAGGGAGGTGGAACCAGAGCCACTCGCGTGGCCCGGCTCCCGCGCGACGCGCACGACGGACGCCAATTCCACTTCGTGCGTGTGTGCACCATCGGTGGGGACGGGGGTTGCCCTCCCCCGTCCCCACACTAAACCCCCGTTGTCGACGGCAAAAGAGGCCGACGGGACAGGCGTGACACGCCACCCGGACGGCCTTTCTCGCTATCCACCCCACCCCTCGCCGCTCACGCCGCCCCGAGCGGCGTTCCCGAGCGACGCCCCCGCCCACCCACTTTCCGGCCGCCCGCCGGCCGCGCCGCACCCGCCGCGACCGCCGGATCAGGGCCGGCCGCTCCCTGGCTATGATGGGAGCGCTCCCGGCCCAGGGCGGCCCGTCACTCCGAGGAGAAACCTCATGTCGTTACTCACCCGACGGCGCCTGCTCCGCCGCGCCGCCCTGTCCGCGACCGCGGCCGGCGCGGCCCGGACCGGGCTCGCCGGCGCCACCGCGACGGCGACCGCCGCGTCGACAGTCGCGCTCGGCGGCTGCGACAGCCCGCCCGAGCGCGCCACCGACCCGGAGCAGGACCGCGGACTGCGCTTCCCGGACGGCTTCGGCTGGGGCGCGGCGACCTCGGCGTACCAGATCGAGGGGGCCGCCAAGGAGGACGGGCGGGGTGAGTCCGTCTGGGACACCTTCAGCCACACGCCGGGGCGCATCCGCAACGGCGACACCGGCGACGTCGCCGCCGACCACTACCACAGGTACGCGCAGGACCTCGACCTGATGCGCGACCTGGGACTGCGCAGCTACCGGTTCTCCATCTCCTGGCCCCGCATCCAGGCCGACGGCTCCGGCCGCCCCAACCAGCGCGGCCTCGACTTCTACCGCCGCCTGGTGGACGGGCTGCACGAGCGTGACATCGCGCCGATGGCCACGCTGTTCCACTGGGATCTACCCCAGGCCCTCCAGGACGCCGGCGGCTGGGAGAACCGGGACACCGCCGAGCGCTTCGCCGAGTACGCCGACGCGGTGTTCCACGCCCTCGGCGACCAGGTGCCGGTCTGGCTGACCGTCAACGAGCCGAAGACCGTGGTGCAGAACGGCTACATCTTCGGCCACCACGCCCCGGGCTTCCGGGACGAGGACGCGGCGTACCTGGTCGCCCACCACCTCCAGCTCGCCCACGGCCTCGCCGTGCGGGCGCTGCGCGCCTCCGGCCTCACCGGCCGGATCGGCCCCGCCCTCAACCTGCACCCCTGCTACCCCGCCGACGACAGCGCCGAGGCGGCCGCCGCGACCAAGCTCCACGACGGCTACGAGAACCGCCTCTACCTCGACTCGATCTTCAAGGGCGCGTACCCGCAGGACGTGCTGGACGACCGCGGCCCGGACAGCCGGCTGGTCCGCGGCGTCCGCGACGGCGACCTGAAGATCATCTCCAGCCCGGTCGACCTGCTCGCCGTGCAGTACTACACGCCGATCTACGTCACCGGCGACGGCAGCACGGTCCGCAAGTGGCCCACCTCCGAGGCGGAGTGGCAGCAGATCTACCCCGAGGGCATGTACGACATCCTCACCCGGGTCACCCGGGACTACGGCCGGGTGCCGATCACCATCACCGAGAACGGCCTGCCCTGCCCCGACGTGCCCGGCGCGGACGGCAACGTCGACGACGCCGGGCGGGTCAGCTTCCTGCGCGACCACTTCGCCGCCGCCCACCGGGCCATCGGCGACGGGGTACCGCTGGAGAGCTACCACGTCTGGTCGCTGCTGGACAACTTCGAGTGGGCCGAGGGGTACGAGCAGCGCTGGGGCCTGGTCTACGTGGACTACGCGAGCCAGCGGCGGGTGCTCAAGCGCAGCGCCCACTGGTACCGCGACGTGATCCGCCGCAACGGGCTGTAGGCGGTGGCGGCCCGGCCGGCTGCGCGCCGGCCGGGCCCCCGCATCGGCGGATCAGCGCGGCAGCGCCTGCTGCAGCTCGGCGCGCAGCGCCGGGGTGAGCATCTCGCCGGCCTGCTTGGCCAGCCGCGCCATCTCGTAGCCGACCACGCCGATGTCGGCGTCCGCCCCGGCCAGCGTGGCCAGGATCGAGCCGTCCCGGATCTGCATCACCAGGAAATAGCCGCGCCCCATCTCGACCACTGTCTGCTTGACGACGTCGCCGTCGAACATCTGGGCCGCGCCCGCGGTGATGCTCATCAGGCCGGAGGTCACCGCGGCGAGCTTGTCCGCGTGGTCCCGGGGCAGATGCGCCGAGATCGCCACCAGGAGCCCGTCGGAGGACACCACCACCGCGTGCGCCACCCCGGGAACGCGCTCCGCGAACGCGTTCACCAGCCAGCTCAGGTCGCGTGCCTCCTGGCTCAACGTCGTCACTGTCGTCGTCCTCCTTCGTCGCGCGGCAGGTACATCTCGGTGGTCTCCTCGGCCTCGGCGCGCCGCACCCCGCTGTAGAGGCGCGACAGCATGCCGCCGACCGCCTCCGGGTCCGGCTCGTGCCGCATCACCGGGCGGTCGGCCACGGAGGCCGGGGCGAGCTGGGCCATCGGCACCCGTACCGGAAGTCCCCGCTCGTTGGTCCCTCCGGTCACCGGCGTCGGCGCCGGGGCGGGCGTCACACCCAGCGGCGACGCCGTCGGCCCCTGCCGGCTGAACCAGCCACCGCCGGCGGGTCCGGCGACAGCCGGGGTCAGGACGTCCTCGGCCCGGGCCGGCCGGGGGCGCGGCACGGCGCCGGCCGGCGCGGCGGGCGCCGGCGATCCGGACGTCGGCGCCTCCGGCCCGTCCCCGAGCGGACGGCCGGTCAGCGGCGACAGCGGCAGCGCCGCCGGCTGACCGGGCGCCGGACGCCATCCCGCCACCGGCAGCTCGGCCGTCGGCGCCGCGAGCGCCCCGGACGCCGCGACCGGACCGGTGGGCGTGCGGACGCTCCGGTCCACCCCCGGTACGGGCCGACCCGCCGGCACCGGCCGGCCCGCCTCCGGCGCGGGCGCCTCGGCCAGCAGCTCGACCGGGATCCGCACCAGGGCGACCAGGCCCGCGCCGCCGGCCTGCAACCGCACCCGTACGCCGTTGCGGGCGCCGAGGTGGCTGACCACGAACAGACCCATCCGCTCCGAGGCCGACACGTCGGCGGCCGGCGGCTCGGCCAGCACCGCGTTCGCCTCGGCCAGCGCCGCCGGGCTCATGCCCAGCCCTTCGTCGACGACCCGCACCAGCGCGCCCCGGCCGTCCGGCTCGACGACGACCCGCACCGTGGTCTCCGGGCGGGAGAAGGAGGTGGCGTTCTCCAGCAGCTCCGCGAACAGGTGCACCAGGTCGCCCACCGCGTGCCCGACGACGTGCAGGTCCGTCCGGTTCTCGTGGCGTACCCGCTGGTACTGCTCGATCTCCGCGCTCGCGGCCAGCAGCACCGCGCCCAGACCCACCGGGCGGTTCCAGCGCCGGGTCGACTCGCTGCCGGCGAGCACCAGCAGGCTCTCGTCGTTGCGGCGCATGCGGGCGGCGAGGTGGTCGAGCTTGAACAGATTCTCCAGCTGGTCCGGATCGCTCTCCTCGCGTTCGAGGTCGTCGAGCAGCTCCAGCTGACGCTCGACGAGCACCTGGCTGCGCCGGGCCAGGTTGACGAACATGGCGTTGACGTTGCGCCGCATCATCGCCTGCTCGACCGCCACGTCGACGGCGCTGCGGTGCACCGCGACGAACGCCTCGGCCAGCTCGCCGATCTCGTCCTGCGAGTCGATCACCGCGGGCGGCACGTCGATCGCGCCGACCGGACGGTCCACAGTGCGCAGCCGTTCCAGCGTCAGCGGCAGATCCACCTGCGCGATCCGCAGCGCCTGGCCGCGCAGCTGCCGCATGCCGCGGGCCACCGACCGGCCGACCAGCAGCGAGATCGCCACCGCCACCAGCAGCACTGTGGCGATGCCACCGGCCACCAGCAGCGTGTCGCGCAGCTGCCGGGCGCTGGCGTCGTCGGCCCGGCGTACCGCGTCGTCGACGACCCCGCTCTCCATCTGGCGCAGCAACTCCTGCCGCTGCTCACTGGCCGACCACCACTGCTCCGCGTCGAGCAGCGCCGGCTTCGCGTCGCCGCCGCCGGGCAGGGTCCGCTCCTCCATCCGGGTGGCCGCGACGAAGGCCGGGTCGACCGAGGTCTGGTCGTAGCGGCGGATCTGGTCGGCGGTCGCCGCGACCCGGAACGCGCCGAGCGCGGTGAGCTGCTGGGCCCGCAGGTCGCTGAGCGTCACCTGGTCGTCGGCCTCGTACCGGCCGGAGCGGGCGGCGGCGTAGAGCTCCGCGCGGATCCGCGAGGACAACTCCTTGACCCGGGACAGCTGCACGTAGCGCAGCACCGCCTCGGTCAGCTCCTGCCGCCCGCCGCCGGGCGACGGCTCGGCCAGCAGGTTCAGCAGCGCCGCGACGGACCGGTGGTAGTTGCTGAGGACGGTGTCGCTGGACAGCACCGCCGGCGCCACCGCGGCGCGGATGTTGACGACCTGGTCGTACGCCTCCAGCGCCTCCGAGTAGGACACCCGCCAGGCCGCGTCGGCGTCGGCCAGCGGCGCGGCCGCGGTACGCAGGTCCGCCACCGCGCGGTCGGTGGCCGCCTGCAGTGGCTTCAGGGCGGCGACCGCGGCGTCCCGGTCGGCGCCGGTGCCGGCGCGGCGCAGCCCCGCCAGCTCCCCGGCGGTACGGTCCCGCTCGTGCTGGAGCCGGTCGACGGCCACGGCGATCTGCCGGCCGATGCCCACCTGCTCGGCGAAGGCGCTCAGCGTGGTGGTCTGCCCGACCAGCCCGCGCGTCTGGATGCCGGCCAGGACGAGGAACGCCAGCGACGGGATCACCAGCACGGTGGCGAGCTTGGTGCCCATCCGCCAGTCCCGCAGCCGGAACCCGGAGCGCCGCCGGTGCGGCTGCGGGACCGCGCCACGAGCCGGGTCGGGACCTGCGCCCACACCTGCCTCCTCGTTCCACTCCACCACGTCGGGGAGCGGAGTCCATCCAACCAGGCCGGCGGTCCGTGTCAACGGCCGCCCGGACGGCACGAGCAGGCCGGTCAGCGCTTCGGGCGGACCGTCACGCGTGCGAGGCGGTTTCGTCCGTCCGGCCGATGCCGCCGATGTGCGCCGCCTCGGGCAGACGTCCCAGCGCCACGAGCGCCGCGCCGGCCGCCCCGATCTCCGGGTTGCGCTGCCACCGCACCTCGCGCGGGGCGAGCGTGTCGGCGAACGCCGCGCGCCACCACGGCGAGGCGGTCAGCGCCCCGCCGCCGAGGACCACCTCCATCGGCTCGCCGACGCCACCCTCCAGCAGGACCAGGTCGTCGACGACGAGCCGGCACAGGCCACCCATCAGCCCGGCGAGGACGTCCACGGCGGTGGTGCCGAAGCTGAGCCCACGCAGCTCGCCCGAGCCCGCCGGGGCCGTGCCCGGCGGCCGGTCACCGCCCAGCCGCGGGTTGGCCCGCACCGAGCCGGTGGTCCGGCGCAGCGCCGCCTCGAGCGCCGCGCCCTCGGGCAGCCGCAGCTCCCGGTTGGCCCAGGCGAACAGGTTGCCGCCACTGGAGTACGCCGCGCCGGTCACCACGTGGTTGTGGTCCACCCGGTACCGCCAGAGCTGCTCCGGCAGCGGCGGCGGCTCCGCGCCCGCCGGCACGGCCTGCATCATCCGGACCGCGGCGGAGGTGCCGACGGTCACCGCCGCGCGCGTCGGGTCGACGCAGCCCGACCCGACGTTGGCGGCCGCCCCGTCGCCGACCGGCGCCGCCCACCGCGCCCCGGCCAGCTGCGGCCAGCGCCGCGCGTGCTCCGCGTTCAGCCGGCCGTGCCAGCCGTCCGGGGCCAGCCGCAGCAACTGCTCCGGGCGTACGCCGGCCAGCTCGCACGCCTCCGGGTCCCAGTCCAGGCGGCGCAGGTCGAGCAGCCCGGTGCCGGAAGCCATCGACATGGACATCGGCACGTCGCCGAGCAGCGCGCCGAGCACGTACTCGGCCAGCCCGGTGAAGCGTGCGTTCCGCGCGCCGTGCTCCCGCAGCCAGGGCAGCCGCACCGACCAGAAGCAGCGGTGCCACCACGTGCCGGTACGCCTGTGGAAGTCCGCCGGGTCGGCCGGGCCGACCGCGCCGGCGAGCGCCTCCGGCCGGGTGTCCAGCCAGGTCAGCACCGGTCCCGACGGGGTGCCGTCGGCGGCCAGCGGCAGCACCGAGTGCCACTGCGCGGAGGTGGCCACCAGGTCCACGTCCCGCAGGTGCCCGCCGGCGGCCAGCTCGTCCAGGCACTCCGTCAGGCACGCCAGGTAGGCCGGGCCGTCCAGCGTCCCGGTGCCGTCGTCCCCGGTGACCAGATGCACCCGGCGACGGGCCAGCGCGCCCGGACGCGGCACCGCGTCCGCGTCGAGCACCAGCCCACGCACCGAGGAGGTGCCCAGATCGAGAGCGAGGATGTCCATCGCCGATCAACCTACCCGGCGCGACCGGCTTACCGGAGGCGGGCTGATCGCGTACAGTGACGGTCATGCCCGCGCACCTGTCCTGCTGGTGGCCCGCCGACCCGGCGGCCCACCCCCGCGCGTAGCTTCCCCACGCGGCCGCCCGACGAGGCGGCCGCCGGTCTTCCCCGGCATCCCGGGTCGCCCACGTCGGCGGTCACCGGCCCACCGAGGAGACCCGATGACCCGCCCGTCCGACCCGCTCGCCGCCGTCGCGGCCGGCCACGACCCCGGCCCGTTCGCGCTCGTCCGCCGCGAGGGCGCCGACCACGTCGACCTGTTCACCGGCCCGGTACGCACCGCCGACCGGCTCGCCGACCTGCCGCTGCCCGACGACGGCGCCGGCCCGCGCACGCTGGCAGTGGTGCCGTTCCGGCAGGTCACCGAGCGTGGCTTCGAGTGCGTGGACGACGGCATGCCGCTGGAGTTCCTGACCGTCGAGGCGCACCGGCGGATACCACTGGCCGAGCTGCTCGGCGCGCTGCCCGACGCCGCCGTACGCACCACCGACGCCGGCTTCGACATCGCCGACGACGAGTACGCGGCGGTGGTGGACCGGGTGCTCGCCGACGAGATCGGCCGGGGTGAGGGCGCGAACTTCGTCATCCACCGCACCATGCGCGCCACGGTGCAGGGCGACCCACTGGCCGCGGCCCTGGCCGCGCTGCGCCGGCTGCTGCTGCGCGAGCGGGGCGCGTACTGGACGTTCCTGGTGCACACCGGCGCCCGGATCCTGGTCGGCGCCAGCCCGGAGCGGCACGTCAGCGTCGCCGACGGCCTGGTCGAGATGAACCCGATCAGCGGCACGTTCCGGCACCGGGGCGAGACCGTCGACCGGGCTGAGCTGCTGCGCTTCCTGCACGATCCGAAGGAGGTGGAGGAGCTGTACATGGTGCTGGACGAGGAGCTGAAGATGATGGCAGTGGTCGCCGAGCACGGCGGCCAGGTGGTCGGGCCGTACCTGAAGGAGATGGCGCACCTGGCGCACACCGAGTACCTGCTGGCCGGGCGCTGCTCCCGGGACGTGCGGGAGGTGCTGCGGGAGACCATGTTCGCCCCGACCGTGACCGGCAGCCCGATGGAGAACGCCTGCCGGGTCATCGCCCGGCACGAGCGCGCCGGCCGGCGCTACTACGCCGGGGTGCTCGCACTGCTCGGACGCGACGAGCAGGGCCGGCAGACGCTGGACGCGCCGATCCTGATCCGGACCGCCGAGATCTCGCCCGAGGGCGCGCTGCGGGTGCCGGTCGGCGCCACGCTGGTGCGGCACTCGACGACCGCCGGGGAGGTCGCCGAGACGCACGCGAAGGCGGCGGGCGTGCTGGCCGCGCTCGGTCTCGGCCCGGACGCGCCGGGCACCGGCGCCGAGCCGGCCGTCAGGTACGCCGACGACCCGGAGGTGCAGGCCGCGCTGGCCGCCCGCAACGCGCCGCTGGCCCGGTTCTGGCTGGAGCAGCGCCGGGCGGGCGCGCTGGCGCTGCGCGGGCTCGCCGGTCGGCGGGCGCTGATCGTCGACGGCGAGGACACGTTCACCGGCATGCTCGCCCACCAGCTCGGCGCGCTGGGGCTGGCGGTGACCCGGCGGGACTGGCCGGACCCGGGGCCGCTCGACGGGTACGACCTGGTGGTGGTCGGCCCCGGGCCGGGCGACCCGCGGGACCCGGACGCGCCGAAGATGGTGGCGCTGCGGGCGCTGCTGGCCGAGCTGCTCGCCTCCGGTCGGCCGGCGCTCGCGGTGTGCCTGGGCCACCAGCTGCTCGCCGGGCTGCTGGGTCTGCCGCTGCACCGGCGGGACGCGCCGTACCAGGGGTTGCCGCGCGACGTGCCGGTGTTCGGGGTGACCCGCCGGGTCGGCTTCTACGCCAGCTTCACCGCCCGCGCCGACGCCGACCGGATGACCGGCCCGTACGGCCCGGTGGAGCTGTCCCGCGACCCGGCCGACGGCGCGGTGCACGCGCTGCGCGGGGCGGGTTTCGCCGGGGTGCAGTTCCACCCGGAGTCGGTGCTGAGCCAGGACGGCACCTCGGTCCTGGCGGATCTGCTCGGACATCTGCTCGACCGGCCCGCGCTGAGCGCGCATGGAGCGGCCGATCGCGGGTAGGGCGAGGGGCGACCGGTGGTCCGGACGGGTTCGAGAGCCCCCGTCCGGCCACCGGTCGCCATCCGCCGGTCAGCCGGCCATGCCCCGCTTCAGCGCGGCGCCCATGAGCGTGGCCCGCTTGGCGGTCAGCGCGGTGGCGGTCAGGGCCACGTGGTCCGGGGCCACCTCGCCGTTGTTGCTGGTGTGCGAGGCGCCGTACGGGTTGCCGGCGACGAACTGGCTCGGGTCGGTGTAGCCGGGGGTCACCACGATCCCGCCCCAGTGGTAGAAGATCGTGTACAGCGACAGCAGCGTCGCCTCCTGGCCACCGTGCGAGGTGGCGGTCGAGGTGAAGCCGCTGTACACCTTGTCGGCGAGCGCGCCGGCCGCCCAGAGCGGGCCGGTGGTGTCGATGAACTGCTTGAGCTGTGCGGCGACCATGCCGTACCGGGTGGGCGAACCCATGATCACCACGTCGGCCCAGGAGAGGTCGTCCGGCTGGGCCTCCATCACGTCCTGGGTCTCCAGCCGGTGCGCCTGCCAGCCCGAGTTGGAGCGGATCGCCTCGTCGGGCGCCAGCTCACGCACCTTGCGCAGGCGCACCTCGGCACCGGCTTCCTCCGCCGCCTCGACTGCCGACTGCGCCATCTGGTAGGTGATGCCGGTCGCGCTGTAGTAGATCACCGCGACCTTGACCTGGCCATCCATCAGACGATCCCTCCTCGTTTGGGGTCAACTCCCGCGACTACCCGTTACTTGTCGCGTCAAACGGCGGGCGTGGCATGCTCGCCAGGTGGAGATCCGCACCGCCACCCCCGCCGACTGGCCACTGATCTGGCCGTTCCTGCGCGAGATCGTCGCGGCCGGCGAGACGTACACCTGGCCCCCGGACGTCACGCAGGAGCAGGCCCGGCGGCTCTGGATGCCGGGCCCACCGGCGCGGACGGTGGTCGCGGTGGCGCCGGACGGCGCGGTGCTCGGCTCGGCGAAGCTCGCGCCCAACCAGGGCGGCCCCGGCGACCACGTGGCGAACGCCTCGTTCATGGTCGCCCCGGCCGCCGCCGGGCACGGCGTCGGGCGGGCACTGGCCGGGCACGTGCTCGCCGCGGCCCGGGCCGACGGCTACCGGGCCATGCAGTTCAACGCGGTGGTGGCCACCAACACCCGGGCGGTCGCGCTGTGGCGGTCGCTGGGCTTCGCGGTGATCGGCCGGGTGCCGGAGGGCTTCCGGCACCCCACCCGGGGGTACGTCGACCTGCTCGTCATGCACCGGCGGCTCGACTGACCGAGGCTCAAGATTTGCGCAAGTTCCGCGCGAAAACGCTTTCCCGGCCCAGCTCAGCGAGGATCCTGGTCGGACCGGCGCCAGCCAAGTCGGCTGCCCCCGCGCCGGGAACCTGAACGGGGGATCGCGCTTCGTCGGCAGCGCGGCCGGCGCAGCGCGATCAGGGGCTGTCGGACCCCGGGCCTACGCTGACGCCCGTGACCGTTCGCCTCAGCCGCGCCGAGGCGCTCGCGCTACGGATGACCGGCCTGCTGCTGCGCCCGCACCCGACGGCCCGTCCCGAGGGCGTCGCCGACGTGGTCGAGTGGTTCGGCGCCATGCAGGCCCAGGACGCCGCGAGCGGGTTGTGGTCGCTCGGCGTACGCCTTCCCGGCGCCACCCAGAACGACGTCCGCGCGGCGCTGGAGCGGCGGGAGGCCCTGCGCACCTGGCCGATGCGCGGCACCGTGCACCTGGTGCCGGCGCGGGACGCGCGGTGGCTGCTGGAGCTGACCGGGGTGCGGACGCTCGCCGGCATCGCCTCGCGGTGGCGGCAGCTCGGGCTGACGGTCGCCGACGGTGAACGGGCCGGTGACGTGCTGGGTGCGGCGCTGGCCGGCGGCGGCCGGCTCACCCGCGCCGAGTGCCTGGCCGCGCTGCGCGCCGCCGGGCTGGACACGGATGGTCAACGCGGCTATCACCTGCTCTGGTACGCCAGCCAGCGCGGCGTCACCTGCATCGCCCCGCACGTCGGCAACGAACAGACGTTCGTGCTGCTCGACGAGTGGGCGCCCGATCCGCGCCGCCCGGAGCGCGACGAGGCGCTGTCGTTGCTGGCGCACCGCTACGTGCGCGGCCACGGCCCGGTGACCCGGCACGAGCTGGCCCGGTGGACCGGCCTCACCGTCACCGACGCGACCCGGGCGATCACGCTGGCCGGTGACCTGCTCGCCCCGGTCGAGGTCGACGGCGAGCCGGCGGTGGTCGACGCCGCGCTGCTCGACACGCCCCGCGCGCCCGTCGACGACGTGCACACGCTGCCCGGCTTCGACGAATACCTGCTCGGCTTCAAGGACCGGTCGCTGATGCTCGACCCGGCGCACGCCGCAGCGGTGGTCCCCGGCAACAACGGGATGTTCCGGTCGACCGTGGTGCGCGGCGGGCGCGTGGTCGGCACCTGGACGCGGACGATCGGCGCGCGGGCGGTGACAGTGACAACGCACCAGCTCGTGCCGTTCGACGCCGCGCTGCGCACCCGGGTGGACGCCGCGCTGACGGGTTACGCCCGCTTCCTCGGCCTGGAGCTGCGTCACTCCTGGTGAGCGACGGCTCCCGCCGTTGCCCTACCTCATTCTCCTCTGCTGCCGAGCATCCCCTCTGCTCTGCGGCCATCGGCGCATCGGGTCGCCGCGCTCGTGCTCGGTGGAACGCCATGGGTGTCAAAACCGCGCCGAGACACCCGTGGCGTTCCACTCACGCCGATGGCCGACTACGGAGGGAGGGTGAGCTGGCCGGACAAGGCCGAAGGGCCGGCGGCACCGCGTGCCACCGGCCCTTCGCGCGTCCGGGGTCAGTCGGCCAGAGCGCCGGCCGAACGGCCCTCGTGCAGCGTCAGGTTACGGCCGCTGCCCGGGTCGAACAGGTGGATCTTCTCCAGGTTGAACCACACCCGGCGCGACTCGCCCTCGCGTACCGGGGACTCCGCCGACAGGCGGGTGACCAGGTTCGAGCCGCCGCCCGCGAAGTCCGCCGCGCCCGCGTCGGCGGCCAGCTCCTCCAGTTCGGCGGCGGTCGCCCGCTCCCCCTCGACGGTGAAGTAGACGTACTTGTCCGAACCCATCGACTCGACGATGTCCACCGGCGCCTCGAACTCCATGCCCCGGCGGCGGGTCTCGTCGTCGATCAACGCGGCGTCCTCGAAGTGCTCCGGCCGGATGCCGAGGATCAGCTCGCGGGGCGCGTCACCGGCCTCCAGCTCGCGGCGGACCCGCTCGCCGACCGGCACGTCTCCGAGCGCGGTCCGCAGCTTCCCGTCCTCCACCGCGGCGTGCACGAAGTTCATCGAGGGCGAGCCGATGAACCCGGCGACGAAGAGGTTGCGCGGGTGGTCGTACAGCTCCTGCGGCGGGCCGACCTGCTGCACCGCGCCGCCGCGCATGATGACCACCCGGTCGCCGAGCGTCATCGCCTCGGTCTGGTCGTGGGTGACGTAGACGGTGGTGGTGCCGAGTTGCTTCTGCAGCCGCGACACCACGGTGCGCATCTGCACCCGCAGCTTGGCGTCCAGGTTCGACAGCGGCTCGTCCATCAGGAACGCCTTGGGCTGGCGGACGATCGCCCGGCCCATCGCCACCCGCTGCCGCTGGCCGCCGGAGAGGTTGGCCGGCTTGCGGTCCAGCAGCGCGGTCAGCTCCAGCACCTTCGCCGCCTCGTCGACCTTCTGGTTGATGGTCTCCTTGTCCAGCTTCGCCAGCCGCAGCGGGAACGCCATGTTCTCCCGAACGGTCATGTTCGGGTAGAGCGCGTACGACTGGAAGACCATGGCGATGTCGCGGTCGCGGGGCGCCTTGTCGTTGACCCGCTCGCCGCCGATGCGCAGCTCACCGGAGCTGATGTCCTCCAGCCCGGCGATCATGTTGAGCGTGGTGGACTTCCCGCAGCCGGACGGACCGACCAGGATGACGAACTCGCCGTCGGCGATCTCCAGGTCGACGTCCTGTACGGCGGTGGTCCCGTCCGGGAACCGCTTGCTCACCTTGTCCAGCACGATGTCGGCCATTGCTACCACCTATCCCTTGACTGCGCCGGAGGTCAGACCGGAGACGATGCGGCGCTGGAAGAAGAGCACGAACAGGATGATCGGCACGGTGATCACCACGGCGGCGGCGCAGATCGCCCCGGTCGGGTCCTCGAACTGCGACTCGCCGGTGAAGAACTGCAGCGCCACCGGGACCGTGCGGGACCGCTCGGTCGAGGTGAGCGTGATCGCGAACAGGAAGTCGTTCCAGCAGAAGATGAAGACCAGGATGGCGGTGGTGAACACGCCCGGCGCGGCCAACGGCGCGATCACCCGCCGGAACGCCTGGGCCTGGGTGGCGCCGTCCATCTTCGCCGCCTTCTCCAGGTCCCACGGGATCTGCTTGAAGAAGGCCGACAGGGTGTAAATGGCGAGGGGAAGCGCGAACGTGATGTAGGGCAGGATCAGGCCCGGCCAGGTGTCGAACAGGCCGAGCTGCCGCTCGATCTCGAACAGCGGCGACACCAGCGACACCTGCGGGAACATCGCGATCAGCAGCGAGACGCCGACCAGCAGCTTCTTGCCGGGGAAGTCCAGGCGGGAGATCGCGTACGCGGCCATCGCCCCGAGCACCACCGCGATGGTGGTGGCGATCAGCGCGATGCCGATGGAGTTGATCAGGGCCCGGACGAACTGGTCGGTGTCGAAGATGGTCCGGTAGTTGTCCAGCGTCCACTCGCGCGGCCAGAACTTGCCGTCGGTGAGCGTGGCCGGGGTCTTGAACGACAGCGAGGCGATCCAGAGCACGGGGACCAGCGCGAAGACGACGACCACGACGTCCAGCAGGCCCCAGCGCACCTTCGCCCGCGTGGTGGATTCCACTGCCATGTCAGCGCCTCTCCCCATCGTCGCTGCCCGGGGCAGCGGTGCCGAACAGCTTCACGAACACGAAGGCGATGATCGCCACGGTGATGAAGATCAGCACCGACATCGTGGAGCCGATGCCGAGGTTCAGGCCCCGGATCAGGTTGTTGTAGGCGAGCATCGACACCGACGACGTCTCGTTGCCGCCGTTGGTGAGCACGAAGATGTTGTCGAAGACCCGGAACGCGTCGAGCGTGCGGAACAGCAGCGCGACCAGGATGGCCGGCTTCATCACCGGCAGCATCACCTTGGTGAACCGCTGCCACGCCGTCGCGCCGTCGGTGGAGGCCGCCTTGAGCAGGTCCTCCGGCACCAGCGCCAGCCCGGCCATCAGCAGCAGGGCCATGAACGGGGTGGTCTTCCAGATCTCCGCCAGCATGATGATCGCCAGCGAGCTGGCCCGCTCGGTGAGCGGGGCGCTGCCGTCGAACAGGTTCGCCAGGTAGCCGGTGCCGGGCGTCCAGGCGTACCGCCAGGAGAACGCCGCGACCACAGTGACGATGCCGTACGGGATCAGCGCGGCGGTGCGGACGATCCCCCGGCCGACGAGCGTCCGGTGCATGATCAGCGCCAGGCCCATGCCGAGCACCAGCTCGACCGCGACGGTGACCACGGTGATCAGGGCGGTCACCCCGAACGCGGTCCACCAGAAGTCGTTGGTGAGCACGGTGACGTAGTTCTCCAGCCCGACGAACTGCCGCTCGTCGGGGAAGCGCAGGTCGAAGCGTTGCAGCGACAACCAGACGGAGTACAGGATCGGGTACGCGGTGACCAGCACCATGACCAGCGCGGCCGGTGCGCACAGCAGCCAGCCGAGCCGCCGTTCGGCCCGCTTGTTCTCGCTCAGCGGGGCGCGGGAGCCGCGCCGCGACCGCTGCTGCGGCACTGCGGCGTGCCGGCCGCCGGGCTGCTCGGACTCGGCCTCGGCGGCGGCCTGCGCGCCGGCCGGAGTGGCGTTCACGCTCATGGCAGAACCCCCTTGGACTCCAGCGCGTCGGAGATCGCCTTGCGCAGCTCGTCGGCGGTCTGCTCGGGCCGGATCGCCGACGGCGGCGACAGGATCGCCGACATCACAGTGGAGATGCTCTGGTACGCCGGGGTCAGCGGTCGCACCGCCGGCTCCTTCAGCTCCTCCAGGATGGTCTCCTTCATCGGGTACGCCTCGGTCATCTCCGGGTCGTCGTAGACGGCCTCGATGGTGGGCGGCACGCCGTCGTTGACGGCGGAGAACTTCTGGTTCTCGGCGTTGCGCAGGCAGCGGGCCACCTCGAACGCCTCCTCCGGGTGCTTCGAGTAGCTGCTGACCGCCAGGTTGACCCCGCCGATGGTGACCTTGCTGGGGGTGCCCGGTTCGATGCCCGGCACCCGGGCCCACTTCACGTTCTTCGCCAGCTCCGGGTTGGCCTCCTGGAGCGCCGGATAGACGAACGGCCAGTTCACCTGGAACGCGCCCTTGCCGGACTGGAACTCCAGCCGCACCGGGTCCTCCAGCGCGTTGCTGAACGACGGCGACGTCACGCCGGACGTGGCGAACTTCTTGAGCTGGTCGAGCGCGCGTACCGCGCCGGCGTCCATCTCCGCCTTCTTGCCGTCGTCACTGAGGATCTTGCCGCCGGCGCTCTCGGCGAGCGTGTTGTAGAGGACGACCAGGCCCTCGTACTGGGCGCCCATGGTGAGCACCTGGTACGGCTTGCCCTGCTCCTTGAGCTGCTGGGCGGCGGAGATCATCTCGTCCCAGGTCTTCGGCGGCTGCGACACCAGGTCCGACCGGTACCACAGCAGCTGCACGTTCGTGTTCTTGGGCGCGGCGTACAGCTTGTCCTCGTACCGGGCGGTGTCCAGCGGGCCGGCCAGCGTGCCCCGCTCCGCCTCGGCCTTGTCCTCGCCGGTCCACTCCCGGATCCACTTCGCGCTGGCGAACTCCTGGGTCCACGTGACGTCCAGGCCGAGCACGTCCATCCCGCTGTCCTGCGCGGCGAGCCGCCGCACCATCTGCACCCGCTGCTCGTCGGCCTCGCGCGGCAGCACCCGGTAGTCGATGCGGTACCGGCCCTGCGCCGCCGTGTTGCAGGTGTCGACGACCTTCTGCAGGTTCTGCTCCGGCGGGTAGTACAGGTTGATCGTGGGGACGCCGCCGTCGCCGCCGGATCCGCAGGCTGCCAGCGGGGCCACCAACGCGAGCGCGGCGGCTGCCGCCACCGCGCGTCCGGCCGGCCGTCGTGCGGCCGTGTCGGGGACTGTCGTCATCACCCTCCCCCTCTCTTCGGCGAAGAACCGGGGAGTGACCCGTGCCCCGGCGCACGGCGAGACGGCGGGGTTCTCGGTCCGATCACCGAACGCCCCGGGCGTGTCGTGCGGCTGAACGTGCCCGACCTGCGACGGAGTGAAACATCACGGACATGTGACGGTGACGGCGCGCACACCGTCGGCAGCGCGACGACGGGGCACGGCCGACACGCCGTCCCACGTCGTGAAACGGCGAGGCTACCGAGCGTCAGCGGTCGTGCATTAGCGTGGGGCTGGCTCCGTAGCCGGCGCGTCGCCGTCGACGTCGATACGCCTCCGGCCGTCCCCCACTGCCCGCCCGATCGGTTGGTTCTGTCGGGAAAGTGCCGTCCGCTCGTTCCCCGGTTGGGCAGGATTCGCCCCGAGGAGGTGCCGTCGTGCAGGACACCCGCGCTCTCGCCCTGACGTTCGAGGTGAGCGGCCTGCCCCCGGTCAAGACCGAGGCCCTGTCCATCTTCGCCGCCGGGCACCGCCAGGCGACGAGAGTCCGTACCCTGCTCCAGGCCGCCTGCACGGCGGCCCAGCGCACCGGGTGGACGCCGCTCACCGGCCCGGTGGAGGTGGACCTCACCCTGCGGTGCCCGCCCGGGCACCGCACCTCCGACGCCAGCACGCTGCTGGGCGGCGTGTGCGCGGTGCTCCAGGACAAGAAGCGGGTCGCCAACATCGGTCTCGCCCACCTCGGGGTGCTGGTCGACGTCGCGCTCTGGTCCGACGACCGGCAGATCCGCCGGCTGTCGTACGTCGAGGAGCCGGCGGAGGAGTTCTCGTATTTGGTCCGGGTGTCGGCCGTACCGACGATGGTTTGACCGACGTTCGCGGTGGGGTACCGCGGACGCCGACGAAGGGAGCGCCGATGTCGGAGCCACATGTCACGCTCGACCCGAGCGGGCTTGACCCTGTGCAGCAGAAGCTGCGTGGCCCGCTGGAGGATCAGCTGACCTCGGCCCTGCAGGCCGCCGCGGACCGGGTCCGCTCCGGCTACGCGGGCGAGCCGGTGGAGGACGTGTGCCGCCGCCTGCTCGACGAGACCCGCTCCGGCCTGCACCCGGACATCGCGGCCGGCTTCCAGCCCGACATGGACGAGTTCTGCCGGGTGGCGGTGGCGATCGTGCGGGGCGAGCTGACCTGAGCCCGGGCCGCCCCCTGGAATTGAGTACGCGTACCGATGGCAGGCCCGCCCGGGGCGGCGAGAATTCTCCCCGTGCGAACTCGAATCATGATCGTTCTTGCCGTGCTCGGACTGGCCGGGCTGATGGCGACCACCGGCTGTTCCCTGCGGCAGAGCATCTGCGGCAGCGACGAGTACCCGGTGATCGCGGTCGGCCCGCAGGGCGGCAGTTCCTGCGTGCCGGACGGGGAAGAGCCGTCCCCGCCGTACGTGCGCTACCCGGAGGGCAAGGTGCCGCAGCACGTCGACGACGAGTGGGACGTCTACTGGCGCACCCACGGCATCGACGAGAACAACAACATCATCGACCGCTGACGCCGGCGTCAGCTGCGCCGCACGTCCACGGCCACGACGTGCGTACCGTCCGGGCGGGTGGACTCCCCCAGCCGCACCGGTAGGCGGCCGCCGTCCGGCGGCAGCAGGCCGAGCCCGAAACTGAGGTGCCCCTCGAAGTCGCCGGCCACCGCCCATCCACGCAACGTCGGGAAGCGGATCGCCGCCGGCGGCAGGTCCGCCGTTCCGCCGCCGCGCGCGTCGTGCGCCTGGGCCGGCTCGAACCGCACCGACAGGTACGCGGTACCGGGCAGCGCGACCGGCGCGCCCCGGCCCTCGGTCACCACCCGCGGCACATAGGCGACCTGATAGGACGGGGTGGGCCCGCGGAACGCGAATGTGATCCGGCTGAAGCCCTCCGCCGGATGGTCGCCGACGTCCACCGCCACCAGGACCGGCAGCGGCTCCCCCGGCGGCGGCGTGACCGGCACCCGGACCCGGTGGGCGACCCGGGCCGGCTGGCCGGGCACGGCCCAGTCCCAGGTGACACGCCACGAGCCGCCCGTCGAGGCCGCTTCGGTCGGCACGGGCGGGGTGGGCGTGGCCTCCGTCGCGGTCGCCGCGGGGGCCGCCGCGGCCGTCGGGGTGGGCGCCGTGGACGCGCCGTCGTGGCCGGTCGCCGTGCAGGCCGCCGCGAGCAGCACGACCAGGCCGGCGAGCAGCGGTACGCGCTGAGGAGTCATGACTCAGTGTCGCTCCGTGACCGGTCCGCGCACCAGAGGCGTCCCACCCGATTCCGGCGCCTGTTTCCGGGGCCGGACGGGTCAGGACCGGGTCCGCAACTCCCCGGCCCTGACCCCGGCCGTCCGGTTGGGTAGCGGTCTGCGCCGCGGGAACACGGCAGGCGTGGCACGACGCCGTTCGCCGGGCTCCGCGCGGCGAGCCGGTATGCCCGCACTCAGCTCCACGGTGCTCTTACCACCGGACTCCGGTGCGCCCCCGTCTCACCCCGACGAGGCGTGGACGCCGGCTCAGGTTAGGCGCGTACGCGCAGGCCGGACAAGCGATGACCGGTGGCCGCGCCTGTGATTGATGTCTATGCGGAATTGCGGCATGTCGGCGTAACGGGGTCAGCCGGTTTCGCGCTGTTCGACTTCGAGACGCGGACTGCGCCCGGCCTGCCCCGGCGGGACGCTCCGGGCCGCGGCGGCCCCGGCGACGAGCGCCAGCGCGGCCACGTGCAGCGCCCGTACGCCGGCCGGGGCGGCGACGTCCGCCGCCGGCAGCGCGGGCAGCAGCAGCGCGCCGAGCCCGGTGACCGCCAGCGCCACCCGCCAGAACACGGCCGGGTTCGCCGCCGGCAGCGGCGGCGCGACGCCCCGGGCCGGCTGTCCCCGGCGGGCCTCCCCCACCGCCAGGACGACCACCAGCAGCCCGCCGCCGAGCCCGGCCGTCACGTCCACGAACTGGTACCAGTACACGCCGGTCAGGGCGTGGAAGTCGGTGACGCCGAACAGCCGGGGCAGGCGCTCGCTGTGGCTGACCCGGTCCCACGCGACGTGACTGAACGCGCCGATGAGCGCCGAGCAGACCGACACCTGCCAGGGATGCCGCACCGCGGCCAGCGTCGCGTACCAGGGCCAGCCGAACAACCGCCGTCCCGGCAGGTGCGCGACGACGCCGGCGACCACGCGGCGCGCCACCCAGGCGTACGCGAGCGCGACCGGCAGCCCCCACCAGAGCAGCCCGCCGAGCGTGTGTGTACGCATGCCGAGCGCCAGCGGCGTGCCGGTGAACAGGTACGCGGCGTCCGGCGCCACCGCACCGGCGCACAGCGCCACCCCGTCGAACCAGCGGGGCCGCCACAGCTTCAGCGGCAGCACCGGCGCCAGGTGCGACGGGAAGGTGAGTGGCACCTCCCGGACGTTACCGGCCGCCTAGAAGTGCTGGACCAGGTCGGGAAACGCCGCCAGCCGGATCACCTGGGAGTCGGACGGGTCCAGCTCGTCGTGCTCCAGGATCCAGGTGTTCTCGTTCGGGATGAAGACCGCGTTCATCCCGGCGGCCCGGGCGGGCAGGATGTCCGAGCGCGGGGAGTTGCCGATCATCCAGGCGGCGGCCGGGTCGAAGGCGTGCTCGCGGGCCAGCCAGCGGTACGTGTCGGCGTCCTTCTCCGGCACGATGTGCGCGGCGCGGAAGTGGTGCAGCAGCCCGCAGGCGTCCAGCTTGCGCTGCTGCTCCTCGCGCTCGCCCTTGGTGAGCAGCAGCAGCTCGTGCCGGCCGGCCAGGTCGTCGAGCGTCTCGGCCACCCCCGGCATCAGCTCGACCTGGTGCCCGATCAGAGCCGCCGCGAGCTGATCGATCTCGGCGCGTTCCCGGTCGGTGGCCGGACGCTCGCGCAGCTTCTCCAGGCACTCGCCGAGGCTGCGCAGGAAGACCTTGCTGCCGTAGCCGTGCGCGACGGCGTTGGCCCGCTCGATGTCGTCGAGCACCGCGCGGATGCGGGCCCGGTCCAGCGTGGGATGGTCGAGCCAGGTGAGGAAGTCGTCGATCACCCGCTCGAACAGGACGTTGTTCTCCCAGAGCGTGTCGTCGGCGTCGAAGACCAGCACGGCGGCATCCCGGCGCGGCGGCATGGGGCTCCCTCCCTCACGGACCTCGCACACCGTACTGCCCGGTCGCCGGACGGACCACGCGGATTATCCGGTCGGCGGGCGGTTACCGGCGGCTACCCGACTGCGCGATCCCTGGTCGGGCGACATGCTTCGGCCATGACGATCTCACCCGATCATCCACCCGGGCGCAGACGGGGCGCGGCCGTCGCCGTGGCCGCGGCGCTCGCCGTCGCGGGCGCGGCGCTGCCGGGATCCCCGGCGCTCGCCGTCAACGCCGCACACACCACAGTCGTCGGCACGAACCCGGTCGACTGGACGCCGCACGCGCTGGACGGCACCGTGCACCGCATCCTCCAGATCGGCAACCGCGTGTACGTCGCCGGCACGTTCACCAAGGTGCGCAACGCCGGGCAGTCGGCCCAGCTGGCGATGCCCCGCCTGGTGGCGCTCGACGCGACCACCGGCCGGATCGACACCGCGTTCCGGCCGCAGGTGAACGGCGCGGTGAAGGCTCTCGCCGCCGCGCCGGACGGCCGCTCGCTCTACATCGGCGGCGCGTTCACCACTGTCAACGGCACCGCGGCGTCCCGGCTGGCCCGGATCGACGCGGCCACCGGCGCGCGGGTCGCCGGTTTCACCACGCCGGCGCTGAACAACCAGGTCAACGACATGCGCCTGGTCGGCAACCGGCTGATCGTCGGCGGCGCGTTCCAGACCGTCGGCGGGGTGACCCGGCGCGCCCTGGCGGCGGTGAACGCCACCACCGGAGCCGCCGATCCGTCGGTCAACCTGAACCTGGCCGGTCCGCGCACGACCACCTCCGGCGCCACCGCGCCGGTGAAGATCGAGGCGCTGGACGTCTCCGCCGACGGCCGGCGGCTGGTGTTCGTCGGCGGCTTCAGCAGCGTCGCGGGCGTGGCGCGGCACCAGATCGCCGTCGCCGACCTGAGCGCGTCGGGCGCCACGCTCTCCGGCTGGGCCACCGACCGCTACCAGCCGCAGTGCGCGCGGACGATGCCGGTCTACATGCGCGGCGTCGACATCTCGCCGGACGGCACCTGGTTCGCGGTGGTCACCACCGGCGGCCCGTTCCCGGCCACGCTCTGCGACACCGCGGCGCGTTTCGAGTTCGGTGCGGCCACCGGCGGCAAGCAGCCCACCTGGGCCAACTACACCGGCGGCGACACGCTGCTGTCGGTGGCGGTGACCGGCGCGGCCGTCTACGTCGGAGGCCACCAGCGCTGGCTGGACAACCCGCAGGGCCGCAACTCGGCCGGGCCGGGCGCGGTGTCCCGGCCGGGCATCGGGGCGATCCACCCGGTCACCGGCAAGGCGCTGCCGTGGAACCCGACGAAGGACCGCGGGGTGGGCACCGGCGAGCTGTACGCCACCGACCGGGGCCTGTGGGTCGGCAGCGACACCGTGACGGTGGCCGGCGAGTACCACGCCCGGCTGGCGTTCCTGCCGCTGGCGTGACCCTGCGGGGCGCGGCGGGCTCTCCCGTCGCGCCCCGCACACACGGTCAGCGGCGCAGCGTGAGGATCAGGTCGGCGACCAGCGCGGTCCACCCGGTCTGGTGCCAGGCGCCCAGCCCGGCGCCGTTGTCGCCGTGGAAGTACTCCGGGAAGCAGATCAGGTCGCGCCAGTCCGGGTGGGTCTGGAACAGCTGCGCGGCGCCGTAGATCGGCCGCCGTCCCCACCCGTCGCGGGTGAACAGCGAGATCAGCCGCGCGGACAGGTCGTCGGCGATCTCGTCGAGCGTCCGCTTGACCCCGGAGCGGGTCGGGTACTCGACCTGCAGGTCGTCGCCGAAGAACGCGGCGTAGTCGCGCAGCGCGCTGATCAGCAGGAAGTTCGTCGGCATCCAGATCGGGCCGCGCCAGTTGGAGTTGCCGCCGAACAGGCCGCTGGTCGACTCGGCCGGCTCGTAGCCGACGCTGAACTCCTGCCCGCCGAGCGTGACGGTGAACGGCTTGTCCAGGTGGGCGCGGGACAGCGTACGCAGCCCGTACTCGGAGAGGAACTCGTCGGTGTCGAGCATCCGGGCCAGCAGCCGCACCACCTGGTCCGGGGCGACCATCGACAGCAGCCGCTGCTGCCGGCCGTCCGGCCCGATCCGGCGGCCGCCGATGACCTCGGCGTACTCGGGGCGGTTGGTGAGGAACCAGCGCAGCCGCGCGCCCAGCTCGGGCAGGCGGCGCATGGTGCGGGCGGTGAGCCGGGTGACGGCTGCGAGCGGCAGCAGCCCGACCACCGAGCGGACCTTCAGCGGCACCTTCGTGCCGTCGGCCAGGCGCAGCACGTCGTAGAAGAACGCGTCCTCGGCGTCCCAGAGCCCCTGGTGGTACGCCGCCGCGGCGATGTACGCGAAGTGCTCGAAGAACTTGGTGGCAGTGTCGGTGTACGCGCGGTCGTGCTCGGCCAGCACGATCGCCATGTCGAGCAGGTTGAGCGCGTACATGGCCATCCAGCCGGTGCCGTCGGACTGCTCCAGCACCCCGGCGACCGGCAGCGCGGCCGAGCGGTCGAACGGGCCGACGTTGTCCAGCCCGAGGAAGCCGCCCTCGAAGACGTTGTTGCCGCCGGTGTCCTTGCGGTTGACCCACCAGGTGAAGTTGAGCAGCAGCTTGTGCATGACCCGGGCGAGGAACTCGTGGTCGCGGGAGCCGTCGATCTCGAAGACCTTCAGCGCCGCCCAGGCGTGCACCGGCGGGTTCACGTCCCCGAACGCCCACTCGTACGCCGGGATCTGCCCGTTGGGGTGCAGGTACCACTCGCGCAGCAGCAGGAGGACCTGTTCCTTGGCGAAGCCCGGGTCGACCCGGGCGATGGTGACGCAGTGGAAGGCCAGGTCCCATGCGGCGTACCAGGGATATTCCCACGGGTCCGGCATGGAGATCACGTCGAAGCTGTTCATGTGCCACCAGGCGCTGTTGCGCCCGTGCCGGCGGCCGGCGGGCGGCGTGGAGCCGGGGTCGCCGGTCAGCCAGCGCTCGACGTCGAAGTGGTAGAACTGCTTGCCCCACATCAGCCCGGCGATGGCCTGGCGGGCGACCAGCGCCTCGTCGGCGGTGGCGGCGGCCGGGATCACGCTGTCGAAGAACCGGTTCGCCTCGGCCCGGCGTGCCCAGAGCACGGCGTCGAACCCGTCACCGAGGTCGGCCGGGGCGGGCGGCGCGGCGGCCGGGGGCGGCGCGGTGCGGGTCAGCCGCAGCCGGATCTGCCGCTGCTCGCCGGCCGGCACGTCGAGCACGTAGTGCAGCGCGCCCTTGGTGCCGGTGCGCTCCGGGTTGACGGTGGCGGCGCCGTTGACCACGTGGTCGTTGATGCCGTCCTTGGGGTACGCGGACCGCCCCGGCAGCCCCCACAGCCGCTCGGCGTTCGTGTCGTTGTCGCACAGCAGCGGCACCGGGTCGCCGTCGCCTTCCAGCAGCAGCTGCCCGAGCACCCAGTGCTCACCGACGAGCCGGGAACCCGTGCCGACCAGCTTCGGCACCCGGTCGGCGCCGGGCAGCCCCCACGCCCAGGTGTTGCGGAACCAGAGCGTGGGCAGCACGTGCAGCGTCTCGTCGGTGTCCGCCCGGTTCGCCACGGTGATCACCACGCACATGTCGGTCGGGGACGCCTTGGCGTAGTCGACGGTGACCGCCCAGTACCTGTCGTCGTCGAAGATGCCGGTGTCGACCAGCTCGTACTCGGTGTCGTCCCGGCCGCGCAGCGCGTTCACCGCGACCAGCTCGTCGTACGGGAAGGCGGCCTGCGGGTAGTGGTAGCGCCAGCGCATGAAGGAGTGCGTGGGGGTGCTGTCGAGGTACCACCAGTAGTCCTTGGCGTCCTCGCCGTGGTTGCCGCCGTCGCCGCCGAGGCCGAACATCCGCTCCTTGAGGATCGGGTCGCGCCCGTTCCACAGCGCCAGGGCGAAGCAGAACGTCTGCCGGTCGTCGCAGACGCCCGCCATGCCGTCCTCGTTCCACCGGTAGGCTCGGGACCGCGCGTGATCGTGGGGGAAGTAGTCCCAGGCCGTGCCGTGCTCGCTGTAGTCCTCACGTACCGTGCCCCACGCCCGCTCGGACAGATAGGGGCCCCATGCGTGCCAGTCCTGCTCCCCGGCGTCGGCCTGGGCGAGCCGGTGCCGCTCGGGGTCGGGGGACGCGGAGGTCGACCGGTCGGTGATCACTGGCACATCTTCGACGCCGCCGGGGTACTTCTCCACAGCGGCCATTGTCGCCGTGGCATGTCACACCTCGCTGCCGGTGGAGGAAAGTTGATCGACATCCGTTTCGGGCCGCGCGTCTGCGGTGAGCTGTCCGCCGCCGCCACGCGGGAATGGCTGGTCACCGACGGGCTCGGCGGATACGCCATGGGCACCGTCGCCGGGCTGCGTACCCGCCGGTATCACGGGCTGCTCGTGGTGGCCGGCGACACGCCCGCGTCCCGAAAGGTGGGACTGGCGAGCCTCGACCCGGCGGTGACGCTGCCGTCGGGGCGGCAGGTCCGCCTCGGCGCGCACGAGTGGTCCTCCGGCGTGGTCGACCCGCGCGGCTTCGAGCTGCTGGAGCGCTTCGACCTCACCGACGGGGTGCCGCGCTGGCGGTGGCGCGTCGGCGACGTGGTGATCGAACGGGAGATCGCCATGACGTACGGCCGCTCCTGCGTCGCCGTCGTACACCGGTTGATCTCCGGCGGCCCGGTGCGGCTCGACCTCGCGGCGGCCTGCACGTGGCGCGACGCGCACGGCGAGCGGCGCGCCGACGGTCCGGCGCCCCGGCTGGAGGCGGCGGCCGGCGGCGCGGTGATCGACGGCGCGTACCGGCTCGCCGGGCCGGACTGGACCCCGGAGGGCCAGTGGTGGCACGGGGTACGCCACCGGACCGAGGCCGAGCGCGGCCTGCACCCGGACGAGGACCTCTGGTACGCGGGCCGGTTCACCGGCGCGCTGGACGAGCCCGGCGCGACGGTGTCGGTGCTGGCCTGGGCGGGCGACCTGGCCGAGGAGCCGCCCCCGGCGACCGCGGTGGTCGAGTCGACCCGGCGGCGCAACCGGGCCGTGACGGCGGCGGCGAAGCCCGGCGACGCGGTCGAGGCGACGCTCGCGCTCGCCGCCGACGCGTTCGTGGTACGCACCGCCACCGGCCCGGACGTGGTCGCCGGCTACCCGTGGTTCGGGGCCTGGTCGCGCGACACGATGATCTCCTACGAGGGCCTGTTCCTGTGCACGAACCGGGCCGACGAGGGCCGGGACCTGCTGCGGGCGTACGCGGCGACGCTGTCCGAGGGGATGCTGGCGAACACCGCCGACACCGGCCGGGTCGAGCACAACACCGTCGACGGCACGCTGTGGTTCCTGCACGCGGTCAGCCGGCACGTCACCGTCACCGGCGACACCGACCTCGGCGACGAGCTGCTGCCCGCGCTGCACGGTGTGGTCGAGGCGCACGTGGCGGGCACCCGGTACGGCATCGGCGTCGACCCGGCCGACGGGCTGCTGACCCAGGGCGGCCCGCCGGACGTGGCGCTCACCTGGATGGACGCCCGGGTGTACGGGGTGCCGGTGACCCCGCGTACCGGCAAGCCGGTCGAGGTGAACGCGCTGTGGATCAACGGGCTGGCCGGGCTCGCCGAGCTGACCGAGCTGGCCGGACGCGACGCCTCGGCGCTGCACGCGCTGCACCGGCGGGCCGTCGCCGCGTTCCGGGAGCGGTTCCCCGCCCCGGCCGGCTGGCTGTACGACGTGGTGGACGCCCCGGCGCCGGCGTACCCGCTGGGCGGGGCCACGCACCACGACGACGACCTGCTGCGCCCCAACCAGCTGCTGGCCTGGTCGCTGCCGTACGCGCCGCTGGAGCCGGACGAGGCCACGCTGCGCCGGATCACCGAGGCGCTGTTCACCCCGCTCGGCCCGCGCAGCCTCGCCCCGGGCTCCCCCGGCTGGACCGGCCGGCACCGGGGCGGGCCGGCCGAGCGGGACTCCGCCTACCACCAGGGCACCGTCTGGCCGTGGCTGACCGGTCCGCTGCTGGACGCGTACCGCCGGGCCGGGCTGCCCACCGACGACCTGCTGGTCGGCCTGGAGGGCCACCTCGCCGAGGACGGCCTGGGCTCGGTGAGCGAGACCGCCGACGGCGACGCCCCGCACGCGGCCACCGGCTGCCCGTTCCAGGCGTGGTCGGTGGCCGAGCTGCTGCGCGCACGGCGGACACGCCGGTAACGCGTTACAGACCGGCAACCGGCGCGTCGCCGCCGGTTATCGACCCCTCGGCAGGATGGGTACCGACCCCACCGGACACCGCGGCGACGCCGCCGCCGGGGTGGGGACGCCACAACTCAAAGGGGGCCGCGTGTCAGCTGACGCCGAAGTGATCGACATCCAGCCCGCCCGGCGCCTGCGGGTGCTGCTGCTCTCCTGGGAGTACCCGCCGGTGCTCGTCGGTGGCCTCGGCCGCCACGTCCACGCGCTGTCCGTGGCGCTGGCCGCCGCCGGGCACGAGGTCACGGTCGTCACCCGCCACGCCGAGGGCGCCCCGCTGGAGGAGTACGCCGAGGGCGTGCGCGTCGTCCGCGCCGCCGAGGATCCGGTCCGGTTCCCGCTCGCCACCGGCTCGCTGCTGGCCTGGACGATGGCGTTCAACCACACGCTGACGCGGGCCGCGCTGCGCGCCGCCTCGTCCGGCGCCTACGACGTGATCCACGCCCACGACTGGCTCGTCGCGCACACCGCCGTCACGCTTGCCGAGCACCTGGACGTGCCGCTGGTGACCACCATCCACGCCACCGAGGCGGGCCGGCACCAGGGCTGGCTGCCGGAGGAGATGAACCGCACCATCCACGGCGTCGAGCACTGGCTGAGCAACGCCTCCGGGCGGGTGATCGCCTGCTCCGGGTACATGCGCGAGCAGGTGGCCCGGCTGTTCGGCGTACCGTCCGGGCGCATCGACGTGGTCGCCAACGGCGTCGACGACCGGGCCTGGCGGGCCCGGCCGCAGGCGGTCGCCTCCGCCCGGGCCCGCTTCGCCGCGGACGGGCCGCTGGTCGGGTACGCCGGCCGCCTGGTCTACGAGAAGGGCGTGCAGCACCTGGTGCACGCGGTGCCGCGTCTGGCCGACCGGCACCCCGGCCTGCGCGTGGTGATCGCCGGGGACGGGCCGTACAAGGACGAGCTGGTCGACCAGGCGCGGCGGCTGCGGCTGGGCGACACGGTCCGGTTCGCCGGCTTCATGGACTCCACCCAGCTGCCCGCGGTGCTCGCCGCCACCGACGCCACCGTGATCCCCAGCCTCTACGAGCCGTTCGGCATGATCGCGCTGGAGGCGGCAGCCGCCGGCGCGCCGCTGGCGGTGGCGCGTACCGGCGGGCTGGCCGAGATCGTCGAGCCGGGGGTGACCGGGGTGACGTTCCCGCACGGCGACCCGGACGCGCTGGCCGGCGCCGTGGACCGGCTGCTCGCCGACGAGGTGTTCGCCCGCCGGGTGGCGCGCCGGGCCCGGACCATGGTCACGCAGCGGTACGCCTGGTCCGCGATCGCCGCCCGCACCGCGGGCAGCTACGCCGCCGCGCGCCGCGACCACGACGGGTTCCAGGCCCGCCGGGCCACCGCCCTGCTGGCCCGGGACCGGTCCGCGATCACCATTCCGGAAGGGAATCTGCTCGCCGGTACGGCCAGTTAGGGCATGACGTCTCGCCGTGCGATAGGTACCGTCCGATCCGTTGGCTATTGTGGACCACTGACCAGCGGTGAGGAGTGCGGTGCGGGACGTAGTGATCGCCGGACGGTACCGCCTGCTCGACCTGGTCGGCCGCGGCGGGATGGGCCAGGTCTGGCGGGCGCGCGACGAGGAGCTGCATCGCGAGGTCGCGGTGAAGCAGGTCGTGCCGCCGAACTGGCTCGCCGAGAACGAGCGGGACGAGCTGCGCGCCCGTACGCTGCGCGAAGCGCGGACGTCCGCGCGGCTCAACCATCCCAACGTGGTCCGCGTCTACGACGTGGTCCGGGTCGAGGGCGACCCCTGGCTGGTCATGGAGTACGTCCCGTCCCGCTCCCTCCAGGAGATCATCGAGACCGACGGGCCGCTGCCGCCCGGGCGGGCCGCCGAGATCGGGCTGGCGGTGCTCGCCGGGCTGCGCGCCGCGCACGACGCCGGGGTGCTGCACCGGGACGTGAAACCCGCGAACGTGCTGCTCGCCCGGGACGGCCGGGTGCTGCTCACCGACTTCGGGCTGGCCGTGTTCCAGGGCGGCGACGGCGCCATGACCCGCCCCGGCCTGGTCCTCGGCTCCCCCCAGTACGTGGCGCCGGAGCGGGCCGCCGAGGGCGTGTCCAGCGTCGAGGCGGACATGTGGTCGCTCGGCGCCACGCTGCACGCCGCCGTGGAGGGCCGCTCGCCGTACGCCCGCAGCACCGCCATGGCCACGCTCGCCGCGCTCGCCACCCGGCCGCCCGACCCGGCGCCGCACGCCGGCCCGCTGACGCCGGTGCTGGCCGGGCTGCTGCGGCGAGACCCGCGCGCCCGGCTCGGCCACCACGAGACCGCCCGCCTGCTCGGCGTGGCCGCGGTTTCGGACGCCGACGCGACGGCGGCCGGCGGGTCCGCGGGCCGGTCCGCCGTACCGTCCGATCGGCCGGCCGCCGGGCGCGAGGGCGACGCTCGGGGACGTCCCCCGGGCGCCGGTGACGAGCCGGCGGCTGCGGCGGCGGGCGTCGTGTACCCGGACCTGATGCCGCCGGCCGCCGCCGCCCGCGCCTGGAGCCGGGCGGCGAAGCGCAGCGAGTGGGCGCCGCCCGCCGAGGGTGACCGGGCGCCACCGCCGGGCGGTCCGTCCGACTCCGCCGACCTGCCGGAGCGCTCCGGCGAGTCCGGCCGGTCCGGCCCTTCCGGCACGGCCGCCCGCTCCGGCCGGCCCGCGCCGCGCGACGGCGCCGAGCGGTCCGGCCCCGTGGGCGCGGCGGACCGACCCGAGCCACCGCCGCGCCCCCGCCCGGAGCCGCCGCAGCGGGACCGGTCCGACGAATTGAAGCGGGCGGAGTCCCCCGCGACCACGCCGGCGGAGCCGCCCCGGGCGGCCCCGGACCGCTCGGGTCCGGTCAGCCTCGGCCCGACGGTCCTCACCAGCTTCGTCGACCCGGGGAGCCCGACCGGCCCCGAGTCCGCGCCCCGCGCCGACGCGCTGAGCCCGGTGCGCATCCCCGGCCCGGACGCGGCGCCGGTCGCCCGCCCGGCCCCGGTCGCCCACAGCGGCCCCGCCGACAGCGGTGCGCTGCGGGCCGGCCCGCCCCCGCCCACCGGCGTTCCGCGCCCCCCGGACCGGCCGCTCGACGCCGAGGATCAGAAGCGGCTGCGACGCTGGGGGCTCGCCGTGGGCGCGGTGCTGCTCGCCGTGGCGACCGGCGTCGGCACCGCGCTGGCGGTCACCGACGGCGCCGACGACCGTCCGGAGGCGCGCCGGTCCGGCGAGGCCGTCGCCCGGCCCTGGGATCATCAGCCCGGCGGCCCGGGCGTGCCCCCTCCCCCGTTCCCCTGCGTCCGGCCGGACGTGACGGGCACGCCGGTCCGCAAGGGCCCACCTCCCGAGGACCCGGCGGTGAACGTGCCGGCCGGCTGGGTCTGGCCCGCCGACACCGGCGGCTTCCACATCGCCCTGCCCGCCGGGTGGCTGCAGCTGCGCTCCGGCGACACGACCTGCTTCCAGGACCCGGCCACCCGGCGCATCCTCGGCGTCGAGCCGTATCCGGGTGGGGATCCGGTGGGCCGGCTGCGCTCGTCCGAGCGGGATCTGACCTCCGCCGGTCGGCTGCCGCAATACGAGAAGATCCGGCTGGCCGCCGACGGTCCGGGCGCGGAGTGGGAGTGCCGGTGGACCGCGCCGTACGGCGAGCGGATGCGCGCGTTGCGCGTACTGCCCGGTCAGCGGGCCGGGTGGACGCTCGGGCTGACCACGTCCGACGCCGACTGGGCGGACGCGTCGAAGCAGTTCGCGGTCATCCGGGCGAGCCTCGGCACGGTCCGGCCCACCCGTACCGCGGGCTGAGCCGCACCCCGTCCCATCACCGACAGTCGGCGTGGCGCCGGCTGCCCGGCCCGCCATAATTCCGGGTGGCAGCGGTACGCCGTCGCGCGTCCGCGGCACCCCTTCCTCAGTGGACCGTCCGGCTGATGCCCCGCTGTCGCACGGGCTGACTACAGTGGCGTAGTTTCGTGGATCAAGATCTTCGGGAAGGGCGAGCCGAGATGATGGGACCGTCCCACGCGCTCTCGGGCGCGGCGGTGTGGCTGACCGGCTCCTGGGCCATGGCCCAGTTCGCGGACTACCACCAGACACCGCTGGCGCTGGCGGTGGGCACTGCGGTCTGCGCGGGCGGTGCGCTCTTCCCCGACCTCGACCTGTCCGGGAAGGTCACCCGCAACCAGGGCGGCGCCACCGTGGCCCGTACGTTCGGCGTGGTCAGCCTCTTCGTCGCCGAGGTGGTGGAGAAGATCTCACTCGGCGTCTACTACGCCACCAAGCTCAGCAAGGATCCGCGCCGCAACAACGGGCACCGCACGCTCACCCACACCATCCCGTTCACCGTGCTCGTCGGCTGGGGCACCACCGCGCTCTGCGCCCACTACGGCAAGTGGGCCGTCGTCGGAATCCTCTTCTTCATGATCGGCCTGGCGCTGCGCGGGCTGTTCGACAAGTGGGCCGAGCGCGCGGGCTGGGTGGTGGTCACGCTGGTGTCCGCCGCCGCGGCCTGGTTCACGTTCGCCAACCTGCCCGGCGACCGGGGCTATCCGATGATCGGCCTCGCCGTCGGGGTGGGCTGTTTCGTGCACATCCTCGGCGACATGATCACCCGGGCCGGGGTGCCGATCCTGTGGCCCATCCCGATCAAACGCCGGATGTGGACGATGATCGGCCTGCCCAACAAGATCGCTCTGCGTACCGGCAGCAAGGCCGAGACGGTGGTGCTGCGCACCGCGATGACGATCCTGTCCGTCCTGGCCGCGGTGGGGCTGGTCGCGCCCTCGGTGCTGCAGCGCTTCGACATCCAGGTGTAGGTCAGCCCGCCTCGGCGCGTACCGGGCGGGCGGTGGCCGCCCGGGCCCGGATCAGCCGGGCCGTCCAGCCCACGCCGCGACGGCGCCACGACCGTCCGATGAGAACGGTAATGCCCGGGGTGGCGGCGGGCAGAGGCCGCACCCGGCATCACTCTGGGTAGGGAAGCAAGCGTCGTCGATCATCCGTGCGGACGATCGACGACACGCTAATGCGCATTAGCGTGGAGGCCCGCCTACTGTCGCGCGCCCGGTCGGCCCTTGTCAAGATTCCCGCCCGAACAACCGCAGGGCAGCGGCGGGCGCGGTTGCTAATCCGCATTACATCAGGGAGTTCATCGAACGGAAATCTTCCGGCCACCCCTTGACAGGACGCCGGGAGAGCAGAGAGGCTCCATCCCGACCCGATCGCTAATACGCATTAGCGGAAGTGGAAGGACCGATGTGACCCCTCCCCCCAGGCGTGTCACCCAGCGTGACATCGCACGCATGGCCGGCGTCAGCCAGGCGACCGTGTCGCTGGTGCTCAACAACCGCACCGACGCCGACGTCCGGATCGCGCCGGAGACACGGGACCGGGTCTTGCAGGTCATCGCCGAGACGGGATACGCCGCCGACCCGGCCGCCCGCCGCCTCGCCTCCGGGTTCAACCGGATCATCGGCGTCTTCACCTACGAGCCGGCCTTCCCCAGCGGCAGCCGAGACTTCTTCCACCCGTTCCTGCTCGGCATCGAGGAGTACGCCGAACGGGTCGGCTGCGACCTGCTGCTGTTCACCAGCGCCCCGGTGGTGGACGGCCGGCGGCGCATCTTCCACCAGGACAACCGGCTGCGGCTGGCCGACGGCTGCATCCTGCTCGGCCGGGAGATCGACGGCGCGGAGCTGCTCCGGCTCAACCGCGACGGGTTCCCCTACGTCGCCGTCGGACGCCGCGACGACGCCGGCGGCCCGGTGCCCTACGTCGGCGCCGACTACACCAGCGCGGTCCACCGGCTGGCCGAGCGGGCGGTGGAGCTGGGACACCGGCGCCTGACGTACGTGGGCATGGGCACCTCGGCCGAGTCCTCGCACGACCGGCGCAGCGGTTTCCACGCCGGCGCGACCGGCGCGGACAGCGCCCGCCAGATCACCGCGACGGCGGAGACCACCGACGCCACAGTGGACGACCTGCGGGCCGACGGCAGCACCGTCGCCTTCGTGGAGGACTTCGCCACCGCCGTGGCGCTGGAGACGGCCGCCCGCCGCAAGGGGCTCACGGTGCCCGGTGACCTGTCCGTCGTGACCCTCGGCGACCCGACCGTCCCGGTGCCCACGGACATCACGTTCACCGGGTTCCGCATCCCGCGCGAGGAGATGGGCCGCCAGGCCGTCGAGGTGCTGACCGGCGTCATCGACGGCAGCGCCGGCGGCCTCCAGCAACGGCTCCTGCCCTGCGAACTCGTCGAGGGCGACACCCTCGGCGTCCCTGGATCGGCGGCCGACCGGCGCTGACACGCCCGGCCGCGCAACTGGAAGGAAGCAAGTGGTACTAATGCGTGCGGACGTCCTCGTCGTCGGGGGCGGACTGGGCGGTGTCGCCGCGGCGCTGGCCGCGGCCCGTGCCGGCCGGTCCGTCATCCTGACCGAGGAGTTCGACTGGCTCGGCGGGCAGCTCACCAGCCAGGCGGTCCCGCCGGACGAGCATTCCTGGATCGAGCAGTTCGGCGCCACCGCGAGCTACCGGGAGTTGCGCGACGGCATCCGCGACTACTACCGCCGCCACTACCCGCTGACCGAGCGGTCCCGGGCGTGGACCGACCTGAACCCGGGCGCGGGCTGGGTGAGCCGGCTCTGCCACGAGCCCCGCGTGGCGGTCGCGGTCCTGGAGCAGATGCTCGCGCCGTACCGGGGGTCCGGGCGGCTGACGGTGCTGCAGCCGTACCGGCCGGTCGCGGCCGAGACCGACGGCGACCGGGTCACCGGCGTCACGCTCGCCCACCGGGACCGCGACGAGCGGATCGAGGTGGAGGCGCCGTACGTCCTGGACGCCACCGAGACCGGTGAGCTGCTGCCACTGACCGGCACCGAGTACGTGACCGGGTTCGAGTCGCAGGCGCAGACCGGTGAGCCGAGCGCGCCGGCGCAGGCGCAGCCGCTGAACATGCAGGCGGTGTCCGTCTGCTTCGCGCTGGACCACGTCGACGGCGACCACACCATCGACCGGCCCGCCGGGTACGACTTCTGGCGCGACTACAAGCCGGACTTCTGGGGTGACCGGCTGCTGTCCTGGCGGTCACCCCACCCGCGCACGCTGGAGATCGTCGAGCGCAGCTTCACGCCGAACCCGGACGACGACCCGCTGGGCGTCAACGCCGACCAGCGGCTCAACCCGGGCGACGGCAACCTGTGGACGTTCCGGCGCATCGCGGCGCGGCGCAACTTCGTCGACGGCGCGTACGGCAGCGACATCACGCTCGTCAACTGGCCGATGATCGACTACTTCGAGGGCCCGGTCATCGACGTGCCGAACGCGTCCTGGCACCTGTCCCAGGCACGCGAGCTGTCGTACTCCGTCCTGTACTGGCTGCAGACCGAGGCTCCCCGTCCCGACGGCGGCACCGGCTACCCGGGGCTGCGGCTGCGCGGCGACGTGACCGGCAGCCCCGACGGGCTGGCGCAGGCGCCCTACATCCGGGAGTCGCGCCGCATCCGCGCCGAGTACACGGTGGTCGAGCAGGACCTCTCCCTGGCGGTACGCGGCGAGCACGGCGCGGTGAGCTACCCCGACTCGATCGGCGTCGGCATGTACCGCATCGACCTGCACCCGTCGACCGGCGGCGACAACTACATCGACGTCGGCTCCTGCCCGTTCGAGATCCCGCTCGGCGCGCTCATCCCGCAGCGGATGGAGAACCTGCTGCCGGCCGGCAAGAACATCGGTACCACGCACATCACCAACGGCAGCTACCGACTGCACCCGGTCGAGTGGAACGTCGGTGAGGTCGCCGGCCTGCTGGCCGACTTCTGCCTTGCGCGGGGCGAGTCCCCGCGCGCGGTCCGCGGCACCCCCCGCCTGCTGGCCGAATTCACGGACCGCATCTCGGCCGCCGGCGTGGAATGCCGCTGGCCGCAGATCGCGGGCTACTGAACCCCCGGTGAGGAGAAGGAAAGTGAGATACGGAAGACTGTCCGGCCTGGTCGCGGCGACCATGACCGGTGTGCTCGCCCTGACCGCCTGCGGCGGTGGCGGCGACGCCAAGGACGACGGTCCGGCGAGCCTGCGGATGACCGTCTGGTCGGCGAACGAGGCGCACCTCAAGCTGTTCAACGAGATCGCCGACGAGTACCGCAAGAACAACCCGGACGTCGCGGAGATCAAGTTCGATCCGCTGCCGTTCGAGAACTACACCACGACGCTCACCACGCAGATCGCCGGCGGCAACGCGCCGGACCTCGCGTGGATCTTCGAGAACTCGGCTCCGGACTTCGTCGCCTCCGGCGCGCTGAGCCCGCTCGACGACACGCTGAAGAAGGCCGACGGCTACCAGTACGACGACCTGTCCCCCGCCACGCTGAAGCTCTGGCGCAACGACGGGAAGCTCTTCGCGTACCCGTTCTCGACCTCGCCGTTCGGCGTGTTCGTCAACAACGACATGCTCAAGAAGGCCGGGCAGAAGACCCCGGCCGAGCTGATCGCGGCCGGGCAGTGGAACTGGGACACCGCGCTCGCCGCGGCCGGCGCCACCGCCGCGAAGTCCGGCAAGGCCGGGCTCGTGGTCCGCGACTTCGACTACAAGGGCTGGGACAACCTGGCCACGTTCTGGACCGGCTGGGGCGCCCAGGCGTGGAGCGAGGACGGCCGCAGCTGCGGGTTCAACAGCCCGGAGATGGTCGAGGCGATGACCACGCTGCACAAGGCGATCTTCACCGGCAAGGCGCTGCCCGGTCCGGGCACGACCGCCGACTTCTTCGCCGGTGACGCCGCCATGACCGTCACCCAGATCTCCCGCGCCTCGCTGCTGAAGGAGAACGGCTTCGACTGGGACCTGGTCCCGCTGCCGGCCGGCCCGAAGGGCCCGTACGCGGTGGTCGGCCAGGCCGGCATCGGCGTGATGAAGAAGAGCCCGCACGCCGAGCAGGCCGCCGACTTCCTGGCCTTCTTCACCAACCCCACCAACTCGGCGAAGCTGGCCCAGTTCTTCCCGCCGCCGCGGCAGTCCCAGCTGACCGCCGAGACGCTGGCGAAGACGAACCCGAAGCTCAAGCCGGAGCAGCTGCAGAAGGTCGTCATCGACGGCATCACCAACGGCACTGTCAAGCCCAGCCACTCCGGGCAGGCCGAGCTGAGCCAGCAGGTGCGCGCCGCGCTCGACCCGCTGTGGAAGGCGGACGCGGACGTCAAGGGCGTACTCGACGGCGTCTGCTCCAAGATCCAGCCGCTGCTGGCGAAGTAGGGCCGAGGATCATGACCCAGACGGACACCAGGGTGGGCCCGGCTGCTGCCGGGCCCGCCCCGGGCCGGGCCCGGCCGTTCTGGACCACCCGCCGCCGGGACCAGCTCACCGGATACCTGTTCATCACCCCGCAGTTGCTCGGCAGCGTGGTCTTCGTGATCCTGCCGCTGGTCCTCGTGGTCTGGTACAGCCTGCACGAGTGGAACGTGCTGGCCGGCAGCTTCGACTACATCGGCACCGACAACTACGCCGCGCTGGCCGACGACCCCAACCTGGGCCCGGTGCTGCGGTCGACCGGCCTGTTCTCGGTCGGCCTGGTCGTGTTCAACCTCGGCCTGGCGTTGCTGCTGGCCGTCCTGCTCAACCAGAAGCTGCGCGGGACCATCGTGTTCCGCACCCTGTTCTTCTCCCCCGTGGTGGTCTCGCTCGTCGCGTGGACCATCGTCTGGGGCTTCCTGCTGCAGGACAACGGCGGCATCAACGGCCTGCTCGACACGATCGGCGTCGACGGCCCCAACTGGCTGCGCGGCGAGGGCACGGCGATGCTGTCGGTGATCGTCGTGCAGGTGTTCAAGAACGTCGGCCTGAACATGGTGCTGTTCCTGGCCGCCCTCCAGGGCGTGCCGGCCGAGCTGTACGAGGCCGCCGAGGTCGACGGCGCGAGCCGGCTGCGCCAGTTCTGGCGGATCACCGTGCCGCTGATCAGCCCGACGATCATGCTCACGTCGATCATCACGGTGGTCGGCTCGCTGCAGGTGTTCGCGCAGATCGCGGTGCTGACCCAGGGTGGACCCGGCACCTCGACCACGGTGCTCGTCTACTACCTCTACCAGCAGGCCTTCCAGTTCCATCACTTCGGCTACGGCGCCACGCTGTCGATCCTGCTGTTCGTCATCGTGCTCGCGCTGACGGTGCTGCAGTGGCAGATGCGCAAGAGGTGGGTCTTCCATGAATCGTGACCTGTCCCGGCGGACCAAGCTGGTGCTCTACGGGGTGCTGATGGTCCTGGCCGTCCCGTTCGTGTTCCCCACCTGGTGGATGGTCACCTCGTCGCTGAAGCCGGTGGCGGACATCTTCTCCTTCCCGCCGCAGCTGCTGCCGACCGATCCGCGGCTGGACGCGTACCGGCGGGTGTTCGAGCTGCAGCCGTTCGGGCAGCAGTACCTGAACAGCCTCTACATCGCGCTGCTGGTCACCGTCGGCACGCTCGCCGTGGCGTCGCTGGCCGGGTACGCGTTCGCGCGGATCCGGTTCCGGGGACAGAACGTGCTGTTCCTGGTCGTCCTCGCGGGCCTGCTCATCCCGAGCGAGGTGACGATCGTGCCGCTGTTCCAGATGTTCTTCAAGCTCGACCTGATCGACACCCACTGGCCGTTGATCCTGGTGCCGATCTTCGGGGCGCCGAGCGTGCTGGCCACGTTCATCATGCGGCAGTTCTTCATCAGCCTCCCCGGTGAGCTGGAGGAGGCGGCGCGGGTCGACGGGCTGGGACGCTTCGCCACGTTCTGGAAGATCGCGCTGCCGCTGTCCCGGCCCGCGCTCGGCGCGGTGGCCATCTTCACGTTCCTGCACAGCTGGAACCTGTACCTGGAACCGATCGTGTTCCTCTCCTCGCCGGACAAGTTCACCCTGCCGCAGGCGCTCACCCAGTTCGTCGACGCGTACGGCGGTCCGATGTGGGACGTCCAGCTCGCGGCGGCGTCGATGACCGCGCTGCCGGTGCTGGCGGTGTTCGTCATCGCGCAGAAGCAGTTCGTCGAGGGCCTCGCGCACACCGGTCTGAAGGGATGACCGAGCCGGTCGTCGGGATCGACATCGGCGGCACCAAGACCGCCGCCGCCCTCGTCGGTCCCGGTGCGCGGGTGCTCGACCGCCGCGAGGCGCCCACCCCCGCGCGCGGCGGGCCGGCCGCGGTGCTGGACACCGCCGCCGGCCTGGCCGCGGACCTGCTCGCCGCCGCCGGCCCCGGACCGGTCGGGGTGGGCACCGCGGGCACCGTCGACCCGGCGACCGGCGCCATCCGGTACGCCACCGACAGCCTGCCCGGGTGGGCCGGCACCCCGGTGGCCGACGAGCTGGCCGCGCGGCTGGGCCGGCCGGTGCGCGTCACCAACGACGTCGCCGCGGCGGCGCTGGGCGAGTGCTGGGCCGGCGCCGGACGGGGCCGGGGGCACGTGCTGCTGGCCGCCGTCGGCACCGGGCTGGGCGGCGCGATCGTCAACGACGGGCGGGTCGAGGGCGGCGCCCGGGGCGCGGCCGGACAGCTCGGGCACCTGCCGGCACCGGGCGCCCACCGGCTGCGCTGCGGCTGCGGCCGGTACGGGCACCTGGAGGCGATCGCCTCCGGCACCGGCCTGGCCGCCGCGTACGCGCTCACCGGCGGTGACCCGGTCACCGGCTGGGAGGTGGCGCGGCGCGCGGCGGCCGGTGACGCGACCGCCCGGCAGGTCGTCGAGCGGGCCGGCGCCGCGCTCGGCGCGGCCCTGGCCGGGCTGGTCGCCCTGCTCGACCCGGATGCGGTGGTGGTCGCCGGCGGCGCCGCCGCCACGCTGCTTCCCGCCGCCACGGCCGCCTACCGGGCGGAGCTACCCGGCGGCTGGGCGCACGTGCCGCTGCTTCCGGCGGCGCTGGGCGCCGACGCGGTGGTGGTCGGCGCCGCCCGGCTCGCCACCGCACCGATCCACCACGACGGAGGAACAAGCACGTGAGTGTCCTGGACGAACTCGCCGGCGGGCTGGTCGTGTCCTGCCAGCCCCTGCCCGACGACCCGGACGACCCGATGCGCGACCCGTACGTCCAGGCCCGCGTGGCGGCCGCAGTGGTGCGTGGCGGCGCGGTGGCGGTCCGGGTCAACGGCCCCGACGACGTGCGGGCCGTACGCGCCGCCGTCGACGTGCCGGTGATCGGGTTGTACAAGCACGGCACGCAGGGCGTGTTCATCACCCCGACCGCCGGGCACGCCCTCGAAGCGGCGCGGGCCGGGTCGCACGTCGTCGCGGTGGACGCCACCGACCGTCCCCGGCCCGACGGCCGGACCTTCGCCGACACCGTCCGCGCGGTCCACGAACAGAGCGACGCGTTGGTCCTGGCCGACGTCGCCACGGTGGCCGAGGGCGTCGCCGCCGTCGAGGCCGGCGCGGACGCGGTCGCCACCACGCTGTCCGGCTACACGCCGGCCGGCCCACCGATCGACGGGCCCGACCTCGGGCTCGTGGCGCGACTCGCCGCGCTGCTGCCCGTGCCGGTGATCGCCGAAGGGCGCTACCGGACCACGGAGCAGATCAGCCGGGCCTTCGAGGCGGGCGCCCACGCGGTGGTGATGGGCAACGCCGTCACCTCACCGCTGTGGATCACCCGCCGGCTGGTACCGGCCACCCCCCGGGCGGCGAGCGCGCCGGAGAAAAGGGAGCATCGATGAAGAGAAGAACCCTTCTTGCGGCCACCGGCGCGGCCGGCCTGGCCACCGTCGCCCTCGGCGGCCCCGCGTTCGCCCGGCCCGCCGGCCGGCGACCCAGCGTGGCGCTGGTGCCGCTGGACGACCGGCCGGTCAACACGTACTGCGCGGAGATGACCGGTGCGAGCGCCGACGCCGAGGTGCTGCTGCCGCCGCGGAACCTGCTGGGCCGTTTCTTCACCCCCGGTGACGGCGCCGGCATCGCCCGCTGGCTCGACGGCACCGACCGCGTCGACGGGTACGTGATCTCGGTGAGCATGCTCGCGTACGGGGGCCTGATCGCCTCGCGTACCGCCGCTCCGGCCCTGGCCGACGCGTTGCGCAACCTGGAGGCGATCCGGCGGCTGCGCGCACGCCGGTCCGACGCGGTGATCGAGGTGCACGACACGATCCAGCGGCTCGCCATCACCAGCACCGGCACCGACCTGGACAACTACCGTGACCTGCTGGTCCAGTGGGCCAAGCTGTACGACCAGGTGGTCAACCTGGGCCAGGAGGCGCTGCGGGGCCAGCTCGACGCCGTGCGGGCGCGCATCCCGGACGCCGTGGTCGAGGACTACCTGGCCGCCCGGGCACGCAACCACCAGGTCAACCGGCTGATGGTGGAGTGGGTCGCGGACGGGACGATCAGCCACCTGGTGCTCTCCGAGGACGACACCGCGCCGGTCGGCCTGGCCCGCGCCGAGCGGGTCGAGCTGGAGGCGCTGGTGGCGCGGCTCGGCGTCGGCGACCGGGTGGAGATCTTCCCCGGCGCCGACGAGGTCAACGCGCTGCTCGTCGCGCGCGTCGTCGCGGCCGGCGCCGCGCCCACCTACCGGGTGGAGTACGCCGGGGTGTCCGGCGAGGGGTGGACCGCCGCGCTGGAGGGCATCCCGTTCGCGGAGAACATCCGCCGGCACGTCACCTCGGTGGGCGGCCGGGTGGTGACCGGCGACGCGGACATCGTCCTCGCGGTGAACACCCCGTCGGCGGCTGCCGGGCAGCGGGCCGCCGACCTGGACGCGTTCGTCGGCCGCATCGGTGAACTGCTGGCCGCCGGCACCCAGGTGATCGTGGTGGACCCGCTGATCGTCAACAAGGGCGACCACGACCTGGTGTCCCGGATGGAGTCCCGGCTGGACCTGCCGGCGCTGCTGTCGTACTCGGGGTGGAACACCGGCGGCAACGCGCTCGGGCTGGCGCTCGCGCACGGCACCGCGCGGTGGGCGTACCTGCGGTCGTCCGGCAGCGGCTTCGGCGTACCGGAGCTGCGCGGGCCGGCCCAGGCGCACGCCGAGTACCTGCTCTACCGGTTCGTCAAGGACGACCCGTGGAAGAACGTGGTGCAGGTCGAGGCGTACGCGCACGCCCGCGCGCAGGGCTGGGATCCGCTGGCGCTGACCGCCGAGCAGAAGCGCTACTTCGACGGCTGGGTACGCGACCGGCTGGTGCCGCTGACCGAGCGGTACTTCGCCGACCACTTCGCCGGGCACGAGCTGGTGCTCGGGATACGCGGACGTAAGACCTTCACCGCGACGCTGGACCGGGTCACGGCGGTGCGGGTCGAGCTGCCATGGGACCGGCTGTTCGAGGTCACGCTGGAGCCGAGCCTGCGGCTGCGCTGACCGGTGCGGGTGCGGTCCCCCGGGCCGCACCCGCCTCAGCGGGGCGTCAGCAGGCAGAACTCGGTGCCGTCCGGGTCGGCCAGCACCACGTCGCCGGCGGTGTGCCGGCCCGTACCGGCCCGGGTCGCGCCGAGCGCCAGCAGCCGGTCGATCTCCGCGTCCCGGTCGCCGTCCGCGACCAGATCCAGGTGTACGCGGTCCCGCCCGCCGCTGGGCATCAGTGGCGGGCCGCTCCAGGTGACCTTCGCGCCCCCGCGCGGCGACTGGATCGCGGTCTCCTCGCCGTGGTCCCAGACCAGCGGCCAGCCCAGCGCCTCGGTCCAGAACAGGCCGGCCGCCCGGGTGCCGTCGCAGTTGACAGCGCCGACCGGGCCGCAGCCGGCGAGGAAGGTGTTGCCCGCCCCGATGACGCAGAACTCGTTGCCCTCCGGGTCGGCGAGCACCACCTGGTCGTCGTCCGGCCCCTGGCCGATGTCGATGTGCCGCCCGCCCAGCGTCAGCGCCCGGTCGACGGTGTCCCGCTGGGCCTGCGGCGACGCGCTGGTCAGGTCGAAGTGGATCCGGTTCTGCACGGTCTTCGGCGCGTCGCTGGGCAGGAACCGGATGCGGACGTCGCTGTGGGCGTCGCCGCCGAGCGCCACGCCCTCGCGCGGGTCGTCGAGGATCTCCCGGCCGAGCACCCCGGACCAGAACCGCGCGAGCCGCCGCGGGTCGCCCGCGTCCATGCTGACCGCGTAGAGGTGAACCGCCATCCGTCGTCTCCGATCCCCCGCTGCCGACTGGCCGCAGCGTAGGACGGGCCGGGCCGGGCGCGCACCCGGATATCCGGCGGGCTACTTCGCCGGCAGCGTACGCGCGAAGCGGACCCCCCGGTCGACCCAGCGGGCCAGGTCGGCGTCGCGCTCGCAGGCGGCGGGCGACACGGTGACCCAGCCGCGCATCACCCAGTCCCGCATGACTGTCGCCTCGGCGCCGGGCTCGGCGAGCGCTCGGTCGGCCTCGGCCGGGTCGACCCGGACCATCAGGCCGCCCGCGCCGCGCACCACCACCGCCATGTTGCCCCGCAGCATCATCGCCAGGCCGCCGAACATGCGCCGCTCGGTGATGCCGGGCTCACCCCCGAGGCGTTCGCGTACGCGGTTCGCCAGGTCCTCGTCGTAGGCCACGGTCCGATCCTGGCACCCGGGTCCGACAGGCGGGCGCGCCTCAGGCGCCGACGCGCTGTTCGGGGATGGACAGGCCGTACAGCGCCATCAGTTCCGGGCTGTCGATCCGGCTGCCGTCGGCCACCGAGTCGCAGGCGATGTCGACGATCTGGTCCTTGTGCGCCAGCAGGTACGGCCGCGCGCCGACGTCGGCGCTGGCGAGCGTGGCGATGCCGGACCAGTGGCGGCGGCCGAACAGCATCGGGTAACCGCGCAGCCCGTCATAGGTGGCGCAGACCAGCACGTCCGGGTACGGCAGCGCGGTCACCCGGCGGACCGCCGCCGCGGTGAGCCCGGGCATGTCCACCGGCACCACGACGACGGCCTCGATGTCGTCGTCGGTGAGCGCGGCGAGCCCGGCCCGGATCGAGGAGCCCACGCCGGTGCCCCACGCGCGGTTGACCACGACCGTGGCGCCGGTCAGGTCGGTGGTCTGCCGCACCTGCTCGGCCGCCGCGCCCAGGACGACCACGACCTGCGCGCAGCCTGCCTCGGCCATCGTGTCGATCATCTGGCTGACCAGCGGCTTCTCTCCCTGGTGCAGCAGCGCTTCGGGTCCGCCGATGCGGCGGCCGCCACCGGCGGCGATGATCATTGCAGCGATCCGGTTCAGCTGTGCCCCCTCGATCAGGGGACGGACCGGGCACAGCCGCCCGGTCCGTCCCGTCGTACGCACACCGGGCCCAACGAGCGCCACCGGGAGCGGGTAGCGGGGCAAAACGGAAATTTGCGTGACTATGCCGCGTCTGCGTAGCAGTCGACAGTGGACAGGTCGAGCGGGAACCGGACCGGAGTGTCGCCGAACAGCAGCCGGGTGGCCCGCGCGCCGGTCGCGGTCACCGCCTCCGCGACCGCCGCCGCCCGCCCGGCCGGACAGTGCACCACCACCTCGTCGTGCTGGAAGAACACCAGCTCCGCCGTCGTGCCCGCCAGCTCGGTGCGCAGCGTCGCCAGCAGCGTGGAGGCCCACTCGGCGGCGGTGGCCTGGATGACGAAGTTGCGGGTGAAACGGCCACGCGACCGGGCCGCCCGGGCCGACGGGCTGTGCGGGTCGGCCTCGCCGTCGGGCAGCGCCTCCTCACCCTCGGCGAACCCCGCCGACCCCGGCGGGCAGGTACGCCCCAGCCAGGACCGGACCAGCCCGCCCGCCTCACCGGTGCGCGCCGCCGCCTCGACGTAGCCGAACGCGGTCGGATAGTTCTTCCGCAGCACCGCCAGCGCCGGCACCGCCGCGCCGCCGGTCTGCCCGTACATCGCCCCGAGCAGGGCCACCTTGGCCCTCGCCCGGTCACCGGCGAACGCGTCCCGGGCCAGCGCGGCATACAGGTCACCGGCCCCACCCGCCGCGGCGAGCCGCTCGTCACCGGAGACCGCCGCGAGCACGCGCGGTTCGAGCTGGCCCGCGTCGGCGACCACGAACGTCCAGCCCGGGTCCGCCACCACTGCCTGCCGGATCACCTTCGGCATCTGCAACGCCCCACCGCCCCGGGTCGCCCACCGGCCGGAGACCACGCCGCCCGGCACGTACTCCGGATGGAACCGGCCGCCGGCGACCCAGGCGTCGCGCCAGGCCCAGCCGTGCGCCGTCCAGATCCGGTACAGCTCCTTGTACTCCAGGACCAGCGGCGCCGCCGGATGCTCCACCCCGCGCAGCACCCAGGCCCGCGTGTTCGGCAGGTCCACGCCCGCGCGGGCGAACGCCCGCAACAGCTCCGCCGGCGAGTCGGCGTGCACCTGGCGTACGCCGAACGCGTCGGCGATCCGGGCCTGCAACTCGGCCAGCCGACGCGGCGGCCCGCCCACCGGTGACGCCTCACCGAGCAGGTCGGCCAGGATCGCGTCGTGCACGTCGACGCGCCACGGCAGACCGGCCGCGCCCATCTCGGCGGCGACCAGCGCGCCCGCCGACTCGGCGGCCACCAGCAGCCGGAACCGGCCGGGATGGGTGGTCGCGGCGATCCGGGCGAGCTGGTCGGCGTACACCCGGGTCAACGCCGTGACGCCCGGACCGGGCGGGCCCGACGGCGGCTCGAAGAGCGCGGCCTGGGCCTGGCCCGGCGGCTCGGGCGGGCGGGGCGCCGGGTCCGGCGGTACCGGCGCGCCGGTCAGCCGGGCCCAGGCGGCCGGCAGCGCGCGGGGCTCGCCCCAACGGCCGGCGTGCCCGAGCAGCAGCGCCTCGGTCAGCTCGACGTCGTGGCAGCGGTCGAGGCGCACCCCGGCGCGCAGCAGCGCCGGGTAGACGCCCGCCCAGGCGGCCCAGAGCCAGCGGGGGTGCTCGGCGGCCTCGCGGGCGGCCACCGCGGCGGCCAGGTCGGTGACCTCCTCGGCCGGGCCGGCCGGGGTGCCGTCGGCGTGCAGCGGTTGCAGCACGCCGCCGCCCCGCTCGTCCGCCACCACCGCCATCAGCACGGACGCATTCTGCCCCCTCCCCCCGACACGCTCCGCGTGTAAGGAAGGGCCCCCTCTTAACGCCTGCGGTAGAGGAAGGGCCCCTTCTTAACGCTGAGCGTTAACAAGGGGCCCTTCCTTGCGTCCGGAGGGCTACTTGCCGACGCCGGCGGTGAGGCCGGACTGCACCTGGCGCTGGAAGACGATGTACACGATCAGCACCGGCAGCATCGCCATGGTGACACCGGCGAAGAGTCCGCTCCAGTCCGACTTGTAGCCCTGGTTGACCGACAGCTCGATCAGCCCCTGGGCGATCACCTGGTTCTTCGGCTCGCCGGAGACCGACTGCATGAGCAGCGTCGGCAGGTACCACTGGTTCCACTGGCCGAGCACGTTGAAGATGCCGATGCTGATCAGGCCCGGCTTGGCCATCGGCAGCATCACGCTGAAGAAGGTGCGGGTGTGCGACGCCCCGTCGACCTGGGCCGCCTCGGCGATCGAGTCGGGCAGCGTCCGGAAGAACGAGTGCATGAAGAAGATCGTGAACGACAGCGACCAGGCCACGTAGACCAGGATCAGCATGAGGTGCTTGTTCGGGCCGAGCAGCGGAAGACTCACCCCGGTGTTGTAGACGCCCTTGAACAGCGGCACCGCGGCCAGGTAGATCGGCAGCGTCAGCCCGGACAGGAACATCCAGTAGATCAGCCGGTTGCCGCGGAACTCGTAGCGCGCCAGCGCGTACGCGGCCATCGAGCCGAGCAGCATCGTCAGCGTCACGCTGAACACGAGCACGAGCAGCGTGTTCAGGAAGAAGCTGTCGATCCCGGCGGTCCAGGCCCGGGCGAAGTTGTCCCACTGCAGCGCGTCGGGGATCAGCGACAGCGGTTCGCGGATCACCTCGGAGTCGGTCTTGAGCGCCGACATCACCACCCACAGCAGCGGGTAGACCACCATGATCGCCCAGACCGCGAGGAACAGGTGCGAGAAGCCGTTGAAGATCCGGCCGCCGAAGCCGTTGCCGACGTCCCGCCGGGCCGCGGGCGGGCGGGCCGGCGGCGCCGTGTCGGACCGGGCCGGACCGGAGGGGTGCGTCACCGTACTCATCGTCCAGACCTCCTCAGAACTCGATCCGCTCGCGGCGGGTGATCCTCAGCTGGAGCGCGGCCAGCAGGATGGTGAAGATGGCCAGCGCGACGGCGATCGCGCAGGCGTAACCGAACTGGCCCTTCTGGAAGGCGTTGAACTGGATCACCGAGGCGAAGATCTCGCTGGCGTGGTTCGGTCCGCCCTGGCTCGGCGTCATGACGAAGACCAGCGCGTACATGTCCAGCGCGATGAAACCCAGATAGACCCAGGCGACCGAGATGCTGTCCCGCAGCAGCGGCAGCGTCACCTTGAAGAACGTGTGGAACCGGCCGGCGCCGTCGAGGATGGCGGCCTCGTAGATGTCCTTCGGGATCGACTGCATCGCGGCGGAGAACAGCACCATGTAGAAGCCGGCGCCGCTCCACACCGCGATGAACAGCAGCCACCAGAGCACCGCCGGCACGCCGAGGAACGGCTCCGGGTCGGCGGTGAAGGCGATCGGGTTGTCCGCGTCGACCAGCCCGATCTTGATGAGCAGGCCGTTGATCAGGCCCTGCCCGTCGGTGCGGTAGATCTGCTGCCACATGACGGCGATGACCACCAGCGACAGCACCTGCGGGAAGAAGAAGATGACCTTGTAGATCCCGGAGCCGAAGACTCCGCGGATGCCGGCCCTGTCCTCGCGTCCGCCCACGTTGAGCAGGAACGCGAGGAACAGGGCCAGCGCGATCGTGAACAGCGGCACGGTGACCAGGAAGAACACGTTGTGCCAGAACGCCTTCCGGATCAGCTCGTCGGAGAACAGCCGGACGTAGTTGTCCAGCCCGACGAAGCGCTGGGAATCGGAGTACCCGCCCCAGTCGGTCAGCGAGTATCCCGCCGCCTGGGCGAACGGCCACACCACGTAGAACAGGTACAGCGCGACGGGCAGGGCCAGGAAGCCCGTGACGAAACGCGCGACTCCGTGCCGCATTGGACTCACTTCCTCGCGGTGATCAGGCGGTGCGGGTCTGCTTCTTGATCGACGAGTCCTTGGCGACCTTGTCGGCGGCCGCCTGCATCTTGTCGACGAACTGCTGCGCGGTCAGGCGGCCGGCCATCAGCTCCTCGGAGAGGTTCTGGCTCTCCTTGTCCAGGTCGGCGTAGAAGTCCGGGAACTTCACCGAGATCAGGTCCGAGCTGCCGTTCTTCATCAGCGAGTTCGCCGACGCCAGCGCGGTGTCCTGGACGTTGTCGCCGGAGCCCTTGGTGGAGGCCAGCGACTTGGTCAGCTCGGCGAACTTCGCCGAGCCGGCCTTGGAGAGGATGGCCCGCAGGAACTCCTTCGCGGCCTCCTTGTTCGGCGCCTTGCTCGGCACCACGAACCCCTCGCCGGAGGAGGCGAAGACGTCCTTGGCGGCCTTGTCCCCGCTCTTGCTCCAGTAGTCGGAGATGGTCATCTCGAAGCCCGGCGGGATGGTCGCGGCCATCTCGTTCTTCAGCCAGGTGCCGACCTGGATGAAGGCCGCCTTGCCGTCCAGGAACGCCTGCTGCGACTGGGTGTGGTCGAGCTTGCCCGGCAGCAGCAGCTTGTCCTTGACCAGCTTCTCCCACGGCTCCAGCGCCGCGACGATGCCGTCGGCCTTCCAGGCGCCGTCCTTCAGGTTGTCGATGTCGACGACTGCCTGCTTGCCGACCGCCTTCCAGATGCTGGCGAACAGCGCCCAGCGCGGGTAGTAGCCGTGCACCGCGTCGTGCACGTACGGCGCCATGCCCTTGGCCTTGATCTTCGGCGCGAGCGCGAAGAACTCGTCCCAGGTGGTCGGCGCCGTCCACCCCTCCTTCTTGAACAGGGCCGCGTTGTACCAGTTGCCCCAGACCGTGTACGCCACGTTGACGACGTAGAACTTGCCGTTCTGCGTACCGTCGGCGACCGTGCCGGGCAGCAGGCTGTCGGCGACGGTCCCCTCGCTGTCCCAGGCCGGCGCGGTGAGCAGGTCGTCCAGCGGCTCGATCGCGCCCTCGTTGATCAGCGTGCTGCGGTCCATCATGTCGGCGCCCGAGTTCATCACCAGGTCGCTCGGCTGCGTCGCCATCTTGGGCTGCTCTTCGGTCTTGATCTTCTGGGTGGAAGACATGTTGACCGTGATGTTCGGGTGCTTGGCGTTGAAGATGACCTTGTCTTCCTTGGCCCACTGGTCGCCCAGGCCGCCGTTGAAGACCACCACCTTGACCGCGCTGCCGTCCTTGACGCCGAACGGGTTGTCCTTGCTCTTGGCCGCGCCGCCGCCGTCGGACTTGCTCGGCTCGCTGCCGGCGCACGCGCTCAGCAGACCCGCCGCCGGTACGGCCAGCAGACCGGCTGCCGCGGCACGCTGCAGCAGGGTCCGACGGCTGACGTCGCCGAACTTCTCGGGAGTAACCGACATCTTGTCTCTCCTTGTGGTGTCGGGTCAGGCGGTCCGCCGGAGGCGCCCGGCGTACCGCGACTCGAGGGCGAGGTTGTGCTCGTCCCCACCGGGGACGTTGGCGGAGAGGTAGACAGGGGGTACCTCTCCGGCCTGGTGGAACCGTCGTACGACCTCGGCGGTCAGCAGCTGCGCCAGCAGCGCCGCGGTGACCGAGGAGACCGCACAGACCGCGCCGCCGCCCTCGAGCGGCAGCAGTGCGTCGCCGTACGGCGCGCCGTTGTCCAGCACGACGTCGGCGAGGTCGGCGAGCCGGTGCCCGGACGGGTGCCGAGGAGCTACCCGGGCGGTGTGCTCGACCGAGGTGACAGCGATCAGCTGGTGGCCGCCGCGCTTGACGAGCGTCGCCAGCTCGACCACCGAGCCGTTGATGCCGGACTGCGAGGCGACCACGAACACGTCCTCCGGCTGCGGCGCCGCCAGCGCGTAGAGCTGGTGCGCCACGGCCGGGTCGCGTTCCAGTTTCGGATCGGCGAGCACGTCGCGGGGCGCGTCGCCGTGCAGCACGAGGTCGTGCAGGGAGAGCCGGTTGGCGGGGACCAGGCCGCCGGCCCGGGCGACCAGCTCGGCGGCGAACGCCTCGGAGTGACCGGCGCCGAACGCCTGGAGGACGCCGCCGGCGCGCAGGCCGGAGGCGATCAGGTCGGCCGCCCGGTCCACCGCGACCGCCTGGGTGTCGACCAGCCGGTCGAGCACCGGGCGGACCGCGTCGGCGTACCGCTGGGCACTGATCATGAGAGGGACCCCTTCGCGGCCTTGTGCCCGTCGACGGCCTGGGCGGTACGCCGGAAGGCCGCGTGGGCGCGGTCGTGGGTACGCTGCGCCACCGCGATGTAGAGCAGGTCGAGCACGACGAGCTGGGGATGCCGGGCGGAGAGCGCGTCCGGCCGGAACGTGGTCGCCTGACTGGCGGTGACCAGCACGATGTCGGCCAGCTCGGCCAGCGGCGAGCGGGGGAAGCCGGTCAGCGCGACTGTGGTCGCGCCGCGGCTGCCGGCCTCGGCGAGCAGCTCGATCGTCTCCCGGGTCTGCCCGGTGTGCGAGATGCCGAGCGCGACGTCCCCGGCGCCCAGCAGCGCGGCACTGGCCAGCCCCTCGTGCACGTCGTTCCAGGCCCACGCCGCGACCCCGATGCGGTGCAGGCTGAACTGCATCTCCTCGCCGACCAGCGCGCTGCCGCTGGCCCCGAAGATGTTCACCCGGCTGGCCCCGGCGATGGCGACCGCTGCGCGTTCCACCTCGGCCAGGTCCAGCAGCGCGGCGGTGTCGTGCATGGCCCGCGTGTCGGCGGCCATGATCTGGTCGAGCACCCGGGAGAGCGGGTCGCCGGGCTGGATCTCGCGTCCGATGTCGACGGTCCAGCCGGCGGAACGGGCCCGTCCGGTCTCGGCGGCGATGCCGAGCCGCAGGTCGGCGTACCCCTCGAAGCCCATCGCCCGGCAGAACCGGGTGATGGTCGCCGGTGACGTGCCGCTGCGCTCGGCCAGTTCGACGATGGTGGCCCGGGCCGCCGCCTCCGGGTCGCTGAGCACGTGCTCGGCGACCCGGCGCAGCGCGCCGGTCAACTCCCCCGCGCCGGCCCGGACCCGGGCCAGCACACCGTCGGCGCCCAGCCGGTCGGCCGGACCGGCATCGACCACCGCGGTCGCCGCGGAAGTCTCCACCTCGTGCTCGACCATCGGCGGGCGCCTTTCGGAAAAGAGTGTTAACTGTTAGTGGTAAAAGTTCTTACTGAAGGCCCCTCCGTGTCAAGGCCGTGGGCGAAGTTTTCAAACTGTTACCTGGCGCACGACCGCGATCTTGCGTCCGGCGACGCGGCCGACCAGCATGGGGACCATGTCGGACACCGTCGTGGTCGGCCTCGACGTCGGGGGTACGTCGACCCGCGCGGCAGCGCTCAGCCTCGACGGCGCCCGCCTGGGCGAAGGCCGGGCCGGCGGCGGCAACCCGACCAGTCACGGCGCCGACCGGGCCGCCGCCGAGCTGCTCGCCGCCCTGCGCGCGGCGCTCGCCGGCATCGACCCGACCCGGGTACGCGCCGGCGTCATCGGCCTCGCCGGGGCCGGCCGCCTCCTGGCCGACCCGAACGGCCGCGACGCGTTCGCCAGCGCCTGGGCCGAGGCGGGACTGCGCTGCCCGTACGCGGTGCACGGCGACGCGCTGGTCGCCTACGCCTCCGGCACCGCCGCCCCGGACGGCACGGTGCTCATCGCCGGCACCGGCGCGATCGCCGCCCAGGTACGCGACCTGCGGCTGGACCGTGTCGCCGACGGCCACGGCTGGCTGCTCGGCGACGCCGGCTCGGGGTTCTGGCTCGGCCGCGAGGCGGTCCGCCGGCTGCTGACCGGTCTGGACCGCGCACAAGCCCCCGGCGACCTGGGCCGACGGGTGCTGTCGGAACTGACCGGCGCGACCGCTGTGGACGACCGACCGCGCGCGACGGTCGACGCCGTGGTGCAGGCGGTGACCCGGCGACCGCCGGTGGAACTGGCCCGGCTCGCGCCGCTCGTGGTGTCGTCGGCCCGCGACGGGGAGCCCACGGCGGTCGCGCTGATCGCCGAGGCCGCCGCGGCGCTGGCGCAGAGCGTGTCCCGGATCCGCCCGCCGGGAGCGGCCGACCCCGTGGTGCTCGGCGGCGGGCTGCTCACCGGCGACACCCCGCTGGCCGGCGCGGTACGCGCGGAGCTGGCCGGCCGCTGGCCGGACGCGCCGCTGCTCAGCGCCGGGGACGGGGCCGCCGCCGCGGCCTGGCTCGCCGCCCGGGACCTGCCCGAGGTGACCGACCCGGCGGCGCTGCACGCCCGCCTCGTGCCCCCACCCGCCTGACCCGCGCTGCGGCGGGTCAGGGCAGCGCGGTCAGCGCGGCGGCGAGGCGCGCCCAGACGTGGGTACGCCAGCCGCCGTCGAGCAGCGTGAAGGTACGCCGCTGAAGCGGATCGTCCGGATCGAACCCGGCGTGCTCCAGGAACAGCCGGGTGCCCCGCCCCTCGGGCACAAGCGTCCAGGTGACCACCGTGTCGAGCGTGCCGCCGCGCCAGGCCCACCGCATCCGGCGCGGCTCGTCCAGTTCCAGCACCTCGCAGTGGACCGTCCCGTCGAACCGCTGGCCGGGTCGCGCGTCGGTCCGGAACGTGAACCGGTGCCCGCGTACGGGCCGGAAGTCGTTCGGCATGAGCCAGCGTCCGATCAGATCGGAATCGGTCAGCGCGCGCCACACCTTGGCGGGCGGGTGCGGCAGGAACTGGTCCACCGCGATGCGGGTCGGCTCACTCATCCGGCATCGCGTCCAGCACGTCGCCCAGGCCGGCCAGCCGCTGCCGCCAGAACCGCTCGTACGGGGTGAGCCAGTCGGCCACCTCCCGCAGCGGCTCGGGGCGCAGCGCGTAGACCCGCTGCCGGCCGACGGGCCGCTCGGTCACCAGCCCGGCGTCCTTGAGCACCCGCAGGTGCTCCGACAGGCTGGGACGCCGCATCTCGAAGCGGTCGGCGAGCCGCTGCACCGGCTGCTCCCCCTCGTCGCGGAGCAGCCGCAGCACCTCCCGCCGGGTCGGGTTGGCCAGCGCCGCGAACACGTCCGGCTCAGACACGGGTCTCCTGCAGGACGAGCCCGTTGCCGTCCGGGTCGGCGAAGGTGACATAGCGCCCCCAGGGCACGACCTGGACGCTGTCCTCGGCGAACGCCACCCCCCGCTCGCGCAGCCGGGCCACGTCCGCGTCGAGGTCGTCGCTCTCCAGCACCAGCCCGCGCAGCGAGCCGGCCGGCATGCTGTCGAACCAGGTGACGAGCGTCAGCGTGGTCACCGCGCCCCGGGGCGCCACCTGGACCCAGCGGCCGTCCGGCATCGGGTTGTCCCGGACCAGGTCGAAGCCGAGGACGTCGACGTAGAAGTCGCGGGCCCGGTCCTGGTCGCCGACGGGGACGGAGACGATCTGCGCGTGAGTGACGGACATGCCCGCCAGCATAGGTAGGAAATTTCCTACCGGTCAAGCGGAACGAAGGCCGGCCGGGATCTGCCGACCGGCCTCCGCCACCCGCTCAGGCGTTCGGACCGCCCGGCTGCCCCGGCTGCCAGCCCTGCGGCGCCGGCTGCCCGGCGTGCGGCGGGTACGCCGCGTGCTGCTGCGGCGCCTGACCGGGATACCCCTGCGGCGGCGCGCCGTACTGCGCCGGCTGACCCTGCGGCGCGCCGTACGGCGCGGGCTGGCCCTGTCCCGCCGGGTACATCCCCGGCTGCTGCGGCGCGCCCGCGAACTGCTGCGCCGCCGCCTGCTCGCGTGCCTCCTTGCGCGCCTTCACCGCGCGCACGATCAGCAGGATCGGCAGGACGAAGACGTAGAAGAAGATCCGGTAGCTGTCGCCGTCGAAGAGGAACAGCAGGTAGAAGCCGTACCCGAAGAAGGCCAGGCCGACGACTACGTTGAGGATGCGGGAGCCGGTCCCCTGTTCCTTGACGGCCACGCCTACCGCGACCATCGCGATGCCGCCGAGCAGCAGCAACAGCGTGTAGATGAGGAAGAACATGAGATTCCTGTCGATAGATGAGCGTGCCGGCCCACACTAGGTCAGTTCGATCTTCCCCACTGCCCCGTTGCCTGTGGCAACCACCTCACTTGAGCTGCCCCGCGGTCAGTCCGGACTGGACCTGACGCTGGAACGCCACGTACACCACGAGGACCGGCAGCACCGCGATGGTCAGGCCGGCGAACAACTGGGCGTAGTCACCGGCGTAGCCCTGGCTGACCGCGAGCGAACTCAGGCCCTGGGCGAGCATCCGGTCCTGCCCGTCGCCGGGGATGAGCACCTGGGGCAGCAGGAACTGGTTCCAGTGGCTCAGGAAGTTGAAGATCCCGACACTGATCAGTCCCGGTCGCGCCATCGGCAGCATCACCCGGAAGAACAGCCGAAAGTGCCCGCACCCGTCGATCAGCGCGGCCTCCGCCACCGAGGTCGGCAGCGTCCGGAAGAACGCGGTCAGGAAGAACACCGTGAACGGCAGCGAGTAGGCGGTGTAGACCAGGATCAGGCCGGGCCAGGTGCCGAGCAGGCCGACGCTGCGGACCACGAAGAACAGCGGCACCAGGGCCAGGAACACCGGGAACATCATGCCGCCGACGAACAGGTAGTAGACCACCTGCCGGCCGCGGAACTCGTAGCGCGCGAAGACGTACGCGGCGGTGGCGCCGAGCAGCATGGTCAGACTCAGCGAGCCGGACACCACCACCAGGCTGTTGAAGAAGAACCGGCCGATGTGCGCGGTGCTCCAGGCCCGCGCCCAGTTGTCGAAGCGCAGCGCCTCGGGCAGCCCCCACGGCTCGGCGATGATCTCGCCGTTGCTCTTCAGCGAGCTGAGCACCATCCAGGCCAGCGGCAGCACCGTCATGGCCGCCCAGAGCATGAGGAAGCCGTGCGAGAAGACGTTCGCCACGCCCAGCTCACGCCGGGGCGGACGGTCGGCCGGGGTCGCCGCGCGGGTCGCCTCGGCGCCCGGGGCGCCGGTGTCCACGGTGGTCACGAGTACTCGATCCGATCGCGCCGGGCGGTGCGCAGCGCCAGCACCGCCACCGAGAGGGTCAGGAAGAACATCGCCACACCGATCGCCGAGGCGTACCCGAACTTGTTCTCGCTGCCGAACGACGTGTCGTACATCCGCAGCCCGATCACGTCGGAGGAGAAGTTCGGCCCGCCGTTGGTCATGAGCTGGACCAGGATGAAGCCGTCCAGCGCCGCGATGGCCAGGTAGATCCACGCGACCTGGATGGTGTCCCAGAGCAGCGGAATGGTGATCTTCCGCAGCATCGTGGTGCGGGACGCGCCGTCGAGCAGCACCGCCTCGTAGATGTCACGCGGGATGGCCTGCATGGCGGCGCCGAAGAGCACCACGTAGAAGCCGACGTTGCTCCACACCATCACCGCCAGCACGCACCAGAACGCGAAGCGCGGGTCGCCGAGCCAGGCCGGAGTGGCCAGCCCGACGGCGCGCAGGGCGCCGTTGAGCAGGCCACTCGTCGGACTGTAGATCTCCTTCCAGAGCAGCGCGATGATCACCACGGAGAGCACCTGCGGGAAGAAGTAGACGAGCCGGTAGACCGAGGTGCCCCGCACCCCGGTCACCCCGGCCCGGCCCCGGCGGCCGCCCATGGTGAGCATGCTGGCGAAGAACAGGCCCAGCCCGATCGTCACCACCGGCACCACGGCGAGCAGGATCGCGTTGTTCTTCAGGGCGTTCCACACGTACCCGTCGTGCAGCAGCGTGCGGAAGTTCGCCATGCCGACCGGGTCGGCCTGCGCGGAGTAGCCCATCCAGTCGGTGGTGGAGATCTGAAAAGCCTGGAGGTACGGCGAGAGCACGAAGATGCCGTACAGCGCCAGCGGGGGCAGCAGGAACGTGAGGATCAGGGGGAGGCGGCCCTGTCGCATCACGCCGACCGCTTGTACTTCTTGACCGAGCTGTCTCCGGCGATCGAGTCGGCGCCCTTCTGGCACTGGTCGAGGAACTCGGCCGGGCCGATCCGGCCGCTGAAGAACTCGCCGCAGGCCGCGTCGACGAGGTTGCGCTCCAGCTTGCGATAGTAGTTGTTGTAGACCCAGTTGAAGCCGTTGGACCCGGACGCGTCGAGCGCCTTGACCACGGTGCTGAGCCCATACGGCAGGTCGACGCCCTCGGTGGCGCCGGCGACCACGGGCAGGCTGGCGACCTTCTTGGTGAAGTCCTGCGCGCCCTTGCGGGACAGCATGGTCCGGAAGTACTCCAGGCCACCGGCTACGTTCTTCGCCTTCGCCGGCACCATGAACGGCTCGCCCGCGGTGCCGCGGATCGCCTCGTACGGCAGCTTGTCGCCGCTGCCCAGGCTCGGCGTGGGCGCGACCGTCATGTTGAAGCCGGGCGGGGTGACGTCCTTCTGCTCGCTCTCCAGCCAGGAGCCGCAGGAGATGAACGCGGCCTTGCCCTGGCACCAGGCGGTCTGCGACTGCTTGTGGTCCAGGCCCGGGGAGCCGGCGAGGATGAACTTGTCCTTGACGATCTGGTGCCAGGCGTCGGCGGCGGTCTTCATCGCGTCCGACTTCCAGGCGTTCGGCTCCAGGTTGTCGATCGCCAGCGCGACGGACGGGCCGCCGAGCTTGATCGCGGTGGAGATCAGCGGCCAGCTCATGTAGCGGGGGTGCACACCGGCGTACGTCCAGGGGGCGATGCCGGCGGCCTTGATCCGGCGGCAGAGCGCGATGTGGTCGTCCCAGGTCTTGGCGTCCTCCCAGCCACGGTCGGCGAACAGCTTGGTGGAGTGCCAGATGCCGTACACCGTGTAGGTGTAGTTGAGGACCAGGAACCGGCCGTCGTAGGAGCCGACCTCCACGGTGCCGGGCAGCAGCGTGTCCTTGACCGTCTTGCCGGGCGTGTCGAGGCTGGGGGCGGCGAGCAGCTCGCCCAGGTCGGCGAGCGCGTTCTGGGAGACCAGGCCGTTGAAGTCGATCTGGCCGGCGCCGGAGTTGTTCACCACGTCGGGCGGGCTGCCGTCGACGAAGCGGGGCTGGAGCGTCTTGCTGATCTCCGCGGTGGCCGAGTGCTTGATCTCCGCCTTCGGGTACCGCTCCTTGTACATGGCCTCGTGGGCCTTGGCATAGTCCTCCCCGAAGCCGCCGTTGAAGATCACCACCTCCAGCGGGGCGTCCTCGGCCACGCCGAGCGGGTTCTGCTCGCTCTTCGTGCCCTTGTACGCGCCGCCGTCGCCCTCGTCGCCGCCACCGGAGGTGGCGCAGCCGGCGAGCAGGCCGGCGGCAGGGGTGGCCAGCAGGCCGGCGGCGGCGCTGCGCCGAAGGATCTCACGCCTGTTCATCGCATCTCCTCGGTTCGGGTACGCCCGGTGAACGATCTGTCGCTTGTCTTCACATAAGGCATTTCCACTGAAGAATTTCTACGACAGTGCGACGGGGACCACAACCCCTCTCGACCGATCCGTTATCCGTACCGGTCGCGGCGCGCTGGCCTAGCCTGACTTCATGCGCCGCCTGCGGCAGCTCGCGCAACGCACGCCGCCGGGGCGGGAGCGCTACATCGACCTGCTCCGGGCGCTGGCCATCACCATGGTCGTGCTCGGCCACTGGGGCGTCACGGTGATCGGGTACGACAACGGCCGCCCCGCCGGCCACTCCGCGCTGGCGGACCTGCGCTGGGCCTGGCCGCTGACCTGGGTGGCCCAGGTGATGCCGGTGTTCTTCCTGGTCGGCGGCTACGCCAACGCCGCCTCGCTCACCTCACGCCGCCGCCGGGGCGGCTCGGCGACGGGCTGGCTGGTCGACCGCAGCGCCCGGCTGATCCGCCCCACCACCGTGTTGCTGCTGGTCCTGGCGGCGGGAGCGGGGATCGCCACGCTGCGCGGCGCCGACGCGGCGCAGGTGCGCGAAGTGATCTGGTTCGCCACCATCCCGCTGTGGTTCCTGGTCGCCTACGTCGCGGTGGTGGCGCTGACCCCGCCGATGTACGCGCTGCACCGCCGGTTCGGGCTCGCCGTGCCGGTGGCGCTCGTGGCCCTGGTCGCGCTCGGCGACCTCGGCCGGCTCCTCGGCCCGGCCGTGCTCGCCGACGGCAACTACCTGCTGGGCTGGCTGGCCGTGCACCAGGTCGGGTTCGCCTGGTACGACGCCGCCCGGCCGGACACCCGCGCCGGACACGCCGCGCCGCGTGGCCTGTTCCGCCGCCGGCTGCCGCTGTCCGGCCGGGCCGGGGCGGTACTGCTCGGCGGCGGCCTGGTCGCGCTGGTTCTGCTCACGGTGGCCGGACCGTACCCGGTGGCGATGCTCCACGTCCCCGGCGAGCGGCTGGACAACGCGGCGCCGCCGAGCCTGGCGCTGATGGCCGCCGCGGCCGCCCAGCTCGGCCTGATCCTGCTGCTGCGGCGCCCGGCCGGGCGCTGGCTGCGCCGGTCCGGCCCCTGGCAGGCGGTGCTCGCGGTCAACGCCGTGGTGCTCACCCTGTTCCTCTGGCACCTGACCGCCGCGGTGCTGCTGGTCGGCCTGCTGGACGCGCTCGGCGTGCTGCCCACTCCCCCGGTCGGCTCGGCGGCCTGGTGGGCGTGGCGCGTACCGTGGCTGCTCGCGCTGGCCGCGGTGCTGGCCGTGCTGGTCGCCGTCTTCGGCCCGGTCGAGGCCCGGACCCGCCGTCCGGCCGCGACCGGCCCGGCCGGCGTCGGGAGGCGGCGGCTGCGCGCCGGGCTGGCCCTCGCCGGGTACGCGGGCGTGCTCGTCGGCCTGCTGCTGAACAGCCTCACGCCCAAAGAGGGACCAGAGCCGCTGGGCCTGCCCGCCCCGGCGCTGGTGGCGTACCTGGCCGGGGCGGGTCTGCTGCGGCTGCTCAGGTCCGGACGGGACCGGCCGGGCTGATGGTCACGCCTCGATCGAGGCGCGGATCGCGTCGACCAGGATCGCCAGGCCCTCCCGGGCCTCGTCCTCGGTGAGCGTCAGCGGCGGGCCCATCCGGATCACGTTGCCGTACAGGCCGCCCTTGCCCACCAGCAGGCCGCCGGCCCGGCACGCCTCGAACACGCGGGTGGTCAGCGCCGCGTCCGGCTCGACGGTGCCCGGGTGGACGAACTCGACGGCGAGCATCAGGCCCTTGCCGCGTACCTCGGCGACCCGGTCCAGACCGGCGGTGGCCGCGCGCAGGCCGTCGCCGAGGATCGCGCCGACCCGGGCGGCGTTGCCCTGGAGGTCGTGGTCGAGCAGGTAGTCGAGCACCGCGTTGCCGGCCGCGGTGGAGACCGGGTTGCCGCCGAACGTGGAGAAGCTGATCGCCGGCACCGACTCCAGCACCTCGGCCCGGCCGACCACCCCGGCGAGCGCGAAGCCGTTGCCGATGCCCTTGGCGAAGGTGAGCAGGTCCGGGGTCACGCCGTGCGCCTGGTAGCCCCAGAAGTGCTCGCCGGTACGGCCCCACCCGGTCTGCACCTCGTCGCTGATCAGCAGGATGCCGTGCTCGTCGAGCACCTTCTTCCAGGCGGCGAAGAGCCCGTCCGGGCCGTGCACGAAGCCGCCGACACCCTGGACCGGCTCGGCGATCAGGCAGGCCACCTCGCCGGCGGTCTGGGTGGCGAGCACCTCGCGCAGGTCCTCGACCGCCGCGTCGACCCGGTCGGCGGCGTCGAGCCGGGCCAGCAGCCCGCGCAGCCGCTCCCCCGAGTGCAGCCAGGCCACCTGCAAGGGGTTCAGCGCGCTGGCCGACCAGCCGCGGTTGCCGGTGACGCCCATCGTCGCGTACGACCGGCCGTGGTAGCTGTTGCGCACCGCGAGGATCTGGTGCGAGCGCCGGTGGTTCGTGGCGACCAGCAGCGCGGCCTCGTTCGCCTCGGTGCCGGAGTTGGTGAAGAACACGCGGGCGTCCGGGATGCCGGAGAGCCGGGCGATCTTCTCGGCCAGCTCGACCTGCCGGCGGATCAGGTAGAGCGTGGAGGTGTGCACGAGCCCGGTCCGCAGCTGCCGCTCGACCGCCTCCCGGATCTCCGGGATGTCGTGGCCGACCATCGTGGTCAGCACGCCGCCGAAGAAGTCCAGATAGGTCCGGCCGGCCGCGTCGGTGACCCGGCGACCGGACCCGGCGACGAGTTCCAGCGGTTCGGCGTAGTAGAGCGGCATCCAGGACGGGAGCACGGCGCGGTGCCGGGCCAGCAGGTCGTCGGAGGTCATCGGCGCACCCTTCAGCGGAGGTGGATCCCCGCACGTTCCCACCACGACCGGGGCCGGGACAACCGGCACTTCGCGGGCCGGCCCGGCGGTAGCATCCGGCGGGTGCGGACGGATCAGGTGACGTTGCCGGGCGGCGTGGCGGGGACGACGCGGGCGGACCTCCTGGCCGGGATCCGGTCCTGGGTGGAGTCCGCCCCGGTGCGGGATCTGGTGGCGCACTTCGGCGGCGACTGGCCCGACGGCGACCTCGCGGCGGTGCTGGCCGGCCTGGACGTGTTCTCCGCCCGCCGCTGGGACTTCCGGCAGGGACGGGAGCGCCCGGACGCCCGGGAGCCGGCGTTCGACCCGGCCACCGCCGGGCTGGTGCTGCGCGCGGCCGCCACGCTGGGCCTGGTCCGCGCCGTCGCGCCGGCCCGATCCGGGTACGCGCACCTGCTGGTGCTCGGCGGGCTGGCGCACGCCTGCCTGCGGCGCACCGCGTACGCGGCGATGCTGGCCCGGACGGCGGCCGGGGTGACCGGCGAGGTGGCGGTGCTGGGCAGTTTCCGGCCGCTCTCGGCGGCCGAGTGCCGCACGCTCGACGCGGCCGGGGTGTCCGGCTGCGCCACCGAGGTCGACGTCCTCGACGCCGGGGTGCGGCTGGCGTTCGGGGTGGCCGAGCCGGACGACGAGCGCGGCGAGCCCGCCGGTCATCCGCACCGGTCCTGGTCCTCGCGCACCTACCGGCCGGCCGGGCTGCCCCCGGTACGGGTGCTCGCCGCGCCGTCGAGCGAGCCGGACCGGCGTCGCGCGCACACCGCCGACACGCAGCGGTTCTGGGCCGAGCACGTGCGGCTGCGCGCGGGCGACGAGGTGCTGATGGTGACCGCACCGATCTACGTGCCGTTCCAGCACTGCGACGCGCTGCGGACGCTCGCCGTGCCGTACGGGTGCGGCATCGAGACAGTCGGCGTGGACCCGGCCGCCCGGGCCGCTGTCGACGTGCCGGAGCCGACCCTGACGCCGGGCCGCTACCTGCAGGAGATCCGGTCGGCGCTGCGGTCGATGCGCGCGCTGCACGCCACGTTGACGGCCGGCTGAACCGGCGTGCGGGCCGGCGCCCGGCGTACCGCCGCGCACCGGCCCGGGAGCGGGTGTCAGTTGACGTAGACCGCCGGGCTGCCGGTCTTGCTGGTGTCCTTCACCGGCGAGTACGAGGCGGTGAAGTACGCGGTGCCGAAGCACAGCGACGGGCCGGAGAACTTGGTCAGGGTCTGGTTGGTGAAGGTGATCGAGTTGGTGCCGTTGGACGCCGTACCGGTCAGCGTGTTCGTGCTGGTGCGGTAGACGCAGGTGATCGCGCCGAGCAGCGAGTTGAGCACGACGGTGCTCTGGATCGGCGCGGCCGCCGTGCCGGCGATGGTGACCACGCCGGCGCTGGTCACCGACGTGGTGTAGGGCAGGTTGTTGACGGTGATGCTCTGCACGCCGGTGGTGCCGAAGACGTTCGTGGTGCAGCTGGAGAACGACTGCGCGGTCAGGCTCTCGGTCGCGGTGCCGGGGGCGGTCGGGTTGGTCAGCACCTTGGCGCTGAAGCTGGACGCGGCGCACTTGATGCCGGTGGTGCCGCTGGACGAGGAGTAGAACGTGGCGTTCGTGCCGCTGCGCAGGCTGGCCTGGATGACGTCGCCCACCGACACGGCGGTGCCGGCGACGGTCGGGTAGGTCAGCACGTTGCTGGCCAGCGAGGTGGTGGGTGCGGCGGTGGCGGGGGCGGCGCCGACCAGACCGGTCAGCAGCGCCAGGGCGGCGAGACCCGCGCCGATGCGTCCGTACCTGGGCATGGTTGTTCCTTCCGGCGGTGGGACAGGAAACGGTTCCGGCGGCGTCCGGGATGGACGGAGCCGGTGGGTGCGGCGGCCGGGCCGCCGATGGTGGTGGTGCGCCGTTGCGGCCTCAGCGGGCCGGGCGGCGTGGCGCAGTGCGGCGACGCCGCGTCACCTCGGTCTTTCCGGCCTTGGGGGGACGGGTGCGCGCGGCGATAATGGCAGCCATCCGGCCCTCCTTCGACACGTACGGGGTGACCGACGAGGAGAGATCACCAGCGGTGACGGGGCGTGAACTGAGCGTGTCGAAAGTTATAAACCCCGGAGGGTCGTAAAGTCAACGCATCGAGAGAGGTCGACAGGTGACCATCCCGAGCCCGCCGTCACCGGCACCCGCACCCCTGCCGGGCGCCCGCCACGGCCGCGACCCGGACCGCGCCATCAAGCGCGGCCCGCGCCGGGTGCCGGCCGAGGAGGTGGCGGCGACCCAGCGCGACCGCCTCTTCGACGGGCTGGTCCGGGAGGTCGCCGCCCGGGGGTACGACAACGCCCGGGTCAGCGACATCTGCCACGCGGCCGGAGTCACCCGGCCCGCGTTCTACGCGCTGTTCAACGGCAAGCAGGACGCGTTCCTGGCCGCGTACCGGCACGGCATCGCCGTGGTGTCGCACCTGATGGAGGACGCCTACCGCGACGCCGGCCCGGCCTGGCCGGACGCGGCACGCGCGGCGCTGCGCACGCTGCTCGACGTGCTGGCGAGCGTGCCCGCGTTCGCCCGGATGGCACTCGTCGAGGTGGACGCGGCCGGCCCGGACGCGCGCCGGGAACGCGACGCGCTGCTGCGCAGCTTCCGCCGGTTCTTCGCCGGCACCGGTCCGGAGCCGGCGGAGGTCGATCGCGACGCGCTGGTGTCCACTGTGGTCGGCGGCATCCACGCCACCATCCGTGAGCGGGTGGCGCAGGGGCGGCCCGACGAGCTGCCGGCGCTGCTGCCGGTGCTCACGTACGCGGCCACCGCGCCGTTCCTCGGTCCCGAGGGCGCCCGGCGCGCCGCCCGGGCCGCCCGACCGGACGACGGACCGGCCGCCACGGCGCCGTGCGCGCCGCCCGCTCATCCCTGACCGATCAGAAACCGCAGCGGTTTTTCACTTTGGCCGCTTTTGGCAAATGCCGTCCAATGATCTGCTACAGGCAGTTGACCGGCCCTTTACTCAGCGGTAACTTCGGCCTGCGCCCACCCGGCGCGGACGCCCCGCGAATCCAATTCACATCGTCGCGGATGAATTGATCTCGAAAGGGAGCCAGCATGTCGGAGCAGATCGATCAACCGAGAAGCGGCGTACGCTGGCGCCGGTTCGCCGTCACGCTCGGCACCGTGACCGTCGGCGCGGCCGGCATGGTGATGCTCACCGCGCAGGGTGTCCTCGGCGCGCAGTTCGCCATCTCGGGCATGCCGTTCACCGTCACCGCCGACAAGCTGGAGGGGACCGGGTTCGAACAGTTCGCCACGCTCGACCAGATGATCCCGGACAGCCCCAACCAGGGCGACACCGGCGGGCAGGTGCTCGTGATCGTCTCGGCCATCGACAAGGCCGAACTGACCAACCTCTGCCAGAGCATCAACCTCGGCGGAACCAACCTGCGGATCACCGCCGGCAATTCCGGCAAGCCGGTGACCGCCCGCACGCTCGTGGTCGACGGCGACGAGATCGCCGGCAACGCCTCCTTCAAGAACATCGACGTCGGGCAGGACGCCAGCACCGTCGACAAGGTCCCCGGGGTCAAGGGCAACCCGGGCGTGTTCGCCCAGCAGGCCGACACGGTGACCATCACCAACCTGCGGCAGAACAACTACGCCACCACCGCCGCGATCTTCACGCTGCCCAACCTGCGCATGGGCTTCAGCTCCGACGGGTGCTGACATGAGCCCGGGACAGCACACGGCTGCCGGCGTCCGCGCACGCTGGCGGCGCTGGCGGCGCGCGCGACCGTTCACCGCCGGGCTGCTCATCGCGCTCGGCGGCGCGGAGATGCTGGTGACGCTGCGCGCGCCGCTCGGCGTCCTGCTGCACGTCGGGCCGCAGGGCCTGGCCGCGTACCTGGTCCCGGCGATCCTGGTGATCTGCGGCGTGCTGCTGATCACCACCCCGCAGCAACGGGTCTTCTACGCGGTGCTCTCCCTGGTGCTCGGGCTGGTCTCCTGGCTGACCTCGAACCTGGGCGGGTTCCTGGTCGGCATGCTGCTGGCGCTGGTGGGCGGGGCGCTCGCGTTCGCCTGGACCCCGGTCAAGCAGCGGCCGGCCCGCGCCGAGGCGACACCCGCCGCCGGCACGGCGGTCGCCGCCACCGCGCCCGGGCCGCGTGGACCGGTGGACAGCTCGGCGCCCACCGAGTCGCTCGACGCGCTCCTGTCGGCCGAGCCGGGGCCGTCGCGGGACGCCCGGGCGGAACGCGGCTGACTCAGCGGGCGGTGTCCGCCACCGCCTGCGCGAACACCTCGGAGCGGTGCTCGAAGTTGCGGAACCGGCCGTAGCTCGGCGCGGCCGGGGACAGCAGCACCACCCCGCCGGCCGGGGTGAGCTTGCGGGACAGCCCGACGGCGGCGACCAGGTCGTCGGCCAGCTCGGTACGCACCGACGGCAGCCCGGACAGCGCCTCCACGATGCGGGGGCCGCTGTCCGGCACGCCGATCACGGTGATCTCCCGGTCGGCCAGGTGCGCGCGCAGCGGGCTGTAGTCCAGCCCCCGGTCGGCGCCGCCGACGATCACCGTCAACGGCCGCCCCTCGTACGCGTCGATCGCGTGCATGGCCGCGTACGGGCTGGTGGCGAGCGTGTCGTCGACGAACGTGAGCCCGGACGGGTCGGCGATCTCGGTGAGCCGGTGCGCCAGGCCCTGGAACTCGGCGACCGCGACGGCGAGGCTGTCCTTGCGCGCCACCACGTCGACGCCGAGCGCGTCCAGCACGGCGAGCGCGACGCAGAGGTTGCCCTCGTTGTGCCGCCCGACCAGCGGCAGCACCGCGCGCGGGAACAGCGGCGTGTCCCGCAGGTGGAACCACTGCGTGCCGTCCGGGCCGGAGGACACGTGCGTGGTGTCCGGCGAGCCGGCCCGGATCGCGGCCCGGTCGCCCAGCTCCGCGGCCAGGCGCGGGTCGGCGCCGTTGACCACCACGGCGTGCGGGCCGTGCGCGACCAGGTTCAGCTTGTCCCGGTAGTACTCCCGCTCACCGCCGTGCGCGTCCAGGTGCTCGGGGAACAGCGCGGTCACCACCGCCACCCGGGGCGAGTCGGTCAGGTCGGCGCACTGGTAGCTGGACAGCTCCAGCACGTACAGCTCCGCCTCCGGCAGGTCCAGCAGCGGCACCCCGATGTTGCCGCCGAACACGTTCGGCCGGTCCATCGCGGTGAGCAGGTGGCTGATCAGGCTGGACGTGGTGCTCTTGCCCTTGCTGCCGGTCACCCCGACGGTCCGGTCCGCGTGGTCGGCCATCCACAGCGCGCTGCCCTGCGTGACGGGCACGGACCGGCGGCGCAGCTCCACCATCCACGGGTGCGTGTTCGGCACGCCCGGCGAGCGGACCACCACGTCCGCGGCGGCCAGCCGGTCGAAGCCCGCCTCGCCGGTCACCAGCGGCGCCGCGTCGGCCAGCGGACCCTCCCAGGGCAGCGTGAGGAAGTTGGCGCTGTCGTCGACGACGACCAGGCCGGCCGGCCCGTGCGCGGCGATCGCGGTCACCGCGGCCCGGCCCTCGCGGCCGGCGCCCCAGACGGCGACATGACGTCCGCGCAGATCAGACAGGCGCACGGGCTCTCCTCGGACTCGGTCGGTGCACGGCGGTGGGGGTCGGCCCAGCCGGACACGGGCGGACGAACCAGGGCCTAGTATGGCGTGTGCCCAACGAGCAGCTGCGGCGGATGGACGCCTTCACCTTCCCGTCCTACTCGATCGACTTCGCCACCGGCGAGGTCCTGTTCGACTACGCCCTGACCGGTCCCGACGGCGAGCAGCGATTCACCGAGGTGATCACGCTCCCGCTGCCGGCCGAGCCGGTCTCCGACACCACGGCGGCCACCCTGGCGCGGGTGCTGGAGCTGCTGCACGTGGTCGCCGGTGTCAGCTACTACAAGGCCGCCGCGCCACCCCGGCTGGTGCTGCCCGCGCCGCTGGGCGCCGCCGCCGTCGAGCTGGTCACCGCCGTCTACACCAAGGGCCTCGCCGAGTACGCGTACCGCAACGAGCTGCCGCACGTGCTGGAGCTGCGTCCCGAGGTGCCCGCCGGGACGGTGGATCCGGCGCCGGCGCTGGACAACTCCGACCGGCCGCCGCTGTCGGCCGTGGGCGGCGGCAAGGACTCCATCGTCACGCTGGAGGCGCTGCGCCGCGCCGGCCTCGACCCGGTGCCCTTCTCGGTCAACCCGAACCACGTGATCGTGGCGGTGAACGAGGCGTCGGACCTGGTGCCGCTGGCCGCCCGGCGGCGGCTGGACCCGGTGCTGTTCGAGCTGAACGCGGCCGGCGCGCGCAACGGGCACATCCCGGTCACCGCGATCAACTCGCTGATCGCCGTGGCCACCGCCGTCCTGCACGGGCTCGGCCCGGTGGTGATGTCGAACGAGCGCTCGGCGTCCGACCCGAACCTGATCTGGAACGGCCACGAGATCAACCACCAGTGGTCCAAGGGCGTCGAGGCGGAAGGGCTGCTGCGCGCGGCGCTGGCCGAGCACGCCGGGCTCACCGAGCCGTACTTCTCGCTGCTGCGTTCCCTGTCCGAGCTGCACATCGCCCGGCTGTTCGCCGAGATCGACCGGTACGACGCGGTGGTGACCAGCTGCAACGCCGCGTTCAAGCTGCGCGACGCGAGCGAGCGCTGGTGCCGCGACTGCCCGAAGTGCCGCTTCGTGTTCCTCGCCATGGCCCCGTTCATGCCCCGGGAACGGCTGACCGGCATCTTCGGCGGCGACCTGCTGGCCGACGAGTCCCAGGTGCCCGGCTACCGGGAGCTGCTCGGCGTCGACGGGCACAAGCCGTTCGAGTGCGTCGGCGAGGTGGAGGAGTCGGTGGTCGCGCTGAGCCTGCTCGCCCAGCAGGACCAGTGGCGCGACGCCCCGGTGGTACGCGCCCTGGTCGCGGCCCTGCCCGACACCGCCTGGCAGGCGGCCGCCACTTCCGACGTGTTCACCCCCGCCGGCCCGAACTTCGTCCCGCCCCCCTACGCCAAAACCCTGACCGCCCTAACCTGACC